>JAEWBW010000379.1 GCA_023390955.1 Pseudomonadota bacterium
ATGCTGGCGATCATCGGCGGCGATCCGAAGCGGTTCGCGCCCTACGTCGATCTGCATCACCGCGCCTACAAGGAGTTCGGCCGGACGCCGCAGCCGATCGGCGTGCATTCGCCGGGCTATGTCGCCGACACCGACGAGCAGGCCCGGGAGGAGCTGTGGCCCGACTACAAGGTGATGCGCGACCGGATCGGCAAGGAGCGCGGCTGGCCCCCAATGGGCCGCGACGAGTTCGTGCAGGAAGCCGATCACGGCTCGCTCTATGTCGGCTCGCCCGAAACCGTCGCGCGCAAGATCGCCGCGACGGCGAAGGCGCTCGGCATCGCGCGCTTCCAGCTGAAATACTCGGCCGGCCCGCTGCCGCACGAGAAGCTGATGAAGAGCATCGAACTCTACGGCAGCAAGGTCGTGCCGCTGGTGAGGGACATGTTGGCCTAGCCGGACGACCGGCTACGCCATCAGCGTCGACCTTCCGTCGTAGTGACGGGGAAAGAAGAAGAAGTTGTTGATGTAGCTGCGTCCGGGCTTGCGGCCACCATCCGGCAGCAGTGCGCCCGGATCCTGAAGCTCGGCGGCGTCAAACTGGTGCACGGGATAGACGTCGCCATCCTTCAGGAAATAGCCGCGATAGGATCGCTGCCGGAAGAACTCGAACACCAGCGCCGTCGCCTGCGCGCGGTGGCGGTCTTCCGCCTCGACCAGGAACACCGGCTGGCTGCGCTCGAGCAGATCAACCGCACCGTCGAGCACATTCAACTCGTGGCCTTCGACGTCGACCTTGACGAAGGCGACGTCCTCCCGAACGACGGCGTCGAGCCGCGCCGTCGGCACCGTCGCCGCCACGACGTGCTGACTTGCAGTGATTTCACGCTGCTCGAGTGAGGCCAGTCCATAGACGGGGTCACGCCCCTCCTGCGGAGTGAACAATTCCGCCTCGCCCGTCTGGTCCGATAGCGCCAGCTCGTGAACCCTGACATTCGACGCCGAGGTGCGCCGGAGCAGGTCAGCCATCTTTTGCGATGGCTCGAAGGCATGAACCCGCTGCGACAACCGCGCGAGCTTGCGCGTGTAGAGCCCGAAATTGGCGCCGACATCGATGGTCACCGCTCCGCGCGGCACCACCTTCTCCAGCACAGCCAGCTCGCATTCGGCGCTCTTCGGACGATGCATGAAATGCCAGTGCAGCCAGGCAGATGGAAATGTGTCCTTGATGAGCTCCTTGGCTCGCTGTCTCGCGCTCATGGCATCGCTTTCTTGTTGTTATGAAGGTTGGACCATCCGACGCGCGACGCGCCGGTCAGAAGCCGCTGCCCGAGAGGAATTCCTTGCGGACCGTGCGCAGGATGATCATGACATCCATGCCGAGCGACCAGCGCTCGATATATTCCAAATCGTAGTCGATCCGCGAGATCGCCCGGCCGGCCTCGACCGTGCTTCCCCTGCAGCCGCTCACCTGTGCGAGCCCGGTGATGCCGGGGCGCGCGGTGTGGCGCTGGAAGTAATAGGGAACCAGATCCTCATACAGCTTGTCCGCGGCCAGCATGCCGGGCACATGCGGACGCGGCCCGACCAGCGACATGTCGCCCCTGAGGACGTTGAAGAGTTGCGGAATTTCGTCGAGGCTGGTCTTGCGAAGGATCCCGCCGATCCAGGTCACCCGCGCGTCGCCCTTCACCGCCTGCTTCGTGCCGCTGTCACAGACATCGTTCCGCATCGACCTGAACTTGTAGATCTTGAAGCGGCGATTGCGATAGCCGTACCTGTATTGAAAGAACAGCACCGGCCCCGGCGATGTCATCCTGATGACAATCGCGATCGCGAGCAGCAGAGGCGCCAGGAAGAATAGCGCGGCACCGGAGACGGCGACGTCGAACAGGCGCTTTCGGACCGATGCCGACGGTTCAATCCGCGACATCCGCCGGGATCGTCCCTTCCGATACCTGGTGTCGACACACTCGACCGGCCGCACCGAAATCAGGCGACGTCCCTTGCGGAAGGCCACAACATTCGTCTCATGCGCATGTGCTGCGATGATGCTCGTCATTGCCGTGTCATCCACTCAGTTCGTCGCCACGTTAACTCGTGCCCGCCAGTTTTGCGCTGGCCAGCACCCGAGTCACGTCGATCCGCCTTCGTCGCGCACTTTCATAAATTTCTTGGACGAAGTTTGGCGACAAGCTGACAGCAACGCGTCCGCCGCGACCAGACGACACGCCCATTCGTTGTGCGTCGCGAGAAATCGGTTTGTTGAGAGACGCTTAGTGTGATGTCAGCGTGCTGCGCGTTGCGCGTGCCTGGATGCAGCCATGCATTTCGAAATGATGGGGAACATTTCTTCGCCGAGCGAACGCTGCGTTCGATGCGCTCCGTCGTTAACATATCAAAGTCAGATAACCTGACGCGAATGCTTGGCTTTTGAGCATTCCGATTCACTGCGCGCTGAGCTGTCCGCCCTAATCTGCGGGATGTCCTGTGTTATTGAAGAAAGAGTGAGACGCGCAGATGATCTCACGACCAACTCAAACGGCGGCACGCTCAGAGACCGCTGCAAAACAAATAAGGGAGGCATCCATGATCGCAGAACGCGCGGATTGCCCTCCCTTTAAGCAGAGCAGATCGACGGGACGTCAACTCCGGAACCGCATCCTGCTGGGGAATGCGCTTGTGTGGATCGCGATCATCATTCTGATCCGGACACTCTTCTTCCAGTAAGAGGGAACTCGCGCACACATTCTTTTGCCGTCTTTTACTCAAGTATGTGCGACCAACGCATTTGATCTTGGGGACGCACTGATGACGACGCGAGCAACTTCCTTCGGCGCAGCCTCACTTCTCGCCTCCATTCTGCTGCTCGGCTCGGGCTTCTCGCCTCACGCCGCGACCTCAGCTCAATCGGCACAGCAGGGATCACCGGGAATGGGAACCTATGTGCTCGGACCGAACGATCGCGTCCGCGTCAAGGTCTATGGCGAAGGTGACATCACCGGCGAGTATGAGGTCGACAGCACGGGAAATATCTCGGTCCCGCTTGCCGGACACGTCAGGGCCGGTGGCCTCACAACCAGACAGCTTGAAAAATCAATCACGTCTGCGCTCGCGAAAGGCATCGTGCGCGATCCACGTGTGAACGTCGAAGTCGCGCTATATCGCCCCTATTACATCCTCGGCGAGGTCAAGAAGGGCGGCGAATATCCCTATCGCCTTGGCCTCACCGTGATGGATGCGGTCGCGAGCGCCGGCGGCTTCACCTATCGTGCCAACGAAGGAAAGATCTATCTTCGTCGTTCCGGCGGCGGTCCTGAAGAGGTCTATTCGATGGACACCCCTGTCGCCGTCTTCCCCGGTGACAACATCCGCGTGCCCGAGCGCTTCTTCTAGGCCGGCGCCCCCGCCCCTCATTCTCCAGTCCAAGCGTCAGGTCCTGCGGCGGACTTGCCGGGAAGGCGTCCAACATGCCGAAATCTCGCGCAAGCACGCTGGCGCCAGGAATGGTGCTTCCTCACATCCTCGATTTCGCCCGCGCGCTGGCTGCCCTCCTCGTCCTTCTCTTCCACATTCGCACAACGCTCGTGGCTCCCCTCGACGCGCTGGAGACGCACAATGTGGCAATCGCCGCCTTCTACTTCGTCACGTCGTTTGGCCACGACGCTGTGGTGGTGTTCTTTGTGCTCAGCGGATTTCTTGTCGGCAGCGCGGTCTTGAGGCTCGACTTCAGGTCGCCACGCGATCTCCGCGCCTATTGGCTCGATCGCAGCGTCCGCATTGCACCGGTTCTCGTCGCCGCGGTCGTGCTGTCCGTGACGCTTCAGCATGCGATCGCCAATGCGGCTTGCGCCGATACGCCGGCCACCATTCTCGGGAACACCTTCGGCTTGCAGAACTTTCTGGTCCGGCCGCTCTGCAACAACCTGCCGCTCTGGAGCATCTCCAACGAGATCGTCTACTACATCGCCTTTCCGGTCATCGTCGCCGCCTTGTCGGGCGCCATCTCGATCCGATTGGTGCTTGGTCTTGGCGGTCTGGCGCTGATCTTCGTACTAGCGCTGGTGCGCGCGCCACTCGACGACACCAACATCGTGCTGGATTTTCCGTTCTGGCTGATCGGGGCAGCGCTCTGGTTCGTGCCGCCAATCCTGAGGCACCATCGCCTGCCGGCCCTCGCACTGCTCGCTTGCGCGCTTCTGTTCGGACGCCTGCAGATCGGACGGGAGTATTGGTGGTTCCGCGATCTCTTCCTGGCACTGTCGTTCGCTTACACCATCTCGACTTTCTTTGATCAGGCGATCCCAGGCGACGGAACGAAGGCGCGAGTTGCGACTTATCTCGCCCCGCTGAGCCATTGGTTCGCGGAGATCTCCTTCTCTCTTTATGTCATCCACTATCCCCTTATCCGGCTCTACGGCGCGACGATCGGAATAACGCGCGCCGACGCGCGTTACACGGCGATATCGCCGCAATTCCTTCTCGAATTCATCGGCCTGACACTCGTCAGCATCCTGATCGCCTTCGCGTTCAGCCTGCTGTTCGAGCGACCGCGCAGACTTTTCAAGCGCGCAATCGCAAATCGCCTGCCGTCTCTCGTGCCACTCAAATCCGAATAGCGCACGGTTCCCTCTCCGCGAGCATTTCATTGCGTCTGCACGACAAGCAGATTGCATCAACAATGTGCAGCTTCGAGTCACTCCGCAAAATTAACCCACGATAATTTCGCTGCTGGTTCCACACAGCGCGTGACGAACGCTCGCCATAGTCTCGTCTCTTTACGATGCGACTTTTTTCTTGCAGCGCAGAAAACGTTATCGCGTCGACAGCGTTGCAGGATGCGAACGACGATTTCGACGTGATGGAAACAATTCATCGCGCGATCGATTCGTTGGTGACTTCCGCTTCGACGGCTCTTGAGAATGGACGTAGTTGAGTAGCGGCACGCGTCGCTTCCTCTTAGGGAATAGTGATGAACTGTGCGTCGGCACTCTCACGCGTGCGACTCAGCGCGGATCGGTCGTGCAGACCGCGACGCCGTCATGGCCTCAAACTTGCACCGGCTCCCGTTGCGGCGATCGCGATGGGGCTCGCGTCATCGGCCAGTGCACAGGTGATTCCGCTCACGACGGACCGGGTGGCGCCGCCATGGAATGCGCAACGGTTGTTCGATCCGACGCCGTTGCCCGAGCTTACGGATCGGAACAACCGCGAACCCGTGCCACCCGAGGACACGCCGGTGAAGAACAGACAGCAGCCTGGCTATGAGCAGATCGGCATCCGCCAGGGCTCGTGGATGTTCCTGCCGTCATTCATGACGGGCGCGTTCTATGACAGCAATGTGTTTGCATCCAACTTCATGAAGCGCTCCGACATCGCCGCAACGTTCGAACCGTCGCTGCGCGCGCGCACCTTGTGGGAGCGGCACGGCATCGACATCTCGCTCGATGCCCAGCAACTGGTCTACAATGCCAATCCCGGGCTCAACCAGACCAATGCAAGCCTGAAGGGAAATGCCTGGTACGACATTTCCCACGATCTGGTGGTCCTGACCAATTTCCAGATCGCGCATCTGAATGTCGGCGTGGGGTCGCTGACATCGCCGACAGGCGCCGTGCAACCAACACCTTATGATCTGTTCTCCGGCGATGTCAGCGTCCGCAAGGAGTTCAATCGCCTCTCGGCCTCGGTCGGCATCCGTACCGATGCCTATGACTACGGCTCGACGCGGGCGCAGGACGGCACGGTCATCAGTCAGGACAGTCTCGACGGCCAGGTCTATACGCTGCACGGCCGGACCGACTACGCGCTCTCCCCGATGTTCGGCCTGTTCACCGCCCTTGAAGGCAACGCTCGCAACGTCCGGGGCACGCCCGGCCACTCGCTGGACTCACAGGGCTTTCGCGGCCTGTCCGGCGTCACTGTGGGCCTCGGCAATCTGATCACCGGCGAATTCGGCGCCGGATATGTCCAGCAGCGCTTCGTCGACCCGACGATCGGCACCATCGAGGGGCCGTCCTATCGCGCCATGCTGACCTGGCGGCCGACCAGGCTGATCGACGTCCATTTCAAGGCCGAGCAGCTCGTGACCCAGACGTCGCAGACCAGCTCGACCGGCGTGCTCGCCAATGCCCTTCAAGTCGGCGTCGACTACGAGCTCCGCCGCAACGTCATCCTGTCGGCGGCAGCGGGCTACGAGACCGACAAGTTCTTCGGCCTCGCGCGCAAGGACCGCGTCACGTCGACGGACGCCAGCATCAAATATGTCCTCAATCGCTTCGGCGCGATCTCGCTCTACCACCGCTACACCGATCGCAACAGCGACATCCCCATCTTCAGCTTCGACAAGCATCAGGTAGGCATCAATGTTACAGCGCAATATTGAACAGCCTGTCGGCTTTGACGAACCTGCGACCGAGGTGCGCGTCAAGCCGACGCCGACCGTCGACCTGCGCGAGATGGGACGCATTCTGCGCCGGCGCTGGCGCCTGCTCGCCGCGGTGCCGGCCGTGCTGGCTACGCTGGCGCTGTTCTATTCATTCTTCCTCGCCACGACGCTCTATACGGCGACCTCCACCGTCTTCGTCGACCCGCGCCGTGCAACGGCGATCGAATCGAACCAGTCGGCCGTTCAGTCCTCGAACTACGGCACCGACGACGCCACCATCGACAGCGAGACACAGCTGATCCAATCGATCGCGATTCTCGAGCGCGTAATCGACAAGCTCAAGCTCACCTCAGACATCGAGTTCGCGCCGCCGCCAAAGCTGCTCGATCATGTCAAGCAGTGGTTCAAGAGCAGTGCGCCGTCCGACGGCGCCAGTGCGGAGGACGCCCAGAAGGCGACGGCGATCGACATCCTGCAGCGGCGGACCAAGGTCATCCGCCAGGGGACCACCTTCCTCGTCGATATCAACGTGAACTCGGAGTCCCCGCGCAAGGCAGCGCTGATCGCCAACGCCTTCGCCGACGCCTATTTCGACGAACAGGTCCGCGCCAAGAATGCCGCGACCAAGATCGCCTCGACCTGGCTCAACGGCCAGATCGACGAATTGAAATCGCGCGTCGTCACATCGGACAGGGCGGTCGAGGATTTTCGCGCGGCGAACAATCTGACCGTGGCCCAGGGCGTCACCGTCAACGACCAGCAGCTGTCCGACCTCAACAACCAGCTGATCGCCGCCCGTGTCGCCACGGCCGAGGCACGCGCGAAATACGAGCAGGCCCGCCAGGTCCAGAAGAACGGCGGCGACCCCGGCGGCATCAACGCCGCGATCTCGTCCGACGTCGTCGCGCGGCTGCGCACCCAATATGCCGACATCGCCAAGAACGAGGCGGACCTCGCCAGCAAATACGGCCCGCGTCATCCGACCGTCGCCAATGTGCGCGCGCAATTGCGTGACACCCAGCGCCTGATCAACGAGGAGCTGCAGCGGATCCTGCAGAGCTCGCAGCACGACTACGACGTCGCGCGCTCGCGCGAAGCGTCCCTGCAACAGAGTTTTGACCAGGTTCAGGGCGTCTCGACCTCGTCGGGCCAAGCCCAGGTCCGCCTGCGCGAGCTGCAGCGCGAGGCCGAGGCCAATCGCACCCTCTATGAATCCTACCTTGCCCGCTACAAGGAGAGCACGGCGCAGCAGAGCCTCGAGCTGCCGGACTCACGCGTGGTGACGCGCGCCAGCATCCCGATCTCACCGTCATGGCCGAAGAAATTCCTGATCCTTGGCCTCGCACTTACGCTCGGGCTCGGCATCGGCTGCGTGCTCGCCTTCCTGGTCGATTATCTCGACCAGCGGATCAAGACGCTGGAACAGGCAGAGCAGATCGCCGGCGTGCCGGCCCTCGCCGCAGTTCCGCTGATCAGTTCGGGCGAGCTCGCTGGCCGCGCGAAACTCGGGCGCAACGAGCTCGGGCGCGACGATCCCGCGACGATGAAGCTGCTTCCCGCTGCCCTGCAGCCACCACTGATGCGCTACGCCATCGAGGCGCCCGGCACCTTCTTTGCCGAAGCGGTGCGGGCAATCCGGCTTGCCCTGCAGCGGACGATGCGGACGCAGCCGATCAAGGTCGTGCTCGTGACCTCAGCGCTGGACGGCGAAGGCAAGAGCACCCTTTCGGTCAATCTCGCGCAGTCGCTCGCGAGCCTCGGCATCCGCACGCTGCTGATCGACGGCGATCTGCGCAAGCCGCAGGTCACGCACTCGCTGTGTCCGCACGCCGATGCGGGCCTGATGGAGATCGCCACCGGCGCGGTGACGGCCGAGAGCGCCGTGCTGACGGATGCCAGCACCGGCCTGTCGATCCTGCCCTCCACCAGGATCGAGCATGCCGACATGATCACCGAGCTGATGTTCTCCGACCGCATCGTCGACGTGATCGACTATTTCCGCCAGCGATACGATTTGATCGTGATCGATTCGCCCCCGCTCGTGCCACTGGTCGACGGCCGCGCCCTTGCCGAGCTCGCCGACCGGATCGTGCTGGCCGTCGGATGGGACCAGACGCCCGGCGAGGTGCTCGCCCACACGATCGACCTGCTCGGGCCGGTGCATGATCGGATCCTCGGCACCGTGCTGACGCGCGTCGATATGAGCCGCCTGCGCTTCTACGACTATTATCAGAGCTCCGCCTATCTCAAACCCTACGCCGCCGGCCTGAAGGTCGGAGCATCCCGCTGATGCCGGCAAGCCGTTCGATACCCTTGCCGGGTGGCGTCGCCCTCCGGTCGAGCCGGGACTCGCTGTCCCCGGTTGCCGTGGCGAATCCCGGCGCCGGTCGGACGACGTTCCTGGGCCTCATCGACATCGCGATCGTCGGCCTCATCCTTCTCGCCGTCGTCAGCATCTTCACGATCTCGACGACGATGCTGACGCACTGGAAGATCCATTACCTCTCGGCCGGCGGCAATTTCTACGAAAAGCTGCACCCGGCGACTTATTTCACGGTCCTTGCCTTCGGCCTCGTGCTGATCAGGAAGGCCGATCCGGTCGGCGAGTTGGTGCGGGTCTTCTCGGAGGCAAGGCTCCTGCTGGTCTATCTGTTCTGCTGGCTGTGCCTGCTGACCCAGATGATCGTGCTGGAGCGCCCCTTCACCGTCATCATCGACACCTTCCTGCTGCCGTTGCTGCTGGTGCTGATCATCTGGCAGCTCTCGCCTGCGCAAAAACGTCCGGTGATCTGGGCGCTGCATGCCGCGATCTTCGTCAACATCGTCATTGGCTTCTATGAATATCGCAGCGGGCATCGCCTGTTTCCCTTGACTGTCGGCGATGTCGTCGTGCTCGGGGAATGGCGCGCCTCGGCATTGCTGGGCCATCCCCTCACCGCGTCCGGCGTCGTGGCCGGTTATGTGCTCGCGCTGGTGTTTCGTCCGGCAATCTGTCCGTCGCCCGCGATCAGGCTGCCGCTGATCGCGTTCGCGCTGGCTTCGCTGATGGCCTTCGGCGGGCGTACCGCGCTGGTGACGACCCTCTTTTTGATCGGCATGGCGACCGCCTACCAGATGCTCCGGCTGCTGCGCGGGGGCCGGATCCCGCTTCTCGTCGTGGTCGCTGCGATCTGTGTCATCTTCGTCGCCGCTGCCGGCATCTTCACGGCGTTCGATCTCGGCTTCTTCGACAAGATGCTGCTGCGATTTTCCTCGGACAAGGGCAGCGCCAACGCCCGCTACGCGACCCTCAACCTGCTGTCGCGTTTCTCCTGGCAGGAGCTGATCCTCGGCCCCAACCCGGTGCGGGTTGCGGCGATGCAGAGCACCTACGGCCTGAAATACGGCATCGAGAATTTCTGGGTCTCCTGCATCGTTCAATTCGGCATCGTTCACACCATGCTGCTGACGATCGGGCTCGGCGCACTCTTCGCCGAGATCCTGAAGCGCGCGAGCCATGCCGCATGGGCGATCCTGTTCCTGGTCCTGATCGTCGCGGCAAGCTCGGTCAGCTTCTCCTCGAAGAACATCCAGCTGGCGCAGTTCATCACGCTGATCGTGCTGCTTCTGCCGCGCGACCGAGCGGTCACGCCCCGCCCCTCCCATCCGCGGCCACGGCAGCGGTTCGTTCCTCGTTACACCTGAAAGCGTACGCACATGGCCATCTATGTCGATCACACCCATGTCGGACGCCACGTCACCGGCCTCGAACGCATCACGCTCGAGCTGTTCTCGCCGGCTGCGCTTGCGCCTCTCGACATCGTCCCGGTGACGGCCGGCAACGTCGCGCAGATGGTGATGACCCAGACCATGGGCCTGCCGATGCGCCTGTCGCTCGGATCGTCCGCCCTGCTCTGTCCCGGCTTCCCGCCAAGCCCGCTGCTCCGGCCCTTTGCATCACGGGTACTGCCCTACATCCACGACGTCTTCCTGCTGTCGCGGCCGGACGATCTCAATCTGCGTGCACGGCTCTATATGGCGCCGCCATTCAGGTTGGCGGTGCGGACCTATCCGCGCTTCCTCACCAACTCCCGCGACACGCTGCGCAAGCTCGCAGAACATTGCCGTCCCGACGCCTCGATCACGCTCTACCGGCCACCGGTCCGCGACGTGTTCGGCCTGAACGCCGGCAACCGTGCCAATCGGGCAACCGATCATTTGCGGCTCGTCGCGCTCGGCACTGTAGAGCCGCGAAAGAACTTTCTCGCCGCAGCCAGGATCGTCGGTGCCCTGCGCGCCCACGGCTATCCGCGCGCAACGCTCGATATCGTCGGGCGCAACGGCTGGGGCGACGATTACGAGGCGCTGAAAGCATTCCCCGGCGTGACCCTCCACGGCTATCAGCCCGACGACCGCGTCCGCCAACTGCTCGACGAGGCCGATATCTTCATCTGCACCTCGCATGAGGAAGGTCTCGGGCTGCCGCTGCTGGAGGCGCAATATGCCGGCCTTCCCATCGTTGCGCCGGATGCACCGATCTTCCGGGAGGTGCTCGATGCATCGGGCATTCTCGTCGACACCGGCGAGCCCACGCTCGCCGCGGCCCGCATCGCCAGCGAGGTCTCCGATCCAGGCTGGCGCTCGCGCTTCGTCGCGCTCGCCGCGGAAAACCTGCGGCGCTGGAACGCCCTGGCAGGTGCCGACCGCGATGCCGTGATCGATCTCATCGCCGGCATATCGCGGGCCGGCGAACCCGCATCCGCGCCGCCACGCAGCCACCTCGCCGGGCGGTGAGACCCATGGACGGACGATCCGCGATGAGCACACTCACCGTCACCGATGCAAGGCTGCTTGGCGCACAAGCCACGCAGGCCGGCGCCGCCAGCCGTGACCTCGGCATCGACACCATGCGTGGCGTCGCCATCCTGATGGTGATCGCAATCCATTCGCTGACGCAGCCGCTGCTTGCGTGGCAGGTCACGCTTGACGCCATGCTGCGGCCGTGTGTACCGATCTTCCTGTTCGCGTCCGGCTACCTGACGGCAGCGTCGGGACACGTTCCGCTGTCGAAGCGAATTTGGGCGGCTCTGATCCCCTACACCATCGTGTTTGCGGCTGCCTATCTCTACATGGCCCTGCACAATCCGGCGATGGACCATCGTCCGGCGACGACGCTGGCGCGCTACGTGCTCGCCTATGCCTTCGTCTACTATTACGTCTTCGTCTATGTCGGCTGTACGTTCCTGCTGTGGTTGGTGTACCGCACGATCGCCACGGACGCCCGTCGACGCACACGGCAGCTGACGATCCTGCTTCCCCTGCTCATTCTGTTTGGACTCATCGTCGGCGCCTATGTCGATCCGTTGCTGTCGCGTCTCGGGCTTTCGGAGAGCCTGATCGAGGAAGTGCGGATGCGCGACATTCCGTTCTGGTTTGCGTTCATGGCGCTGGGGGCGCTGGTCGGAACAAGCGGACTGAAGCTCGAGCTCGCCGCCTCGCCGCGCCTCCTGCTCGGCGCAGCCATGGTTGCCTACACCATCTACGCCGCCACACGTCTCGCCGGCATCGGCGACGCCGCCGATTACGATTCGATCGCATTCTTCGGCTACGCCGGGCTGCTCTGCTGTCTTCTGCTCGCGATCGACCGGGGCTCGCCGGCTCTGGCCTCGCTCGGCTCCGGCAGCTACTTCATCTATCTCTGGCACATCTTCATCGTCATGGCGCTGCGCGACCATGCGCCGCTGCGCCAGATCGGTCCCCTTGCAGCGTCCGTCCTGACCTTCGTAATCGCCGCCTTCGGCAGCATCGCCGCATTGATCATCGTCCGGCAGACCCTGCCGCCGTCGATCGCACGCCGGCTCGGAGCCTGACCGATGCTGCTCAAGAACACGCTGCTCTATCTCCCCGCGCAGGTCATCGGGCCGTTCTCCCAACTGATCGCGATGATCGTTTGGACGCATCTGGTCGATGAGCCCACGCTCGGCGTCATCACCCTCGTTACGGCGACGCACGAACTCCTGCAGATCGTGTTCCTGGCCTGGTGGTCACAATACGCCCTGCGCTTCCTCGGGCGCTACCACGACAACAACGACGTTGCCCGCTTCTATCGGACCGAGAACACCGTGCTGCTTGGATCATGCCTGCTGCAAAGCATGATCGTGCTCATTGTCCTGTTCCGCGTCATCGCGCCTGATGCCGATTCCGGCCTCGCGCTTGCCACCATCGCCTATGTCGCCACAAGGACGCTCAATCTCTATTTTGGCGAACGCGCCCGCGCCCGACACCAGATCGGCGTCTACACGATCCAGCAGGTCGTCGGCCCCCTCTTCGGCTTCCTGATCGGCCTCGTCCTGATCAAGACGGTCGGGCGCTCAGCCGAATGGCCGTTGGCGGGTTATGCCATTGCACAGCTCGCTGCCGCGGTGATCGTGCTGCCGTGGATCGGGTGTGGCCGCGGGCTCTGGCCGCTCGACCGGGAAATCGTCAATCACGCCCTGCGCTACGGACTTCCGCTCATCATCGGCGGCGCCCTCGGCTGGATCGGCCTCAACGCCTCCCGCTTCGTCGTCAACGAAGCCATGGGCGTTGCCGCCGCCGGCCTGTTCGCCGTCGGCTACGGCCTCGGCCAGCGTGCCGCGACGTTCGCCGCCATGCTTGTGACGGCGGCTGCATTTCCCCTCGCGGTCAAGAGCATGGAACGGCACGGCAGCAAAGTGGCGATGCAGCAGCTGGCCGACAACAGCGCTCTTCTCATCGCGATCCTGGCGCCGAGCATTACCGGCATCTTCATGCTGCGCCATGAGATCGTTCAGCTCACCATCGCCATCCCTTTCCAGGAGGTCACACTCGCGATTTTGCCGCTCTCGATGCTCGCTGGATCGATCAGGAGCCTGCGCGCGCATTTCGTCGACCAGACGTTCCTCCTGCACAATCGCACCGGACTGCTCGCGATCGTGGCGGCCGTCGATGCCACCGCGACGCTCGCACTCAGCTTCGCCTTCGTGCATCGATGGGGATTGACCGGCGGGGCCATGGCGACAGTCGTCGCGGCGATGGTCGCGGCCGGCGTCAGCCTTGCAATCGCACTGTCAAAATTCGATCTGCGGCTTCCGCTCGAACATCTGGTTCCCATCACGGCGGCAACAGCGGCGATGGCCACCGTGCTGAAGCTGCTCCCCGTCGCTCCGTCGCTGCCCGTCGTTTCTCTCCACATCGCGTTGGGCATCGCGACCTATCTCGCGACACTCTCGCCGTTCTATGCACGATTCATCTTTCGGCAGTTTCGTCTTCGACAGCGCAGCTCGGAGGCGTGATGCGCAGAACTGACACAGGCCTTAACGTCACATCGTATTGCGCGCATGACTGCATTCGCGTGATGCAAACGTGCCGACAACTTGCGCATATTCGAGATCGATCTCGCCATCGTTGCGTCGCATTAATTGTCTCTCTTGCCACCCGTTCGTTGACGACGACTCCTTTTGACATTGAGTTCCCGTTGCTGCCGGCAACAGGTGCATCGCTCATAATTTGTGAATGCGTTTCTTCTCAAGCCCGTCATCAGGAGACTCAGAATGCTCGATCCGCACGCGCCGGAACAACGGAACCTTTCCGTCGACGGCATAACCATCAACATTCCTTCGCTGCCAGACGCGGTCTCATCGATCGTGGACGCGGCAGAGCATGGCGATAATTTCAGCGTCTGCACGCTGAACCTCGATCACGTCGTGCAGCTGCAGGAGAAGCCGGAGTTCCGTGCCGCCTATCGTCGCGCCCGGTTCGTGACTGCCGACGGATTTCCGATCGTGATGCTGAGCAGACTGGTGGGAACACCGATCAGCCGCACCACGGGAGCCGACCTCGTCGAGCCGGTTTGCCAGGCGGCTCGCAAGAAGGGACTGCCGATCTTCCTGCTCGGCTCGAACAACAATACGCTAGCGCTGACGGCACGCCGGCTGATCACCAAGTACGAAGGCCTGCAAGTCGCGGGCTGCTACTCGCCATCACAAAATTTCGATCCGCATTCGGCCGAGGCCGATTATGCGATCGAGCTGATCCGGAAATCCGGCGCAAAACTCTGCTTCGTCGCACTCGGTGCGCCGCGCCAGGAAGTGTTTTCCGCGCGCTGCCTCGACGAATTGCAGGGCACCGGCATGCTCTGCATCGGTGCTGCGCTGGATTTCATCGCCGGCACGCAGACACGCGCCCCCTCGGTTGCGCAGAAGGTCGGCCTCGAATGGGCATGGCGAATGCTGAACAATCCACGCCGTCTTGGGCCGCGCTATGCGCGATGCATGGCCGTCGTGCCACGGCTCGTCGCCCGCACCCTTCCCCAGATCGTCAACGCTCGCATGAAGAGGGCCGCATGACCTCGACAGTGACCTTGGGGCTCCGCGCCCGTAACGCGAACTACGCCCAGAACCGCTACCAGATCTGCCTGATCCACCCCTTCGACCCCAGGGGCGAGAAGGTGGGCGGCCTCGAAACCTATATTCGCGACTTCATCACCTTCCACCCCGGAGATACCGACCTGCTGTTCATCGGCATCGATTCCAGGGGTGATCTGGCGCTCGGGCAGGTTCATCGCCTCACATTCCGTGGCCGCAGCTTCGACTTCCTTCCCATCCTGCATTATTCCGACATGCAGGCGCGCGAGGCGGCCCGCAGCATACGGGCATCGCTGACGGGGCAATTCTTCCTGGCGCTGATGCGCTTCTTTGCACCGATCGCCCGGCTGATCCGTTCGCGCCAATGCACGATCGATCTGCGGCGCGTCGAATATTCCTGGCTTCCGGTGATCCTGCGGCTGCCCTTCGTGCAGATGCTGCACGGCGAAGGCGCACCGAACATGCAGATGGATTCGCTGTTGCGGAAATACTGGTTCGTTCACAGCGCGGGCGAGCGGTTTGCCGTGGCAAACAGCACCAAATTCCTGTGCGTCAATCCGTTCATCACCGAACGCCTGCACAAGACCTATCCGGGCCAGCGCGACAAGATCGATACGCTGTGGACCTGGGTCAACACCGACATCTTCCGGCCGCAGCCGCTGCCACGCGACGTCTCGACGTTCCGCGTCGTGTTCGCCGGCAGGCTCGACGAATTCAAGAATCCGCCGTTGATGTTCAAGACGATCGCACGGCTGCGCGACCGGCTGAACGGCGCGGTCGAATTCCACTACATCGGCACCAGTGACCCGCATCGCTTCCATGAGTTTGCCGAGATCGAGGCCATCACGGTCCGCCACGGCTTCAAGGACGCCGTCGGCATGGCAGCAACGCTCGCCCATGCGCATGCGGGCATCCTCACCTCGGAGTTCGAGGGGATGCCGCGCTGCGTGCTGGAGATGCTGGCCGTCGGCCGGCCCGTCGCGGCGATCCATCTGCCGCAACTCGAGTCGGTGATCCACGACGGACAGAGCGGCTATCTCGTCGAGCGTGATGGCTCGATCGACGAGCAGGCGGATGTCCTGGTACAGCGGTTCGTCGAATTGCGCGAGGACATCGCGCGCGGCGAGATGGATGAAACCGAGATCGCGGCGTCGATTTCGGACTTCACCCCCAACACCCAACTGGCGCGGGTGTTTCGCTATCACCAGGAAATCCAGAGGTCGCGAAATCTCCCGATCGCGTCGTGAGGGGCGGATCGCATGAAGATCCTGCTCCTGACCTCCGAATTTGCGCCCGTCGCCGGGGGCATCGGGACCTATGCCAGCGAAATCGCGAGGGCCGCGACCGAACTCGGAGCGAAAGTCACGGCGGTCGCTCCGGACTACGGGCAGGACTGCCGCGCGGCCGACGGCTTCCTGCCCTTCGAGGTTCGGCGCTTTCGCGGCGGCCGGCACTCGATGCGTCAGCTCCCCGCGAAAATCATGCTGGCGCGCGAACTCGCCGCCGGCAATTATGATGTCGTCCATGCCGCGGACTGGCCGTTCTTCATTCCGGTGGCGCTGGCGCGGCCACTCACCAGCGCGCGGATCGTGATGACCGTGCACGGCACGGAGATCAACGAGGTTCAGACGCCGCTCAAGCGGCTGGCCATCCGGGCCGCCCGGGTCTTTGCGCCGGGGACGTTGATCGCCGCCAACAGCGATTACACGCGCGACCTGTTCCAAAGCCACTTTCCGGCCAAGCGCCAGCATGTCCGCGCTATTCCGCTCGGCGTCTCCGACTTCTGGTTCGCGGATCGCAAACCGCCAGCCGTGACGCGGCAGGCTCACGGGATCGATGCCGACCGCATCGTGATGGTCACGGTGGCGCGGCGGACACGTCGCAAGGGACATCTGCTCACGCTGCAGGCGCTGGCACAGGTCCCGCATGAGATCCGACAGCGGATCACCTGGCTGGTCATCGGCCCCGACGGCGAACCGGATTATGTCGCCGAGTTGCGCGCGGCAGCCGCCATGGCTGATTGCGATATTCGCTTTCTGGGCGGGTTACCGAATGAGGACATTCGCGACATCTATGGCGCCTCGGACTTCTTCTGCCTCACGGGCGTCCCCGAGGCTTCCGGACGGGTCGAGGGATTTGGTCTTGTCTATCTCGAAGCAGGCGCCACGGGCCTGCCAAGTCTGGCGGCCGATATTGGTGGCGTATCCGATGCCGTCGTTGACGGCGAAGCGGGCCTGCTGGTGCAGCCGACCGTCAACGAGGTCTCGCGCGCGATCGCAAGGCTCGCCGGAAACAGCGATCTTCGCGGCTCGCTCGCAGCAGGTGCATTGGTCAATGCCTGGCGTTTGTCGTGGCGACGGTGTGCCGGTGAAACCTATGGCCTGGCGCAAGCGGAAGCGCACGACGCCGACAGCGTCGCCGGCCGGATCCCCCTTCTGCTCGACCCGACACTGGCGCCGCCGCTAGCGCAGCCTCAATCGGCTTAAGACGACCATGAGACGGCTTGCCTGCATGATCGCCCTGTCCGCGCTTGCCACAAATCCGGCATGGGCTGACTCCTGCGGCAAGAGCCGCGAGTATATTTTGAACAACGGCGCGGGCGATCTCGCCCTGCCCCCAAAAGCGTATGAGGATTCGTTCAAGCGCTGCCTGGTCACGGCAGCGCTATCCAATGTCAAGGACGCCTATGTCCTGAAGGACGGCGGGATCGGCGCGATTCCCAAGCAGGACACGGTCGCCGCCACGGCCGGCACGTTGTCGCGGTTCTGCGACGCCTATCCGCGCGCCACACTGCACTTTCTCACCAGGCGCGAGCTGGTGCGGGCCACCACGATCGCGAGCATCGTCAGGATCTCCTCCACGTCATCGACGTCCTGCCAGAAGATCAAGGGACTCATCGAATGATCTCACTTTCGCGACGCCGCCTCCTGCAGATGACCGCCGCCGGGCTCGCCGTGTCCGGAGGACAGCCCGCGCTGGCGGCGCCTGCGCCAAGCCTCGGCGCAATCGCCGCCAAGAACGGGTTCATGTTCGGTGCGGCGGCCGCGGAGGTGATCGACAAGGACACCGCCTATCGCGACCTGTTTGTGTCGCAGACCCGCCTGATCACTACGGACGTCGCCATGAAGATGGCGCGGATCGCGCCGCAGCCGGGGCCGAAGCGCTACGAATATGCCGACCGGCTGCTCGCCTTCTGCGATCAGCACAAGATCGCGATGCGGGGGCACTGCCTGATCTGGAACGAATGGGTGCCGCCCTGGATCAAGAGCATGAGCACGAGCGAGCGGCGCGCCTATTTCGATTCCTATATCGACGAGGTCGCCACGCGCTATGCCGGGCGGCTACAGTCCTGGGACGTCGTCAACGAGCCGTTCTGGCCCGGCCACAAGGCACCCGGCGGTTTTCGCGTCGGCCCCTGGTACGACGCGTTCGGCACCGACTATGTCAGGCGCGCGTTCGAGCGCGTCGCGCAGATCGATCCCAACACCATCCTGGTCCTCAACGAGGCGCAGACCGAGCGGGACGACGAGCTCGGCCTTGCGGTTCGCCGCGGCCTGCTCAGGCTCGTCGCCGATCTCAAGAACGCCGGCGTCAAGCTGAACGTCGTCGGCCTGCAGGGACATCTGCTGCCGCAGCACCCGCACGATCCGGGGCGCTTCAACGACTTCCTGCATCAGCTGGCCGAGCTCGGTGTCGACATCTACATCACGGAGTTCGACGTCTTCGATGGTCCCTTCCCTGACGACATCGCTGCCCGCGACGCTGCGGTCGCCAGGACGGCTCAGCAATTCCTGGAGCCGACGCTCCGCCATCCCGCCGTCAAGGCGCTGATCGCGTGGGAACTGGCCGACAAATATTCGTTCTGGCGCGGCATGGCCAAGGACAAGACGGCGCGACCTGCGCGTCCCCTGCCCTATGACGACGAGTTGCAGCCCAAGCCACTGTGGACGACGATCGCGCAGGCGTTCGAGCAGGCACGGCGCACTCCGGCGCCGACAACCGGTCACGCCAAATGATCCGGTTGCCGGTCATGGCCGTGCTCCTCGCGCTCGGCGGCGCAGGCCATGCGCAGGGGCTGAAGGCGCCGGACAAGCCATCGCCGAACGAGGCGCGACCATCGATGCCGTTCACCGGCACGGCGCTGATGCAGGACGACGGATCGCTTACCCTGCACCTGCGCCTTACCCGTGACGGCAAGGAAATCGACGACACGATCCTCTACAAGCCCACCGACCGCGGCTATGACGGCGTGCTGCGTCATCTCGGCGGCATGAGACCCGGCGTCAGTAAGCCGTTCCGGCCGTGGAAGGATTGAGCCGATCAGTTCCTGCGGCGGAACATATGGTTTCGAATGACGTGACCGACGCTGTCGGATCGACAGTGCAAAACTGTCGAGTGCTCGGATTGATGCTCGCGTTTTAAGATCACGGTAATTGCTTCGCGCCACCGTCGAACCAACGAGGGGGCTCGCGTGGCAATATTCGACGTACAAGGTTTCGGCGCACTGTCCGAATGGAACGGACAGTTCTCAAGCGTATCCGCACAGCAGGCGTTTCAGACGATCGCATCGCTCGGATCGAATTCGATCGAGCTGACGGTACGGATCTGGGCGCAGACGGGAACCAGCAACACCGTCATCGCCGATCCCGCCAAGACCGAGAGCGATGCAAGCCTGCTCGCCGGATTCAAGGCCGCAGCGGCGGCCGGTCTCTCCGTGGTGTTCAAGGCCGCGCTCTCGCCGCTCAACAGCACGCCGGTATCCAGTCTCGCACCAACCGACGTCGCGGCGTTCTTTGCTTCGTACAAGGCGGAGGTCGTGCACCTGGCCGCGGTCGCCCAGGCCGGCGGGGTCATGAGCTTCGCCATCGGCAACGAGATGAGCAGTCTCTCCGGCGCGGCGTATCGCGGCTATTGGACCGACATCATCGCCTCGGTCCGCGAGGTCTTTCACGGCGACCTGACTTACGCGGCCGCGACCGACGAAGCCTACAAGGTCAGCTTCTGGGACCAACTCGACACCATTGGTGTCAACACCTACCCGCCGCTGACGACGAGCGCCGCCCCGACCGTCCAGGATCTCGTCGACGCCTGGAGCAAGGTGCCGAGCAATCCCTATTGGGCGACGGTGTTCGAGCACAAATCGCCGGTCGATTTCCTGCATTCGCTCGCCGAGCAGTACGGCAAGCCCCTCCTGATGACGGAAGCCGGTTATCGCAGCATCGCGGGAACAGCGATCCGGCCGGGATCATGGACCATTAACGGAACACCCGATCCGGTGGCGCAGGCCGATGCCTACAAGGCGTTCTTTCAGGTCTGGGCTGCCAATGGCGGCGACTGGCTGAAGGGCGTCGAACTCTGGCAGTGGGACCTCAACAACAAGTACAACACGACAGGCTATTCGGTGATGGGCAAGCCCGCCGAGGCCGTCGTCTCGCAGTATTTTCACGCAAGCGGCACCTCGTCCTCGCCGGCCGCGTCCGCGCCGGACGGATCGCACGACATCACCACGACGGTCATCGGCAAGAGCTATGCGACCGAGCATGTCGTCATCGACGCCAACGGCAAATCGGCCCTGATCGAGCGGTTCCTTGCCGACGGTACGCTGGCCTTCTCGCAGACCGCCAACGCCGACCATTCGGTCGTCAGCGCGACTTACGATGCCAACGGCCATCTGACGGAATTCGCGACACGGTACCTGAACGGAAGCTTCGACCAACTGACGTTCGACGCGACCGGCGCCCAGACCAGCGAAACCGTCCGCCATGCCGACGGCACCCGCGACATCCACACATACAAGATTTCCGGCCAGGCCTACGTCGCGCAGCATGTCGTGACCGACGCGTCGGGCCACAGCGTCCTCATCGAACAGTATCGCGCCGACGGCAGCCTGCTGTTGCGGCAGACTGTGGACGCCAAGGGCGCGGTCACCGTGAAGCAGTACGACGCCTCCAGCCATCTCACGCAGCAGACGATCACGCAAAAGGACGGTAGCTTCGTCCAGGACAGCTTTGCCAGCGATGGGGCGCTGTCGCAGGAGACGCAGCGGCATGCCGACGGCACGCGCGATATCTACACCTACGGCATCACCGGCAAGGCCTATGCCTCGCAGCACGTCGTGACCGACGCGTCAGGCCACAGCGTGCTCGTGGAACAGTACCGCACCGGCGGCTCCCTGCTGACGAAGCAGACGGTCGATGCCAACGGGGTCAAGACGCTGGACCAGTTCGACACGCTCGGCCACGTCGTTCAGGAAACCGTGACGCAGGTGAACGGGAGCTACGTGCAGACCAATTTCCGACCCGACGGAACGACGGCCTCGATCACCTCGCGGCACGCCGACGGCAGCAAGGGCGTCGACACCTTTGGGATCACGGGACAGAGCTATTCCGCCCGCCACGACGACATCAATGCGAGCGGAAAGCTGGTCGCGACGAGCTTCGACAACAAGGACGGATCACACAGCCTGTCCGCCTTTGCAGCCGGCGTGACGCTGACCGCAACTACCGGCAACGACGTCATGAGCGGCGTCGGCGGCGATACTTTCCTGTTCAGGGCGGCGTCGGGACAGCACGTCGTAAGTAATTTTCACGCGGGCGATGCGGCGGGCCACGACATCCTGGCGATCTCGTCAACGCTGGTCAACGATGTCGGCCACCTCTCCATGCAGGTGATCGGACATGACACCGTGATCGATCTCGGCCATGGCGCCACTATCACGCTGACGGGCGTGACCGCGCTTGGCGCGCACGACGTGCTGATCGTCTGAGGCGTTACTCGTTCTCGAGCGAGACGACGACGACGCCGTCGACCTTGACCAGTAAGGCCATGGTCGGCTCATCCGAGGCCGGCGCCAGCTTGACCGCGCGTTCGAAGGCGGCGATCTCGCCAGCATCAGCTGCGCGGGCGCTCAGGACGGCGGAGGCGGAACAGAGCGCGGTTCCATCCGACGTCAGCGCGCACAGATCGGTCCTGAGATCGGGATCGCCGCAGATATCCTGCGCCTCGGCCACGTCCCTTGCCTCAAAGGCCATGACGGACCTGTCGTCGATCAGAAGCGTGAAAATTTGCGGCCGGCTACTCAAGGACTGCTCAAATGATTGGTGGGGACCAACGCCCCGCGTCAGTTGAAGCCTGTCATGGGGCTGTCTGCCGTGGCAAGTTAAAATGCCACCTAGTCCGGAGTGCTACGGAGCAATTCGCGCCCGCCTTCGCCCTGTGGGCTACGGCGTGGCAGCCTTCGTTCGCTTCGCGCTACTGGTTGATGAGGCTGGCTTGCCCAGCCGAAGCTCGCGAAGCGAGTGAAGGCTGGTGGGGGAGGCAGGACTCGAACCTGCGAAGCCATGAGGCGGCTGATTTACAGTCAGCTCCCTTTGCCACTCGGGACACTCCCCCGCTCGACGGCAGCATGATCGGACCGGACGTTTGCCGGCGGACCAAAGGCGGCCATGGAACGTGAAGGCCGCGACAACCCGGATCGGGGCGCGACCGGGCGCGTTTATGGGCGATGCAACGGGGCAAAGTCAACCGACGCGTTTGGGGAAAATGGCCCATAATGGCCTCCTCGGACGGCCAAATTGCCATATTGGGGAACCCGTGACACAAGCGCAGCCATGAACGATCGAAAATTCGCTCCCAAGGGCCGCCGCCGGGACGGTAAGCCCTTCAAGAAGGCCGAGAAATCGGCCGGCCGCCCGGCCCGGCGCGACCGCGATTCGCACGGCGATGGGCCGGTCATCCTCTATGGCTGGCACTCCGTTTCCATGGCGCTGGCCAACCCGGCGCGGCGGATCCGCAAGCTGACGCTGACCGAGAACGCGGCCAAGCGGCTGGCGGACGAGAACATCCCGACCCGCGTCGCGCCCGAGATCGTCCGGCCGCAGGAGATCGACCGGCTGCTGTCGCCCGATGCCGTGCACCAGGGCCTCCTGGCGGAGGCCGATCCCCTGCCCTCGCCCGACATCGAGACGCTGAAGCAAGAGGGCATGGTGCTGGTGCTCGACCAGATCACCGACCCGCACAATGTCGGCGCCATCCTGCGCTCGGCCGCGGCGTTCGCAGTGAAGGCGATCGTCACCACGGCGCGGCACAGCCCCGAGGCGACCGGCGTGCTGGCGAAGGCGGCCTCCGGCGCGCTCGAGCTGGTGCCGATGATCACGGTGCAGAACCTCGCGCGCGCACTGACCGAGCTCAACGAGCGCGGCTTCCAGACTGTCGGGCTCGACAGCGAAGGCAGCGAAGACCTCAGCGAGGTGAAGCTGCGCGCGCCGCTGGCGCTGGTGCTGGGCGCCGAAGGCAAGGGCCTGCGGCAGCTGACGCGCGAGACCTGCAGCGTGGTGGCGCGGCTCGACATGCCCGGCGAGATCAAGAGCCTCAACGTCTCCAACGCCGCCGCGCTCTCGCTTTATGTCGGCGCGAGCCGGCTGGGTTTGATGAAGCGATAGCCTGTCTCACCACAAAGTTCGAAAACAACCCCATGCACAGTAGCCGCGCGCCGCACGGCCCCGCGTGGGGTGACGCCTGCTTATCGCTTGACGGACAAAGCAAAACGCCCGTCCGCGTGATGCGAACGGGCGTTTCGGTCCTGGCCTAAAAGATTAGGCGATCAGTAGCGGCGAACCCCGCGGTGGCCGTAGCCGTAGCGTCCAGCGTAGCCAACGCGCGCACCGTAGCCGTAGCGAGCGCCGTAGCCATAGCGCGCACCGTAACCGACGCGCGGGCCGTAGCCATAGCCGACGCGGGGCAGATAGCCGACGCGCGGACCGTAGCCGTAGCGGTACGGGCGGTAGAACGGGCGGACGTACGGACGGGCATAGGGCGCGACGGCGGCGCGATAGCCGTAGCCGGCACCGTAGCCATAGCCGGCACCGTAACCGGCGCCATAGCCATAGTTGCCGTAATTGACGACAGCGTCCTCACGATAGGTCGGGTACGGCGCGAACGCGCCCGGACCGGTGTAGGTCGGGCCCTGGTTGGCGTAATAGTACTGCGTGGTCGGCTCGGCGAGACGCTCGTAGCCGGCGCCATAACCATAACCATAACCGGCGCTGTAACCGCCGCCATAGCCCCAGCCGCCGCCGCAACCGGTGTTGCAGCCGGTGACGATCGGCGCGATCGGCGCGACCGGCGCGCACGCCGAGAAGCCGCAAGCCGCGGCGGGCGCAACGCCCGCAACCATCACGGCACCTGCCGCGATCAATCCTGAAATCATTTGACGCATTACTCTCTCCTGTCGATTTTCGTTTGTTGATTTGTTGACGTCACTTTCCGGTCTGCTCATCACGGGCGGCCGGGATCTCCTGCATGCGGCACCGGTCGGGGACGACGGCGCGGATCGACGTCGATCAGCGGCGCAACGACGACGGGCGGCGGATAGGCCGGCACATCCATCTGGGCCGGCAGCGGCGCGGATTGCACGCCCCAGCTCTGGTGATAGCTCTCTGCGGGTTTTGGCAATTTGCGGTTCGCCGGCGGCTCGACCTCGAGCCGTCCGTAGCCGGGACGCAGGCCCATGGTCGGATAATAATGGCCGACATCGCTCGGCTGCCGCTCGCCAATATAGCGCCCGCCATAGATGGTCGGCTGCACCTTCCAGCCGCGTCCGAGACCTGCCGCGCCCTCGATCACGGTGTAGGACGCATCGATGCCGTTGATGATGATGGGCACACCCGGACGGCCGGGAACGACGATGTCAAAGCCGCCGTCATTCGCGAGCGCCGCGGACGGAAGTCCGATCAAAATCGCAAGGAGCGCAGCAACGCGCATGGAATGATCCCGGGTTTATACGCCCGGCAACCTACCTGATCGCGTTCCCCAGAGGGTTAAGGGCGTCTGCATAAATTCCGGTAAGCCTAACGCGTAAGCATCGCGCGCCGCTCAAATGCCGTCGCGCGCGCTATCGGATCGTTAACGCAGTGCGAACCATCACGCGGAACTTGGGCACCGGCTCACACCGCTGTGACCGCCCGCCGCGAGAAACCCCGGTTTCACCGGGAACGACGCGCGTGCCGTGGATTTAGCTCCCCATCAACGAAAGGGAGCAAAAAATGATGAAAGCGAAACTCTTTGGCCTCGCCGTGATTGCAGCCTCCGCGTTCGCAGGTCCCGCGATGGCGCAAGCTGTTATCAACGAGCCCGGCCGCTGCGCGGCGCAATTCCCGAATGCCAATTGCACCAATCTCGGCCCCGGCAATCCCTACACCGATGGCAGAGCCAGCACCCGCGCGCGCGTGACCTATCGCCAGGGTCAGTATCAGGACCGCGGTTGGGATGACGGCTGGAACAGGACGCGCAGCGGTTTCTGGCCGGCCGATGCCGCCGCCGGCGTCGCGGGCGCTGCGATCGGCAGCGCAGGTGCGATTGCGACCGCACCATTCCGCGCCTGGGACAATTCCTATGCGTATGACAATCGCGGCTGGGATAACCGAGGCTGGGACAATCGCAGCTACGCCCAGCGCAACGGCTTCGTCTGCACGCCCGGCACCTGGTTCAAGGGCGAAGACGGACGTCGGCACATCTGCCAGTAAGGCGTAGCCTGTCCATCAAACGCATCAGGCGGCCCGCGAGGGCCGCCTGTCTTGCGAATGTGTGCTTGCGATGTACGAAGCTACTCGCTGCCATAGGGCGGACAAAAGGCGCCACCATAGCCATTGCCGCCATAACCATAGGCACCGTAGGTGCCATAGCCGTAATACGACACTGGCGGCGGAGAGTTGTAGTCGGGGTAACCGCCATAATAGCCGTTGCCGTAGGGGCTGCCATAGGCGCCATAATAGGCGCTGCGCGCGATCGCGCCGCCGACGACAGCTCCAGCGACGCCGTAGCCGAGGCGGCGATAACCGGAGGCGGGATAGCCATAGCCGCCATAGCCGTAGCCTCCGCGATAGGCCAGGCCGCCACGATAGCCGTAACCACCGCGATAGCCGTAGCCGCCGCGATATCCGCCATAGACGCCCCAGCGCACTTGCGTGGTGTCCTGATCGACGACGGATTTCATCGCCGCCGCCTGGATCGGCATCGGCCCGGCCTGGGCGGCGGTCGCGAGCAGCGCACCGGCAGCAGCGAGCAAGGTGAGACGCAGAGAAGCCGAGAAACTCATGATCATCTCCGTGTTGAGCGATGCCGCCTTTGGCGCGGCCGCGTCCCTATTCCGGGACGGAGCTGACCCGACAGGCTTGATATGGATCAAGCATCCGGCTTGCCCGATACCAGCACCTTGGGATCGGCGTCCGGGCCGGGCTCCCTCGCCTCGTAATATTCGGCCGAGAACTTGATCGACCAGCGCGCGAAGAACGAGCGCAGCCTTTGCGTGGGCCGCTCGACGCCAAGATTCTCGGCAAGGTGCGCGTTGCGCAGCCACGTCACGACGGTGCCGATGCCGACGACACGCTCGAGTGACGCAACCGCGGCATCGCCGACGATTTCCGCCTGCGCGTAGCGCAGCGCGAGCTTGCCGAACAGATAGGTGCGCTTGATGCGGTCGTAGCAGCGGAAGGCAAATTGAATGAGCGCGTGCCGCTTCGCCTGCGGCCAGGCCGCCGGGTATGCCGGCAGCACCAGCAGCTTGCTCTTTGCGATGATCGTTGCCAGCGCGTGCAGGAGCTGTGTCCAGGCCGGCCACGTCGCCACCTTCGCGAACAGCAGCGCATGCAGCGCCGTCGCGGCGATGAAGGAGATCGGAAGCCAGAGCACTGCGCCGACGATCACGAGCAGCGCCACGCCCGGCGTCAGGTGCCGGCATGTCCGGAACACCCAGGCCATGCCGTTCTCGAAGGCTGCATGGACAGCGTGTTCGAACGCCCGGTAGCTCATCTTCCGCCGCAGCCGCGACCAAATGCGGCGAACCGATCGGATCCAGCTTCGGCGATGCGTCTCCGAAAGCGGGACGAGGCGCAGGACGCCGATGACGGCACCGACAATGATCGCGCAGATAACCCTGGCCGCCAGCACCGGCAGCCAGACAAGCTGCACCGCGATTGGGAAGACGAAGTCCAAGAGCCGCATCAGCATCGACAGGATGAAGCGCAGGATCTTGCCGGCGGCGAGCACGAGGACGACGAAGGGGATGACGATCACATCGTCGAGGGCGCCGCGGAAGCGGCGATCCCTGATCGATGCGGAATAATCCTGATCCGTCATGACTGATGCAACGCCGGTGGCCACGTGGCCGAGTCGTTCGCGCGGCTAGTATCCCTCGCCCCAGCGATATTGCCACGCCAATCCGACAAGACTGAACTCGCTGCCGGTGCGGGTGTAGAGGCCGGTGCTGGCATTGAGCTTGATCGAATGCTGCCGGTTGATCGGAAATGCCACGGTGAAGCCGGCGCGCACGTTCTCCTGCTCATTGTCACCGCGGATGCCGTTCACGGTGGTGCGCCCGCCCTTGAAATAGACCGCATCGAGCGATGCCCATACCCCGGACTCGAAATTGCGGATGACGGCTCCCCGCAGCAGATAAAGCGGCGCCTGGGAAAACCTCTTGCCGCCGAAGAAGTCCGAATTCTCTGTGAAGAACGTGACGCTCGGCTCGACCTCCACGGTCCACGGGCCCCATGCCTTGGAGATGCCGAACTCGGGCCTGAACGACCAGCGGTTGGCGCCGAGATTGAGCAGCTTGCTGTCGTCATATTGTCCGAGCGGCGCCGACACCTGCATGCTGACGCCGACGATGAGATCCTGCTTGTAGCCGGCAAACTCCTTGAGCGACAAAGCCGGTGCGCCCAGCAGGTTGACGGACAGGCGAAAGCGCGGATCGCCAAAGCCGTTCATCTCGCGCTCGCGCGGCGTATCCGCAACCATTCCGCGCGCGGAGAACATCGAGTAAGGCGCGATCACATCGAACTTGGCGGACTGGCCGAACAGCTCGAACGACCGCACATAGGCAACAGCTGCGGTGTGCGATTGAAACTGCGCATCGGCGATCGCCAGCGACGGATCGAAGGCCAGCTTGCCCTGCGTGTAGAGATAGCCGGCGATCAGGAAATTGAGCCCGACGGGCGTGTTGCTGTAGAGCCGCGGCTCCGCATCCTGCGCCTTCGCCGGCGCAACGATCATGGTCAGCGCGAGGGCGAGACCAGCGCAAAGGGCATTGCGAGTACGGATGCGCGTCACAGCGATCGACATGGCCGGCCCTGCCCGGAACCCTCGTTGATAATGTCAGATCGAGCCTGGGTCTCCAAGGCGGTGTTGCGCTTGATCTATCTCAAGTTTCCGGGCCTCCGAGGGCACCCGAGCGGCGGCATCCACGCGTTCCACGGCAGGTGTCAGAACAAGCCGCCGGATGGATTGACGAAGCGCCGCAGGCTGCCATAGACAAGCGCACGTGAATTGGCAGCCAATCCGGCGGCAAGGCCACCTTGCCACCCCGGACCATTTCACAAGACTGCCCAATGGCTTGCCGGCTTAGCTCAGCGGTAGAGCAGCGGTTTTGTAAACCGAAGGTCGGGGGTTCAATCCCCTCAGCCGGCACCAGTCAATCAACAGACATCCGCCGGACAGGTGCTCCGCACTTTCCCCTTCATGTCCATATCGCCCTTAACGCCTCAATCGCGGTGCAGGCTTCCTTCCGGCACAGCGGTCGAACTCGGCATTGCTTCCACTGACAGTCTTGTCGCGCCCGAACTAGCCTTGCCCCATGAGCCGGCATTCAGAGATGCAGCGACCACAATACAATCTTTAGATGCACATCTAAAGTGACACCCTTGAAGTCGGCGATCATTTTAGTCATGCTACCTTCAATTGTCTTCACGGCATTTTCTACGACGCAATTTTCAATTAGCGCACGGAATTTTTGGAGGCGCCATGAGCAAGCTACCCTCTCGCGACACACGCAAAGCGCTATCGCCAACGGCTGAGGCATGGCTGGAAGTTCTGCGTGTGGTTGGCCCCATTCTCATTTCAGCCATTACGGCAATCTGGATAGCCTTCCAATACTTTCAGTCCGCAGCAAAGGATCGCGAACAGGCACTAGAGACAAGAGAGAAAGAACAGAAGCAAACTGAAAGAGAAGTCAGCGCGAGAATCAGCGAAGCCCGCAAGCCTTTCAATCAACTCCAGCTGGCCACATATGAAGAGATCGCAACCGTCGCCGGAGTGCTGGCTACCGCACAACAGGGCGACCCAACCTATACTGACGCCAAACGCAATTTTTATAAGCTCTATTGGAGCAGGCTTTCGATGGTGGAGGATGGCAAAGTCGAGGTCGCGATGGTGAACCTCGAACGGGCAATACGAAATTACGCGGCACGTACGCGGCCTCAGCAAAATGTCCGCGTCAGAGTGTACTGCTTGGCAAATGCACTAAAAGCATCCATTCAGCAATCTTGGACTATCACTCTTCCCGATACGCCTAAACTTCCGAAAATCGATGAATCGAACCGAAGGAGCTGCGAGGCGGAGGAGACCCTCGTTGAGAGCGCTACGAAGATCGAACAAGAATAGCATTTTAGTCGAGATCGCAGGTCGCCGTCAGCGCATAGTCGCCGGCGTCGCTGACATTGTCGGCTTCGGCGACGACGCGATGGCCGAGACGCTCATCCCTGCCTTACCCGCGCGACGTAAAGGCGCTGGTAGACCATCGGCTCCGGTACCCGGTCCACCAGGAAATTGAACGGCGGGAGCTTCGCCATGTTCGCGGCAATCCGAGCCGAGATTGGCGACCAATAGATGGTCAAATTGTGCCACCGGACCTCGTCGAATCCGCGCAGCAATGCCAATGCCGTGTGGTGGCTGAAGTACTTCCCTCCGATGATCGGAGTGGAGAATGCGAATATCGCGTTGGCATGTTCCAGCGACAGTTTCCTGAGAAACTCGGCTCGTTCAGGCTCAGAGAGATAGTACATGCACTCGATCGCCAGAATGACGTCGTAGCCGCTCAGTGGGACGTTCAGGAAGTCGGCGGTGGCGAAGCTCGCGTTTTGGATCTGCGCTTTCGAAGCGCGCTCGATCGCAACCTGGCTGATATCGACGCCACGAACGGACCGGGCGCCGCCGAGGATCGTCCTGGTGAGGTGCCCCTCGCCACAGCCGAGCTCGAGCACACTCTTCCCCCTGACGATCGAGGCGATTGCCCGGAACAGATTTCTGTCCCTGACGGTCGCCCGTTTTGCTCGCCATGGATCCGGCGTGGCGTAGTAGCGATCAAAATCCAGAGCTGTGCGCATGATGCAACCGGGCTCCCCCAACTCAGCGGCAACGATGCAATTGCGCGCTTCCGCGGCATGCCTGTTCGGCATGACGAGGCCGGCCGCAGCCGGAAACGCATCAAAACAGCCGAGGTTCCTGATGGAGCGGCCCTCGCTTCGATGGTGCTCAAGCAGTGGGGTGGTTGTCCTGGTGCTGCCGAAGTTCTTCAGTGCGCGTGCCTGATGAGCCACATCAGACAGACGGCGACAACGAACAGCGCATAAAAGACAACAGACCAGAACACGAGGCCGACCAGCACCTCGACGAAAAGGTTCGATCTGATGTCATAGCGGGCCAGGAGGGCGCGGCCGGTGTGGTGAAGCACACCTTCAAGCAAGGTCTCGAACACGACACCTATTGCTCTCAGCACCAGCTCGGCCATCTGAGCCTCCACTGCTTATATCGGAGGCGCATGCTTTGCTTTCCAGGGTTCCCGATCGCCGAAGACCATCAGGCCCGAACGGACGTATCGCAAACGACACACTGGCCAGGTTCCTCGGCAGGCACAGCAATTTTCCGGCGCGACGAAACACGGCTGAAACACAGGGATGCTTTGGTGAGTGCACCGGGGGTTCGGCATTTGATCTTTGATCGTTTTACCCGGGGCTGGATTTTGTCACCAAGTCTTTGAAGTGCTGGAAATCTCTATCGGTAGGGCCGCCCCACAAGGGCGGCCCTATTGTCTTTCCGGGCTTTGATTGCTTGCTGCGTGACGCTCTTCACATCCCTCCGACCGGGCAAGGCGTACGCTTCCTCCAAAGGAAATTGAGGAGGCAGCGATGTTCGGTTCGACGATATGGAAGAACCACAAGGCCGCTCACAGGGCCATCATGGGCCACACGTTCGGCCTCGACCTGTACGTGATGGTCGCCGCGCTGCTCGGCCTCCTGGGCGCCTCGTACAGCCTTTGGGCCGTCATCAGCCACATCTGACGCAAGGCCCCTCGGGTCGAAGTCGAAAATGGTGGACCGCGCACCGCAAGGCGGCTCTTTCACTCTCCGGCCAAACCTTGCATGATGCGGCATGGCAAAAGCAAAAGTGACGTTCAAGATCGTTCGGATAGCAGAGGGCAATTGGACCATTCAGGCCGATTATCCGGGCGCCCCGCAGCGCGAGATCACCGGTCTCTCCAGCAAGGAAGAGGCCCACGAGTGGATCAACGGCGAGCGAAAGATCGCCTGGCTCCGCTCCCAGGGCTACGCCAAGTGACCGGTCACTCCCTGGATTGAAGCAGGTCGCTTTCGCGCAGATCGATCGCTAGTGCGGAACCAGCGCCTCGATCGTCGTCTTCAGCGCCGCCATCTCGAGCGGCTTGCGCAGCACGGGCCTGCGGCGGAACAGCGAGGGCAGCAGCTCGGGACCGTAGCCGGTAACGAACAGGAACGGCTTGTCGCGGCGGCCGATCAGATCGGCGACGGGGTCGACGTAGAGGCCCTTCAGGTTGATGTCGAGAATGGCGAGATCGTAATTCGCCGTCATCGCGTAATCGCTGGCGTCGCGGATGTTGTCGGCTTCGGCGACGACGTGGTGGCCGAGGTCGGCAACCATGTCGGCGATCATCATGCGGATCAAAGCCTCGTCTTCGACAAGGAAAACGGAGAGGCTACGTGTCGTCATCTTCAGTCCCAGCTTGTGTTCAAAAACGTACTCTCGGAATTTTGAGCGGGCAAACTGAATTTGGTGAATCGGCGCGCATGGCCGCATGCGAAACGAACCGACACAATTGAATCAAATGCACGCATGCATGCAGGCGCGCATGGACGCGCGTATGGTTCACAACACCTGCGATATCGGCGTTATTCCTTGCCGATCTCGAACGCGAGCAGCACGTTGCCGGCGACACCGCTCCACTGGCCATAGCCCGAATTGGTATAGAGCATGCCATCGGCGATGACGGGACCGGGACCGTCGATCGCGCCGCCATGGGCGGGCACGCCGTTGACGGATTTGTAGTCGCGCACGGTGTCGAACTCCCACAGCAGCTTCGCATCCGACGTCGCATAGGCCCGTAGAAACCCGCTGACGCTGCCGGAGAACACGACGCCGGGAATGACGCTGACCGCGGCCGACAGCGCCGGGCTGCACAGATCGCGGCCGGCGCAGGGCACCGGCTTCACCTCCATCGAGACCTTGCCGGTCGCAAGATCGAGCCCGAACAGGCCGCCGCCAGGCTCGGGCTCCAGCCGCCGCGTGCCGTCGCGCATAAACCGCACGTCGGAATTGGCGACATAGATGCGATCCTGGTCCACCGCCGAGCCCCATTCGGTGCCGCCGAGCGGCCCACCCTTGCCGATCCGCGTCTGCCACAGGATCTTGCCGTCCTGGTCGGGATCGAGCGCGTGCACCACGCCGGATTTCTGGCCGATCACGATGATGCGCTTGCCGTCGCGCAGTTTTGTCAGGATCGGCGACTGGCCGAAATCATGGTCGGGGCCGTGATCCTCCGGGCAGTTGGTCTGGACGGAGGTGAAGCAGGCGACGACAAAGGCGTCCTTCGGCGTGGCCTGCTGCTTCCAGAGCAGCTTTCCGGTGCCGAGCTCGAAGGCCAGCACCGCATCGCTGGTTGCGGCCGCCGGGTTCGAATAGGAGTTGCTGGTCGCGACATAGACCGCCTTGCGCTCCGGATCGATCGTCGGCGCCGACCAGACCGACGCGCCGGATGGACCATACAGCTGGGTGCCGATCGCATTCTTCTCGGTCGGATGCGGCACCTCGGGAATGGTGTAGGCCTTCCAGACCTGCTTGCCGGTCGCGACATCCAGCGCGACGACGCTGCCGCGGAAGGTGCAGCATTCATAGCTCGGCTGCGAGCCGGCGGCTTCCTCGAGCGAGGAGACCGGCACGTAGAGCACGCCGTCATACAGCGTCGGCGCGCCGGTGATGCGGGCGGCCGGATGCTCCTCGACATGCTCCTTCCAGATCAGCGCGCCGGTCAGCGCGTTGACGGCATAGGCATTGGCACGGAGGTCGCCGAAATACACCGCGAACTGGTCGGTGCCCTTCACCGGCGCAACGCTGATCGCGGCGCGGACCGGCGCGTCCGTCGCGAAGGTCCACAATGTGCAGCCGCTGCGGGCATCGAGCGCGTGCACCTTGCGATCGGTGCCGCCGATGAACAGCAGTCCGCCGACGATGGTCGGCGGTGCAAAGGACAGCGAGGCACCGGGAAATGCGTAGGCCCATTTCAGCTTCAGATGCGGCACCTGCTCGGCCGACATCCCGGCCATCTCGGCGGGCTGGAAGCGGCTGTTGCCGGCATCGACGCCCCACCCGTTCCAGCGCGGGCCTGTGACGTCCTTCGGGAAGGCGGCGGCCTGTTGGGTGCACTCGCCGAGGATACCGACGGCTGCGGTGTTGCTCTTGTCAGCGGCTTTGCCGGTGACGAAGGACGCCAGCGCCTTGCGCTCGGCCTCGTTCCGCCCCTGCGTCATCGCCGCCATGCTGCCGGTCGTGAGCGTCGCCAGGACGTGCTCGAACGACATCGCCTGCATGGCGCTGCGCGCGGGGATGCGGCTTTGCGGGCTCGCACCATCGTGACACTGCGCACAGCTCGCTGCGTAGAGCGCGGCGCCATCCTGCGCGCGCGCGGGCGACAACGATACGAGCAGGATACCGAGAAGCAGACTGAACCGCGTCATCGCAAGACCCCCTCTCATCGCTCCCTCTCTCATCGGATCGGCAGATCGGCGAGCCGCCACAGCCCGAGGCTCTTGTCCTGCCAGCCGCCACCGCCCTCGTCGCAGCGCTCGTTGATCAGCTCGAGCGGCGCCGGCCAGCCGAAGGGCGCCTGCGTCAGGTTGAGCGCGCGCCAGTCGCCGTCCTCGCAATCGCGATTGTCCGACCAGTCGGGGAAAGTGGTCGTCAGCAGGAAGCGCGCGCCCGATGCGCGGAAGCGCGCGACGGCGGCAGCAATGTTCTGAAAACTCAGATGCACGAGACAATCCCGGCACAGGATGAGGTCGGCGCGCGGCAGCTCATCGCGCGTGATGTCGGCGATGACGAAGCGTCCCGGCAGCTCGCCCTCTCCGGCCCGCTGATTGTTGGCCGCGATCAATGACGGCACGATGTCGATGCCGATGTAATCGACACCGAGCCGGCAGCGTCCGATCCAGCCGGCATCGCCGCAGGGCGCATCCAGCAGCGTACGAACGCCAAGGCTTTGCAGCAGCGGCGGCAGGGCTTCCCGGATCGCGGATGTGGCGGGATCTTCGGAGCCGAGGCCCGAGACCGAGGTCGCCGCGCCCCACAGATTGGTGCGCTGGATGCGCTCGAAGCGGCCGGCGAGATCAAGCCCGGCAAAATTCTCACGGTCGGCGACGAAGCGCTGATGCGCGAGCACTGGCGGGCGACTGGTCATCGGGCAAGGCTCATAACAAGGCTCTCGATGAGGCTCTCGGCGAGGCTTCCGTCGCCGGCCAGTATAGAGGGAGCGCGGTGCGATCCAAGACCGGCCTGCTTGCGCCGCGTGATGACTTTTCCGAGATCGAGCCGGCGCTCGGGCTGCAGATCCTTCGCACCCGGCGCATCATCGGCTAGATTAACGCCGATGGAGCCGTACACCGCCAGCGAAAAGGCCAAGATCGCCGCCGGCGCGATTGCAGCGCTGGTTGCGACCGGGATGCTGTTCGTGATCGCGATGAGCCTGCTGCTGCCGTGATCAGAGCTTTCGGCGCATGAAGGCGGTGTCGAATCCTTTCCAGTCGGTGCGCTCGACCAGCTCCCAGCCGAGCCGCTGATAAAATCGCTCGGCGCCGGTCGTGTAGAGATAGAGCTGCGCAAATCCGCGCCGGCGCGCGTGCTGCTCGATCGCGCGCACCAGGGTCGCGCCGGCGCCGTAGCGGCGATGCTCCGGGACGACGAACAATCCGGCGAGCCAGGGCGTGACGTGGTGATTGGGCTCGATCTCCGACGGCACCAGCAGACAGGTGCCGACCGGCACGGTGCCGCGCCTTGCGATCAGGGCCACCTGCCGCGCTTGATCCGCGACGAAGGCTTCGAGCGTGCGTTGTTCCTGCGCGACATCAGCGTCCAGCACCGAAAAGGTTTCCGCGCGCCAGCGCGCGCAGATCGCAACCTCCGGAGACCCCGGCTGCACGATGTCGGTTTCGATGTCGCTCATGCGGGCTCGCTATGGTCGGACCGGCCGGGGCACCGGAACCAAAGGCCCGCCATCCCCGTTCTTGTCCCATGCGTATCAGGGAAGACAACCGCAATCTGGTTCTGCTGACGACCGTCGCGCTTTGTTGCGCCATGGTGGCCGGCACGGCCGAACTGATCGGCCCAAGCGAGGCTCCGGCTCGCATTGAGCGCGTTGCCGTCAACGCGCCGGCGGTCGCCGTCGAGCAGCAGCCTTCGATCGACCAGGCATCGGTGCGGGTGGTGGGCACGAAATTCGTGCCGAACGTCAATCCGCGCGAGCGTTAACGCTCGTTCGCAAACGCATTTTTCGCAGGACTTTATCCCGGAGCCGCCTCCGACGCTTCCGCGCGGGGATCCTGCTCCTCCGACATCTCTTCGATGAATTTGAGCACCGCGCTCCGCTTCTCCGGCGGTAGCTTTACGAAGGTGCGCACGAGCCACAAGCCCACTGCCTCCTCCGGCCATTCCTTGCTGCGTTCCATCGGCGCAGTGTCCGCCGACCGGGAAAAATATGCAATCCCCGCGCTTGATTCGGCGGCCCCGGTTTGCTGGAATAGGGGTGGTTGAGGTGCACCATGAAATGGATCCGGGAACGCGACGAGCTGATCGCGCAGACAATGGCCTTCGTTCAGTCCGTGACCGGACGGAAGGAAGAAATTCTGCCGACCGGAATTCCGCCGATTCAGCCGCCTGCGCCTGCAAGCCCTGCTCAAGTGAGCCAGGTCAGCACGCAAATGAGCGCGACGCTGACGATCGAGACCACCACGGTCGAAGTCACCCTGCCCCCGCAGCCGGCCGAGGCTCCGCAGCCCGTCGAGGCGCCGAAGGCGTTTCAGGTTTCCCCGCCGCGGCTGACGGGCGATTACCGGTCCGAGGTGCTCGCCCGGGTCGCCACCTTCCGCAAGCATCAGGAGCGCTTTGAGCGCGAGCGGGAGGAATATTGCGCGGAAACGCTGGCAAAGCTGCGGGCCTCGATCCGGGAGCCGCTGCCCCGGCGGCCGGCCGGCAAGTAGGCTGGCCTTTCACCCGGCCTGCCAGCCGGGTCCCCAAAAGTTAAAGCCAGGACCAGACCAGCAGCAGATTGGCCGCGCACGCGCCGACCAGTGCCAGGGTCAGTGGCAGCAGCAGGTGCGCGCAGGAGGTTTTCAGGCCGGTCGTCATGGCCAGAAACATCCGCTGATTCCAGCGAGGGAGTCCCAGGGTTTCTTTTTTTTGGGATTCAGGACTCGTTAAGGACTCAGGACCTATCTCCCCGCCCGCGCCGTTCACGGATCCGTGATCGGCTGGGACCGCGCTGCCGCGACGCCTGAAACCGTCAGCTGAAACCGGCAATGGGGTCCAGGCGTTAACGCGCTTTCGGGAGCAGGATGATGCCCTACGCCTTGTTTTGCCACGAGGCCCAGATCAGCAAGGCCTATCCGAGCGAGACGGATGTCTGGAAGATCGCCCAGAATAGCGGGCTGGTCGTCGATATCGTCACCGACGAGGATCGAGCCGGTCCGCGCCGGGTGCTCGACAATGAATACGAGATCAAGCCCTGCGCGGTCGCACAGGGCGAAGATCCCGCCCAGAACAAGGCGGAGGCCGAGCGGCAATCCCGCACGGAGGTGCAGTTCGACGCGTGAGGACGCGCCGGTCGGATCTGCTTCTGATTTCTGAAATCCTGATGCCCTGCCCGATCAGCTTTTGGGCAGGATCTGCGTCAGGGCGTCGCGGAGGCCAGTGAAGCCTGCTCGCCGGCAAGCGTCACGCAGGCCTTGCGCCGGTGCAGGCCCCGGATCGCGCCGGTGACCTTGAGCACCCTGCCCACCCCGCAATTGCGGTCCTGGACGAAGGCCACCTCGTAAGGCGACAGCATCAAAGGTTCGGATTTGAGGACGGTCTGTGCGGAGCACGGCACGGTGGCCGTGGCCGCCACCAAGATCACCACTGACGCCAAGATACGCATGTTCGTTGTCCCACCAGCCAGCAATCACATAAGCACGAGAACGCGGGCGTGTTCCTAGTTCGCAAAAATTATTTTTGCTTTACCGCGCGCCCGTGACGCTGGTGAGAAAGGAATGCAAAACGCGAACCAAAAACCGCGCCGTCCGACGCCGGCCTGCGACAAAAGCAACCGGGACCAAAAACAAAGGCCGGCGGGACGCCGGCCTTTGCAGTCGATAGGTCTGTCGATCTGTCGGGATCAGTAGCGCGAGGCTGCCGGACCGCCCCAGCCGAAACGGTAGTTCACACCGACCTTGACGGTATGCTCCTCGTTGCGGGCGCGGGCGCCGATGACGTCGGCGGCAGGCGCTGCGGTGATCGTGGTGTTGCCGAAATTATAATACTGGTACTCGGCCTTGGCCGACCAGTTGGGGGCGAACATGTATTCCAGGCCGCCGCCGACGGTGTAGCCGTCCTTGCTGTTGCCGCTCGCCGTGAAGGGCTGCGGCACGCCGGCGATGGCGACCGTCAGATCATTGTTGCGCCAGGCGTAACCGCCCTTGGCGTAGAGCAGCGCCGGACCCCAGGTGTAGCCGAGCCGGCCGGTGATCGATCCGATCTGGTCGGTGTTGGAGGTCACGACCGTGCCCAGCGGGAAGGCCACGCCGCCATTGTTGGTCGGCAGCCAGGAGTACTGGGCCTCGATACCAAGCACCCAGTTGGGCGCGAACTGATAGTCGAAGCCGCCCTGCAGGCCGCCGATGAAGCGGGCGTCGCTGCTCTGGAAGGTGTTGTCGCCGGCGAAGGCGCCGCCGACATGGCCACCGATATAGAAGCCGGTCCAGTTGTAGATCACCTGCGGCGGCGTGTAGGCCGGCGCCTTGGTGTAGGGTCGCGGCTGCATGTCGGCTGCTGCGGCCGGTGCCGCCAGCGCCAGCAGAGCTGCGGCACCGAGTAAAATCGCTTTCATTGGAACATCCCCGTTATTTCGTTTCACCCTCAAAAAACAACGTGGCCTGAATTTGGTTGCTTCGCGGCAATGCCGGAACGTTGATCGTTCGATCCTGTGACGAGGCGGCAACAGCGGCGTTTTGTTCCTAAGATACCGGCCGTCACGACAGATTTTTTCGCGCGAACGCGGACTGCCGTAAGGATTGGTCGCCGCAGGAACCGGCCCCGTTCATCGCTCCCCGAAATGTGATCGGCCGATCCCAGGCCGCCCCGGTCGTACCACGGGCGGATGAAGGGCGACTTTGCGCTACCGCGTCATCTTTTCGAGTTCTGGAAAGGGTGCGTAAACCGCACCGGCGCAGAGCTCGCTGGTCCGGTCGACGACGCGGTCGGGCCGGCCGCCGACATAGATGACGGCCCGCTCGCGCATCGCCTTGTAGCTGCCGTCGCTCTCCCGCGGGGTGTAGTGCAGGCAGCCGACATAGAAGGGACGGCCGCCGACCTCGCGCAGCACCGGCTCGGCCATGCTGGCGTCGCGGACGCCGACGGGATTGTTCAAATAGGTGCGCATGATGGCCAGCACGCCGTTGCGGTAGTCGTCCGGGAATGGCTGGCCCGCGCCGCTGGCGTCCGCCGACGTGGGCCGGCCGCCGTCGCTGCCAAAGCAACCTGCAAGCACCAATGGCAATATCAGGACGCCTGCCCGTCGTGCCGCTCGCCCCACCGAAGTCCCCATCTCATCCGATGCGCCGTTCTAGCGTCACGGCGGCGGCAAGCAAATCAAACTTATCAACGTGCACCGGCCCGCCGCCACGGTCCGCGCTCTCGCGAAGACCATGACGATCGAGCCGGGCCTGACACCCTGACGAGGCGGCAGGGGCAATGCGAGATTTGCCGCCTCGCGGGATCAGTCGTTAGCTGCGCTTGTCGGACGCTGCCGGCGCGATCGGCTTGGTGAGATCCGGCTGGACCTTCTTGGACGAGACGGTCTTGCCGTGATGACGCTTGGCGTGAACCGTCTTGTGCTGCTCGGTCGTGACCGCGGCGTTGGCGTTCATCGGATTGGACGTCTTTGCGTCCGTCTTGGCGTCCGACCTGACGTCGGCCTTCGCACCGGCTTTGGTGTCGGTCTTGACGTCGGCCTTGGCGTCAGCCTTGGTATCGGCCTTGGCATCCGACTTCACCTCGCCCTTGCCGGTGACCGTGGCCTTGGTCTGCGCCGGCTCGGCCTTGATCACGGGAGCAGTGGTCTTGGTTGTGTCCTTGGTGGTCTCGGCCGCGAAGGCCGGCGCTGCGATGACAGAAGCGGCAAGCAAGGCTGCGGAAATCGTCTTCAACATGGTTGTGTCTCCTCCTGGAAAGATCTTGGGCCAGCGCCCTCTCGCCGGGCCCTTCGATCATGATGGAGACGCTAGTGGGCACGCACTGAACCCATCCTGAAGCGCATGGATGGCTGCCGTTCATCTTCAATGACAAGTTTGTCATTTCGCACGGAACATGCCGGGATGCCGGGAATGTTTTCGCGCCCAGGGTGTTCCGCATCTAGGCAATCGTGTAGGATCGCCTCGTTCCATACGGGAGAATGATAGATGCGCAAACTTTCGATGCTTCTGGTACCGGGACTTGTTTCGATGGCCCTTGTCGCCGGCCCGGTGCTGACGAGCGCCTACGCCGCCGGCAGTGACGAGCCCTCCCCGCCGAAGTCGGACAGCTCGTCCAAGAAGGGGAAGAAGAAGAGCTCGTCGATCAGCGATCCCAAATTCCTCGCCGCCTATCGCACGGCCTACACCACCATCTATGACGGCCACGATTACACGGGCGCGATCACCCAGCTGAAGTCGCTGAAGCGCGACGACGTCGCCGATGTCGCCAACCTGATCGGCTACTCCTATCGCAAGCTCGGCGACTACCAGCAGTCCAAGGTCTATTACGAGCTGGCGCTGAAGGACGATCCGAACCACGTCCGCACCTGGCAGTATTACGGCCTTTGGCAGCTCGAGCAGGGCAACCGCGAGCAGGCCAAGTATCACCTCGACAAGATCGCCTCGCTCGCCGGCACCGGCAGCGAAGAATATCGCTCGCTCGCCTCCGCGCTCGACAAGCCGACCGGCGCGACGCTGGTCTACTGACGCCTCGCGCGCTCTATCGCAGCTACCAGAGCCGGCGCAGCCCATCCGGGTTGTGCCGGTTCTGCTTTTTCGGCTAGTTGTTGCGCATCCCTTCCCCAACAGATGCGGTGGACAATGGACGCGTGGCTGAAATCCGCGATCGACTACATCGGCTCCTGGATCGAATTCCAGCAACGGTTATTTCAGCAGCCGGGCGTCATCGTCGCCGTCAGCCATCGCGGCGAGGTCGTCGCCGAATACGCTTTCGGTCTCGCCAATCTCGACACCGGCGAAAAACTGACGCCGCGCCACCGCTTCCGCATCGCCTCGCATTCCAAGAGCTTTACGTCCGCCGGCATTTTGAAGCTGCGCGAGCAGCGCAAGCTGCGGCTCGATGATCCCATCGGCCAATATGTCGGCGGCCTGCATCCGCGCGTCGCCGAGGTGACGATCGCGCAGGCGCTGTCGCACACCGCCGGCCTCACCCGCGACGGCGCCGATTCCGGCCAGTTCATCGACCGCCGCCCGTATCTCAACAAGCAGGAGCTGATCGCGGAGCTGCGCAAGCCCACTGCGATCGACCCGGGCACGCGCTTCAAATATTCGAATCACGGCTTCGGCTTGATCGGTCTCGTCATCGAGGCGATAACCAGGGAGCCCTACTCCGTCTGGATCAGGCGCGAGGTCATCGAACCCGCGGGCTTGCGCGAGACCGAGCCGAACGCGCCGCTGCC
>JAEWBW010000494.1 GCA_023390955.1 Pseudomonadota bacterium
CAACAATGCCGGCATTCAGCACCGCAAGCCGCTGGTCGAGTTCACCACCGACGAATGGCGCAAGGTGATCGAGACCAACCTCACCAGCGCCTTCGTGCTCGGCCGCGAGGCCGCCAAACGCATGATCCCGCGCAAGCGCGGCAAGATCGTCAATATCGGTTCGCTCGGCAGCGAGCTGGCGCGACCGACGATCGCGCCCTACACCGCCGCCAAGGGCGGCATCAAGAACCTGACGCGCTCGATGGCGGTGGAATGGGCGCAGCACGGCATCCAGGCCAACGCGATCGGCCCCGGCTACATGCTGACCGACATGAACGAGGCGCTGGTCAACAATCCGGACTTCAACAACTGGCTGATGGGCCGCATCCCCTCGAAGCGCTGGGGCAAGCCGGACGAGCTGGTCGGCGCCGCGATCTTCCTGTCGTCGGACGCCGCCACCTACGTCAACGGCCAGATCATCTATGTCGACGGCGGCATGATGGCCGCGATGTAGGCCTCTGCTCTACGGCGCGAGCTTTGCGCCGTCGGGCCCGAAAGCCTCAACGGTGTCGCCAATTCGGAACGACATCATGTCGCGGCCGACCAGCAGCGGTCCCTGGTAGGTCGTCCGCGTCCGCAGGATCAGCGGCTCCTCGGGGATGTCGGGCCCGGGTTTGACGGTGCCGAACACGATGTGGGAGTACACCGCGAGCTTCGGCTTCGCGAAGGCAAAGATGCGGCCCGCCTCCTCCGGCGAGGTGTGGTGCGCCTGGATATCCTTGTAGACGGGATTCTTCGTGAACAGCTCCGGCTCGATCACCGAGACCTCGTGGATCAGGAGATCGGCGCCCTCGGCCGCCTTGGCGATCCGCTCGTCATACTTGGTGTCGCCCGACAGCACGACCTTGTGGCCGTCATATTCGACGACATAGCCGAACGATGGCTTGATCTTGTCGCCGTGATTGACCTCGATCGCGGTGACCTTGACGCCATTGCGCTCATAGACGACACCCGCCGCAATATCCTTGGCGTCGAATGCGATCGCCTTCGGGTCGAGATGCTCGTCGTCGATGCGAATGCGGATGTCGTCGGCGAACGCTTTGGTCAGGTGCTCCGTCATCGCCACCGTGCCCTTTGGCCCATACAGGGCCATCGGCCCCTTGCGCGAAGCCCAGGGCGTGGCGAGCCAACCCGTGAGCCACATGTCAGGCAGACCGACGATGTGGTCGGAATGCAGATGGGTGAGGAAGCTCGCGGTGACGGCGCCGAGCGGAATCTTCAGCTTGTAGAGCTGCATGGTCGAGCCACGACCGAGATCGATCAGCAGCTTTTCCTGTCCCGCCTCGATCAGCGTCGATGCGCTAAAACTGGTCGGTCGCGGTGTCGGCACGCCGGTGCCGAGCAGCGTGACCTTGATCGGATCGGCCGAGGCGGACGCGGTGAGCGCGAGCAGCACGAAGCCTGCCCGCAACAGGGGTTTGAACATGGTTGTCCTTCCTTGATGTTCAGATCGTTGCCGCAGCGGCGGCGGTTACTCCCGCGCGATCACCTGGTCGAGCCACGCGCAGTTCAGCGGTGGCACGCTCGGGTCGGCGGCGCGCACGCCGCGGGCAGCGGCGTCCATTCGCATCTCGCGCAGGCGCTTGCGCTGTTCCTCCGGCATGTAGAGCCGCTCATGGCCCCACAGCGACGGACCGTCGAAGGTCTCGTGCGGCTGCCAGGTCGCGGGATCGATCACGCGGCCACCCCAGCCATATTCGATGAAGAAGCCGGACGGCGTGTTGACGTAGAACGACGTCACATGGTCGTTGGTATGGCGTCCGAGCGTATAGACGACCCGGCCCTCGTCCATCTGCGCGAGATCGTAGCCCTGCCCGACATCGTCGAGACTGCCGAGCTCGACCATGAAATGGTGCATCGCCTTCTTGCCCGAACCAACCATCGCAAAGCTGTGGTGGCGGCCGTTGACGTGAAAAAAGTAGAGCCCGTATGGCTTCAGCCCGTAGTCTGAAACGTGGAAGCCGAGCACGTCGCGATAGAACGGCAGCAGCGGCTCGACGTCCTCCACGTTGAGCACGATGTGCCCCATGCCGAGCGCACCGGTACGAAAGCCCGAGATCGCACGGCCCGGCCTGAACGGCTCGGTCGCGAGCGCCGGCGAGCAGTAAGCCTCCAGCCGGTTGCCGGCGGGGTCGGCGAATGTGATCAGGTCGTTGACGTGGCGCTCGTCGGCCAGCGCGCGCGAGCCGCGTGTGACCGTGACGCCGTGCTCTTCGAGCCGCGCCGCGAGCCGGTCGAGCGCGGCGGTCGAGGGAACTTCCCAGCCCATCACCGCAAGCCCGGCATCGTCACTGCCGTCGACGATCAACCGCTGCTTGCGGTCGTCCATGCGGAATGCGCGCATGTTGCCGCCGCGATCGACCTGCTGCATGCCGAGCAGCCCCGTCGCCATCCGGCCCCACTGGTCGAGCTGGGACGAATTGATCCCGATATAGCCGAGCGCAGTGATTTCCATGTCGCCACTCCAAAGGTATCCGAACTTGATACCGGTCGCATGCGACCCTACGGTGGCCGCCCTTGCGTCGTGTTGGTAAGGACGATAGGCGCCGCAGGGCGCCGCACAAGAGAGGAATTTCGGAGTGTCCAAGGAGCGGACGGGGAACGGCCAGCCCCGGCAGTCGGAGGGCGTGCGCGCCTTCAAACGCGGGCTCGACGTGCTGCGCGAGGTCAACCGCTCCGGCGGTATCCGCGCCGGCGACGTCGCGCGCGCGCTCGATCTGCCCCGCCCCACCGTCTACCGCCTGCTCGAGACGCTGGAGGAACTCGGTTACGTCGCCCGCAGCGCCAGCGACGACCGCTTTCGCGTCACCCGCCACGCGCTGAGCCTCGGCGATGGCTATGACCCCGGCGTGGTGATCTGCCAGGCGGCGGCCCCCTGCCTCGCCGAACTCGGCAAGACGCTGGTGTGGCCGGTCGATC
>JAEWBW010000524.1 GCA_023390955.1 Pseudomonadota bacterium
GAGCAGCAGCGGGCCTGGCAGCCGGTGCGGCGGCCGGCTTTGCACCAGCGGCACCCTCGGTGATCTGGCCGAGCAACGCACCGACCGCAACGGTCGCGCCATCGGCGGCGATGATCTCGCTCAGCACGCCCGCGGACGGCGCCGGGACTTCGATGGTGACCTTGTCGGTCTCGAGCTCCACCAAGGGCTCGTCGACGGCGACGGCGTCGCCGGCCTTTTTGAACCAGCGGCCGATGGTGGCCTCGGTGACGGATTCGCCGAGCGTCGGCACACGAATTTCAGTCATGGTCTTTTCCTTAAGGAGATCGCCAATGCGGTCGTGAATTCCCGATGTCATCATCCGTAGCCGGACGATCCAGCAGCTCGCGACGTTCGCGCTTGTGACGACGACGCAAGTACCGGATGCCCCGCGGAACGGCCGCGGGGCATGACGCAGTTCTAAAAATGTTTAGCTCAGGGCCTCGTCGAGGAAGGCCTTGAGCTGAGCCTGATGCTTCGACATCAGGCCGGTTGCAGTCGCGGCCGATGCGGCACGGCCGACATAACGCGGACGCCGGCTGACGCCGTTGACCTGGTTGAGCACCCACTCGAGATAGGGCTCGATGAAGTGCCACGCACCCATGTTGCGCGGCTCTTCCTGACACCAGAGCACTTCGGCCTTCTTGAAGCGGGACAGCTCGGCGACCAGCGCCTTCAGCGGCACCGGATAGAGCTGCTCAACGCGCATCAGATAGACGTCGTCGATGCCGCGCTTCTCGCGCTCCTCGTAGAGGTCGTAATAGACCTTGCCGGAGCAGAGCACGATGCGGCGGATCTTCTCGTCCGTAACGAGCTTGATGGCTTCGTTCGGCAGCATCTGGGCGTCATCATACAGGATGCGGTGGAACGTCGTATCCTTGCCGAGCTCGTCGAGGCGCGACACTGCGCGCTTGTGGCGCAGAAGCGACTTCGGCGTCATCAGGATCAGCGGCTTGCGGATCTCGCGATGCAGCTGGCGCCGCAGCACGTGGAAGTAGTTCGCAGGCGTGGTCGGATAGACCACCTGCATGTTGTCTTCCGCGCACATCTGCAAGAACCGCTCGAGGCGGGCCGAGGAATGCTCCGGACCCTGGCCCTCATAGCCGTGCGGCAGGAGGCAGACCAGGCCGGACATGCGCAGCCATTTGCGCTCGCCCGAGGAGATGAACTGGTCGAACAGCACCTGCGCGCCGTTGGCGAAGTCGCCGAACTGGGCGTCCCACAGCGTCAGCGTCTTCGGCTCGGCGAGCGAATAGCCGTACTTGAAGCCGAGCACCGCTTCTTCCGACAGCAGCGAGTTGATGACTTCGTAATGGCCCTGCTCGTTGCCGAGATGGTTGAACGGCGTGTAGCGGCTCTCGTCCTCCTGGTCGATCAGGACCGAGTGGCGCTGCGAGAAGGTGCCGCGCTCGGAGTCCTGGCCGGACAGGCGGACGTGACGGTTTTCGTTGAGCAGCGTACAGAACGCTAGCGCTTCGCCGGTCGCCCAGTCGATGCCGACACCGTTGTCGATCGCCTTGGCGCGGTTCTCAAGGAAACGCTGGATGGTGCGGTGGACGCGGAAACCGTCCGGCACCTTGGTGATCTTGCGGCCGATGTCCTTGAGGATCGAGAGATCGACACCGGTGATGCCGCGGCGTGCATCCTCTTCCTGGTCGGCGATCTTGAAGCCGGCCCACTTGCCATCGAGCCAGTCGGCCTTGTTCGGCTTGTAGGAGGTGCCGGCCTCGAACTCGGCGTCGAGCCGGGCGCGCCAGTCAGCCTTGGCCTTGTCGACCTCGCCTTCGGTCATGACGCCTTCGCTGATCAGACGGCGGGCGTAGAGCTCGAGCGTCGACGGATGCGCGGCGATCCGCTTGTACATCACCGGCTGGGTGAAGGCCGGTTCGTCGCCTTCGTTATGGCCATGCCTGCGGTAGCAGAACATGTCGATGACGACGGGCTTGTGGAATTTTTGCCGGAACTCGGTCGCGACCTTGGCCGCGAACACGACGGCTTCCGGATCGTCGCCGTTCACGTGGAAGATCGGCGCGTCGATCATCTTCGCCACATCCGACGGATAGGGCGAGGAGCGCGAATAACGCGGATAGGTGGTGAAGCCGATCTGGTTGTTGACGATGAAGTGCACGGAGCCGCCGGTGCGGTAGCCCTTCAGGTCCGACAGACCGAAGCATTCCGCAACGACGCCCTGGCCGGCGAACGCGGCGTCGCCGTGCATCAGCAGCGGCATCACCGAGATGCGCATGTCCGGCGGATCGCCATGCTGGTCCTGCTTGGCGCGGACCTTTCCGAGCACGACGGGATCGACGATCTCGAGATGCGACGGGTTGGCGGTCAGCGACAGATGGATGTTGTTGCCGTCGAACTCGCGGTCCGAGGAGGCGGCGAGGTGATACTTGACGTCGCCGGAGCCTTCGACCGCGTCGGGATTGGCCGAGCCGCCCTTGAATTCGGGGAACAGGGCGCGGTGCGCCTTGCCCATCACCTGCGTCAGCACGTTGAGACGGCCGCGATGCGGCATGCCCAGCACGATTTCCTTCACGCCGAGATTGCCGCCGCGC
>JAEWBW010000529.1 GCA_023390955.1 Pseudomonadota bacterium
CTGACATAGAGGGTCTTGCCATCAGGGCTGAGGTCGATGCCGTTGGTGGTGCCCATCGCGCGCGGCGCCGGCATGATCTCGCCTCGTGCCGTGCCGTCGGCAGCCCGCGCAATGCGCCAGATGTGGCCCTCGCGTCCCTTCCAGTTGGGATCGCTCGCATAGATCGTCCCGTCACGGGCGATCGTCATGTCGTTGGGCTGCTTCATCTCGTCGGAATGAAACCAGAGCTCCGGTTCGGCGCTGCCCTTGCGAAACGCAAAGATGTTGTGCGCCTTGTAGTCGGCGACGAACATGGTGCCGTCGCGATCGAAGCGGATGGAATTGCCGACGCTGCCCTGCGGCAGCTGGGCAAATTTCTCGGATGAGGCGGCGCCCGCCGCAAGCCTCCCGATCGTGCCGGGACTGCCGAAATTGACGACGAACAGATTGCCGTCGAGATCGACGGCCGGCCCTTCAATCCCAAACGTGTATTCGCCGGCCGGCGTCACCTGCACGCTTTCGAACGGCTTGGTCTGCGCGAAGGCTTGTTGCCCGGCGATCGCCAGCAGCACGCTACTGCAAAGGCACCAGAAGGTTCTGCGGGAGATAGTAGCCATCGTCGTCGGTGCATTCGCCGTTGAGATAAGGGTCGGCCGGCCGGAAGAATCGGCTGAAACCCGCTTTGTCTACAGCGATCCTTTGTGTCACGACAACGACCTTTCCGGCCGGTATTTCGCCGCATTCCTTGCCGCCCTTGGCGAAGAATTTCAGCGTCGGCCGCGCTGCCTTGATGCGCATCCGCGTGCCCGGCACCAGCTTCGCCACGAGCGAGTCCGCATAGTCGAGCAGCCTCGTGTAACCGGGCTCGGTCTTCGCGAGCGCTTCGCCTCCGGGCGGCATCAGCTTCTCCGCGCCGAGGCCGCGCAGGCGGGTGCGTAGTTTTCCGGACTCGGGATCGCCGGGATAAATCCAGCCGTCCTGCGACAACATGAATCGCAGCGCGGCCTGGTCCTTCTGCGCCTCCGACTGCTCCCGCTTCAGGCCGAAATCCGAGTGGCAGCCGAGGCAATGCTTCTCCACGAGATTCTTGCGCAGCACCGTCAGGCGGTCGCGGTTCTGCGCATCGCCGGCGACGAAGGCGGCAAGCTGATCGATAAGCGCCGGGCTGCGCGTGTCGCAAGGCAACGGCTCGGGCGCATCGCCGGCGGCGCGGTCGATGCGGATCACGGTCTGGTTCTTGTCCTCGACAAGCCAGATCGCGCCATCGGCCGCGACGGTGAGGCCGACCGGCGCGCCCTGCGGCCGCGCGCCGTTGACGCGATGCCAGCCGGCGATCAGCTCCTCATAGGGCGCGGCAGGAGCCACCGCCCCCTCGCTCCGGAAACTGCGCGAGGGCTCGGCGCCGCAGCTCACGCGATAGCGCACCGGTGGCGGGCTCAGCTTTGGAAAGCCGTGATCGTCGACATCGTAGACCAGGAGACGGCTGCCGGTCGGGCGATAGCCGTGCAGGCCGATCAGCAGCTTGCCCTCGAGCTCGGAGAATCTCGTGCCGTGATAATAGGTCATGCCGAGCGGCGCACCGTGCGGCGGCAGCAACGACAGCGGCGGCTTGTAGGCGGTCTTGTTAACGCAGAAATTCTTGTAAGCGCCGGACTGCAGCACGAGCCTGAATTCCGGGCTCGCTGTCGCCAGATCGTAGCAATAAGGCCAGCCATAATGCCTGTTACGCTCAATCGCGTTGATCTCCTCGTTGGGCTCGAAGATGTCAGGCAGGTCGCGAGCGTTCTCGGCCTGCAGGAAGGCATAGCCGGGATCGGGGAATTGCGCATGCAGCGTCAGCGCCATCGAATTGCGCAGGCCGCGCGCATAGACCTCGTGCGGCGGGTCGGGCTCGTTGGGCTTCAAGGCCGCGAAGCCGCCGCCCGCTTGCGGCGTGAACATCCAGATCGCTGCCAGCGGCGATGCTCCTTCCGCGGCCGCGCAGGGCTTTGTGACCGGCGCCCTCGTGACGCAATCATCGCTGTGCGAACCGACATTGACGAACAGCCGCCCGGTCCGGTCGAACACGAACGGTTTGAGCGGATGCACGCTGTCCTCGACCTTGGTACCGTCGGACAGGGTGGTCCGGCGGCCCGGAAGATGACGGACGATGGTCTCGATCGTCCCGCGCGGATTGTCCGCCAGCGGATCAAAGCGAAAGATGGTCGCATCGGTCGAGGCGTAGATCTTCCTGTCCGGACCCATGGCGAGGGCTGCGGGATAATCGAGCGCGGTCACGAGCTCCTTGATTCGTTTGCCAGCGGCCGCGTGGGGATCGAGCAGCAGCAGCCGGCCTGCGGCGCGGGCCCAGCTTCCCATGTCCGCCACCACGAACAGGTCGCGCCCTGGAACCTGAAGGATCGCGCGCGGAAATTTGAGACCGTCGTCCTTGCCGGCGACGAGGCCCGCGCAGAAGCCCGCCTTCATGTCGATCTTGAGCCGTGGAAAGGCGAGATCGCCGCTGCCGCAGAGGTCCGGACCCGCGAGGTAGCCGCTCCTGCGAACCGAATTGGCTGATGCGGCCGAGGCATAAATGGTGGTGAGAGCGAGCAAGGCGATTGCGAACGCACGCGGGATATCACGCGCCTGTGTCGTGCCGTCCAAGGCTCTCCCCCTCCGCAACCACTGGCAAATCGAGAGTTCCACGCCCAAATGGCCTCGTCCAGCCAATGGTGAACAAATCTTAAGGTTTGCTCACTGATCCGTGTCCGTAACTTCCCCCACCGGGTTGAACCCGAATATTTGGGCGGCCGTCAGACTGGTATCGATGGGTTGAAAGCCCAGTCGCACGTGCCAGGAGGCGGTTATGGTCCAGGTGTTCTTCCACTGCTCGACGAAGGAAGGCGTGTTGGTCGATCGTCGCGGCACGCCGGTTGCGAACCTGAGTGAGGCGCGCGCCCATGCCGACCAGGTCATCCGCAGCATGATCATGACGCCGAGCAGCGAAGACTGGCGCCACTGGATCCTTCATGTCAGCGACACCAACGGCGAGGAAATTTTCGACCTGCCGTTCACGTCGATGCTCGGTAAGCCCCACTAAAGGCAGCCCCCCTAAAGGATCGTGTCATGCTGTCGGTTTCGCCGAACCTGCTCCGTCACCGCTTCGATGCGATCGCCTCGGGCTGGCAGAAGCTCGTCAGGATCGCCGGCAATCCCTATCGTCCCGAGCTGCACTATATGCGCGGCCCTGGTCCGAAATGGCACGCCCGGCATCGCGCCGGCCGCGCCGAGAGCGCGATCTGAGCAAGTTTCCCTCTCCCCTTGTGGGAGAGGGTGGATCGCCGCGCAGCGGCGAGACGGGTGAGGGGTATCTCTCCGCAATCCACCTCGTCCATTTGAATGCGCGGATGCAACCCCTCATCCGGCGCTTCGCGCCACCTTCTCCCACAAGGGGAGAAGGAAGAAAAGAGAACCTCACTTCCCCGTAAATTTGGCTTTTCGCTTCTCGACGAAGGCGTTGCGGCCTTCGAGCGCGTCAGCGCTCTTGCGGATCGTGGCCTGAAGCTCGATCTCGCGGCGGAACTGCGCCTCGTAGCTCGCATGCTCGCTCTCTTCCAGCAGCGCGCGGGTGGCGACAAGGGCGCGGGTCGGACCGTCGGCAAGGCGACGTGCCAGTGTCATCGCCTCCTCCATCAACCGTGCATCGTCGACGACCTGCCGCACCAGCCCCATGGCGTGGGCGCCTTCCGCCGACAGCGGCTCGTTGAGCAGCATCAGTTCGAGCGCGCGCTGGCGACCGACCAGCCGCGGCAGCAGCCAGGTCGAGCCGAGATCGGGGACGAGGCCAATGCGGCTGAACACCTGGATGAAGCTTGCCGAGCGCGCCGCCACGATCATGTCGCCAGCCATCGCCAGGCTGAAGCCGCCACCGGCGGCGACGCCGTTGACGGCCACCACCACCGGCACGCGGCATTCGCGCAGCGCCTTGAACGCCGGCCAATAGAACCGCATCACGCCCGCTGCGACGTCCTCGCCGAGCGCTTCCGATGCCTTCAGGTTCTGGCCCGAGCAGAACCCGCGTCCCTCCCCGGTCAACACCAGTGCACGAATGCCGTCGTCGCGCGTCATCTCGGCGATGGCGGAAGCGAGCGCACCGAGCAGGTCCGGCGTCATCGCATTCAGGCTCGCCGGCTCGTCCAGCGTCAAAATCCCGACCGCGCCATCCCGCGCCTGCTTCACACCTGCCATGCCGCTCTCCCGTTCGGTTGTTCTCGTTGCCCGCAATGTGCCATCCTCGGCGCACTTCGCCAATGCGGCGCAAAATTCCGCTCAACGCAAAGACTGGCTCATGTCCCATCAGTTCAGCACCACCCAAAACATCCGCAAACCCGCCACCAAGGCCAAGGGCGGCATCGTCGCATCGCAGTCGCGCCGGGCCGCCGAAGTGGGCGCCGAGGTGCTGGCCGCGGGCGGCGATTGCATCGACGCGGTGGTGGCCACGACCTTCGCGCTGAACGCGCTGGAGCCGTGGATGAGCGGCATGGGCGGCGGCGGCGCGATGGTGCTCTACCGCGCGCGCGACAAGCGCTATGAGGTGATCGACTACGGCATGAGCGCGCCGCAGAGCCTGCGCGTCGCGGATTATCCGCTCACTGGTGCCGGCGCGGCCTCGGACCTGTTCCCATGGCCTCGCGTGAAGGATGACCGCAACCTCCATGGCCCCGGTTCGATCGCCGTGCCAGGCGTCGTCGCCGGGATGGAGGAGGCGCATCGCCGCCACGCCAGGATGCCGTGGAAGGACTTGCTCGCGCCGGCCGCAAAACTTGCCGGCGAAGGATTGCTGGTCGACTGGTGGACGACGCTGATGATCGCGAGCACCGCCGCCGATCTCAGGCGCTATCCCGCGAGCGCGGAAACATTTCTGAGGGATGGCCTGCCGCCGAACGCGCCCTGGGGCATCAAGAGCGAGACGCGGCTGCCGCAGGACAAGCTTGCGGCCACGCTGTCGCATCTGGCGAGCGCCGGTCCGCGCGATTTCTATCAAGGCGATCTCGCCAAAAGCATTGCCGCCGACATCAAGGCGGACGGCGGCTCGCTCTCGGTCGAGGATCTCGCCGCGTTCCGCGCCTATCTGCGCGAGCCCCTCTCGATCCCCTATCGCGGCGGCAAGGTGATTGCGACGCCGGAGCTGACGGCCGGGCCGACGCTCGCGCATGCGCTGCGGCTTCTGCAGGAGACTCTCAAGCCGGGCGGCGCACCTGGTGCGGCCGCTTACAGCGCCTATGCCGCGGCGATCCAGGCCGCCTATCTCGAACGACTCAAGGACATGGGCGATGCCGACGGCAAGCGCTCGCTCGGCGCAGAATATCTGGCCCCGAGCTGCACCACGCATTTCTCGGTGGTCGACCGCCACGGCAACATGGCGGCAGTGACGCAGACACTGCTCTCCACCTTCGGCTCGAAATACGTGACACCGAAATCCGGCATCCCCATGAACAACGGCATCATGTGGTTCGACCCGACCCCGGGCACGACCAACTCGCTCGCGCCCGGCAAGCGCTGCCTCTGCAATTACACGCCCGTCATCGCCGAGACCGCCGAAGGCAAGCGCCTCGCGATCGGCGCCTCCGGCGGCCGCCGCATCATGCCGTCGGTGATGCAGCTCGCGTCCTTTGCGATGGATTTCGGCATGGACCTGGATGCTGCGATCCACCAGCCGCGGATCGATGCCAGCGAGGGCGCGGTCGTAACCGGCGATGTGCGCCTGCCGGCCGACGCGCGCAAGGCCTTGGCCGCCCGCTTCGACTATGAGGAAACGCAGGTGCAGTCGCTGCCGATGAAGTTCGCCTGCCCAAGCGTCGTGATGCGCGACGGCGACACGAATTTCGGCGCGACGGAGATTTTCCAGCCCTGGGCCGAGGCAGTCGCGGAGGGGTGAGGACGGTCTCTCCTGCGTCATTGCGAGCGCAGCGAAGCAATCCAGACTGCCTCTGTCGGGACAGTCTGGATTGCTTCGTCGCTACGCTCCTCGCAATGACGACGGAGAGGACCTTAACCGAACCGGTGATTGTACCGATCGACCGTCAGCTCGCTGGTGTCGATCTCCGGCTTCTTGCCGGACAGCATGTCCGCCAGCACGCGGCCGGAGCCGCAGGCCATGGTCCAGCCGAGCGTGCCGTGGCCGGTGTTGAGGTGCAGATTTGAATAGCGCGTGGCGCCGATCACGGGCGGGCCGTCCGGCGTCATCGGGCGCAGGCCGCTCCAGAACGTCGCCCTGGAAAGGTCGCCGCCGCGCGGAAACAGATCGGTCAGGGAATGATCGAGCGTGGCGCGGCGTGCGTCATAGAGTTTGCTCGAATAGCCGGAGATCTCGGCGGTGCCGCCGACGCGGATGCGATTGCCAAGTCGCGTGATCGCGACCTTGTAGCTCTCGTCCATCACGGTCGACTCCGGCGCACCCGCGGCGTCCTTGATCGGCACCGTGATCGAATAGCCCTTCACCGGATAGACCGGCAGCGAGATGCCGAGCGGTGCAGCGAGCCGCGACGACCAGCTGCCGAGCGCGAGCACATAGGCATCCGCCTGCAGCGTGCCGGCGCTGGTTGAGACACCTGTGACGCGGGACGTATCGGTGATGATGCCGTTGATGCCGGTGTTGAACATGAAGCGCACGCCGAGCTTTTCGGCCTCGAGCGCCAGCGCCTGCGTGAACATGTGGCGGTCGCCGGTCTCGTCCTGCGGAAGGCGAAGCCCGCCGACGAACTTGTCCTTCACGCCGGCGAGCGCCGGCTCGACCGCAATGCAGCCTTCGCGATCGAGCGTCTCGAAGGGAACGCCGTACTGCTTGAGCACCGCGATGTCCTCGGCGGTGCCGTCGAGCTGTGCCTGGTAGCGGAACAGCTGCAGCGTGCCCTGAGAGCGTTCGTCGTAGCGAATGCCGATGTCGCTGCGCAGCGCCCGCAGGCAGTCGCGGCTGTATTCCGCGATCGGGATCATCCGGCTCTTGTTGACCGCGTAGCGCGCGGACGTGCAGTTGCGCAGCATTTTCAGCAGCCAGATCCACATCACGGGATCGAGCTTCGGCCGGACCACGAGGGGGCCGTGCTTCATCAGCAGCCACTTCACCGCCTTGACCGGCACGCCGGGTCCGGCCCAAGGCGATGAATAGCCGGGCGAGACCTCGCCGGCATTTGCGAACGACGTCTCGAGCGCCGGCTGCGGCTGACGGTCGACGACCGTCACCTCATGGCCAGCACGCGCGAGGTAGTAGGCAGAGGTGACACCGATGACACCGCTGCCGAGGATCAGGACTTTCACGCGTCAAACTCCCGCGGCGCCGCATGATCCGGAAAAGTGCGAAGCGGTTTTCCGAACAAGATCATGCGCAACTTATGCCGCTCGCAAGAACAACTCAATCGATCCGCGAGAGCAAGGATCAGGCCACGCGCTTGATGGCGTCGCCGAGGATCGAAACCATCTGGTCGATGTGGCTCTTCTCGACGATGAGTGGCGGCGAGACCGCAAAGCTGTCGCCGCTCATGCGCAGATACAGTCCGGTGTTGAAGCAGTCGACCATCACGTCATAGCCGCGTGCGCCGGCGACGCCACCACGCGGCGCCAGCTCGACCGCGCCCATCAGGCCACAGTTGCGGATGTCGATGACATTCGGAAGACCCTTCAGCGAATGCAGCGCATCCTGCCAGTAATCGGCCATCGACGCGCCGCGGGTGAGCAGGCCCTCGTCCTTGTAGATGTCGAGCGTCGCAAGACCGGCGGCGCAGGCAACCGGATGCGCAGAATAAGTGTAGCCGTGGAACAGCTCGATCATGTTCTCCGGGCCGGTCATCAGGCCATCATGCACCTTGCGGTGCGCGAACACGGCGCCGCAGGGCACGGTGCCGTTGGTGATGCCCTTGGCGGTCGTCATCATGTCAGGCGTGACGCCGAAATAATTGGCGGCGAACGGCGTACCGAGACGGCCGAAGCCGGTGATGACCTCGTCGAAGATCAGGAGGATGCCGTGCTTGTCGCAGATCTCGCGCAGGCGCTGCAGATAGCCCTTCGGCGGCGGCAGCACCGCTGTGGAGCCCGGCACCGGCTCGACGATCACGGCGGCGATGGTGTCGGCGCCGTGCAGCGCCACCATGCGCTCGAGATCGTCGGCGAGCTCGGCGCCATGCTCCGGCTGGCCCTTGGCGAAGGCGTTACGGTTCAGATCATGGGTGTGGCGGATGTGGTCGACGCCCGGCAGATGGGTTGCGAAGGCGCGGCGGTTGGCGACCATGCCGCCGACCGACATGCCGCCGAAGCCGACGCCATGATAGCCGCGCTCGCGGCCGATAAGCCGGGTGCGGGATGCCTGGCCGTTGGCGCGGTGATAAGCCAGCGCGATCTTGAGCGCGGTGTCGACCGACTCGGAGCCGGAATTGGTGAAGAAGATGCGGTCGAGGTTCTTCGGCGCGATCGCTGCGAGGCGCTCGGCGAAGTCGAATGCGATCGGATGGCCCATCTGGAACGACGGCGCGAAGTCGAGGCCCATTAGCTGCTTCTCGACCGCGGCGGCGATCTGGCGGCGGCCATGGCCGGCATTGACGCACCAGAGACCGGCGGAGCCGTCGATCACCTTGCGGCCGTCGACGGTGGTGTAGTGCATGCCTTCCGCGGAGGCGAACAGGCGCGGCGATTCCTTGAACTGCCGGTTGGCCGTGAAGGGCATCCAGAACGAATCGGTCTTGATGGTGTTCGGAATCTGATGAAGGGTCACGGCCACGCTCCTTTGCTGACGCCATAGCAGAGCCACGGGTCCCAGGGCGCAACAAGTCCTTTTCTGGTGACTTGCAAGCCATTGATTTCATTGACCCCGTTGAGGCATATTTGCGCGATCCGCAACACCTGCAACAGGGGCTTTGGGGCAATGAGCGTCGACATCGGCGGACGGCTGCGATTCATCCGGGCGCGGCACAAGCTGTCACAGCGCGAGCTCGCCAAGCGCGCCGGCGTCACCAATTCGACGATCTCGCTGATCGAGTCCAACCAGATGAACCCGTCGGTCGGCGCGCTCAAGCGCATCCTCGACGGCATCCCGATGGGGCTCGCCGAGTTCTTTGCGCTGGAGCCGGAAACGCGGCGAAAGATCTTCTATCGGTCCGAGGAACTGACCGAAGTCGGCAAGAAGCCGATCTCCTACCGCCAGGTCGGCGACAATCTGTTCGGGCGCTCGCTCCAGATCCTGAAGGAACGCTACGAGCCCGGCAGCGACACCGGGCGGGTGCATCTCGTGCATGACGGCGAGGAAGGCGGTGTGGTGATCTCGGGCAAGCTCGAGGTCACCGTCGAGGACGAGCGTCGCATCCTCAATCCGGGTGATGCCTATTATTTCGAGAGCCGCCGCCCGCACCGCTTCCGCTGCGTCGGCGGCAAGCCCTGCGAAGTGATCTCCGCCTGCACGCCGCCGACGTTTTGAGGCGGCAGAGCGAAGCGGACCAGCAGGAGGTGGCGAAAAGCCGCCTCTTTCGACCTTCTCCCTTGAGACAGATCAACGGTCACACTGCGGGCCTGCCGGACCTTTGCGTGAGCGCATACACGGAAAGGGCGGCCGACATGCAACCTCTGCTACGGGAAATCCGGGACACGCCGTTGCTCTGGATGCTGGTCTTCGTGCCGGTCGTGCTGGTCGCCGAGAAGGTGGCGCCGCATTCCCACACACTGCTTTTCGTGCTTTCCGTGCTGGCCATCGTGCCGCTGGCAGCCCTGCTCAGCCACGCCACCGAGGCTGTCGCCGCCAAGACCGGCGATGCCGTCGGCGGTCTGCTCAACGCGACGCTCGGCAACCTGACCGAGCTGATCATCGCCATCACGGCGTTGCACGCGGGCCAGTACACGCTGGTAAAGGCCTCCATTGCCGGCGCGATCGTCACCAACGCGATCTTCATGCTCGGCGCCTGCCTGCTGCTCGGCGGCCTGCGCTACCACGTGCAAGAGTATAACCGGGCCGGCGCGCGGCTCTCATCCGGCCTGCTGTTGATGGCAACCGTCGCCCTGCTGACGCCTTCGGCGGTCGCCGACCTCGCGCACCTGCCGCAGGACGGGGCCATCCTGCACAAGCTCAGCGTCGGCATTTCGGTCCTGCTCATCCTCGCTTATGGGCTCGGCCTGTTGTTCTCGCTGAGGACGCACAAGGAGCTGTTCGCGAGCGCCGGCCACGGCGACGGCGGGCACGAGGAGGCGCACTGGCCGATCGGGCTCGCCGTCGGGACACTGCTGGGCGTCACCGTTCTGGTGGCGCTGGTCAGTGAGATCTTCGTCGAATCCGTGCAGAAGGCGGCAGAATCCTTCGGAATGAGCCAGGCCTTCGTCGGCTTCATCGTCGTCTCGTTGGTCGGCGCCGCCGCCGAATTTGCGGTTGCCTTTGCCGCAGCGCGCAAGGACCGCCTCGACATGAGCGTCAGCATTGCGCTTGGCAGCGCCTCCCAGATCGCGCTGTTCGTGGCGCCGGCCCTGGTGTTGCTCAGCTATGTCGTTGGCCCCACGCCGATGGACCTGCAGTTCTGGCCGGGCGCCGTCACCATGGTGATGATCGCAACGGTTACCGCGACCTTCATCACCGGCAGTGGACGCTCGGCTTGGTTCGTCGGTGCGCTGATGATCCTGATCTACGCGGTCTTCGCGCTGACGCTGTATGTGGTCCCGCCGGCGGGCCAGGGATAGCGGCCGACGCGAACGGGATGCTGCCGTGATCCACGGCAGCATCCGGTTTCTTGAACATCAGAGCGGCGTCAGCAGCTCCTCGATGCGGATCGGGAAGCGGCGGACGCGCACGCCGGTGGCGTGCCAGACCGCATTGGCCACCGCGCCGGCGCTGCCGGTGATTCCGATCTCGCCGACACCCTTGATGCCGAGCGCGTTGACGTGCGGGTCATGCTCCTCGACGGTCAGCACGTCGATCGCGGGGATGTCGGCATGGACGGGGACATGGTACTCGCCGAGATTGGCGTTCATGATCCGGCCGCTGCCCCGGTCGGTGATGGCTTCCTCGTGCAGCGCGAAGGAAAGTCCCCAGATCATGCCGCCGGAGAGCTGGCTCCGCACCAGGTGCGGGTTGATGATCCGCCCCGCCGCGAACGCACCGACCATTCGGCTGGCGCGGACCTGGCCAAGCTCCGGATCGACCTTCACCTCCGCGAACACCACGCCATGCGCGTGCATCGCATACTCTTCCATCGCGTTGGGGTTCGGTGCGCCGGTGCCGCGTGCCTCGACCTCGGCGACCCCGGCACGCGTGAGGATGTCGGCATAGCTCTCGCCGCGGCTTTCGTCGTCACGCCGGAACAGCTTTCCGTCGCGGGCGATCACGCCGGCATTGCCGGCGCCGAACAGCGGTGAGCGCTCGTCATTGGTGGCGAGATCGGCGAGCTTGGCGATCACGGCGGCCCCCGCACTATGGATCGCATTGCCGGCGGTTGCCGTATGCGCCGAGCCGCCGGCGATGCCGGCATCGGGGAGATCTGACGTACCGGAGCGAAATTCGACACGATCGATGTCGAGGCCAAGCCCGTCGGAAGCGATCTGCGCCAGCGCGGTCCAGGCGCCCTGCCCCATGTCGTGCGCGCCGGTCTCCATCACACCGCTGCCGTCGCGCTTGATCACCGCGCGCGCCTCGGCCTGGAACATCAGCGCGGGGAAGGTGGCGGTGCCGACACCCCAGCCGACGAGCAGGCCGTTGTCGTCGCGCATCTGCCGCGGCGCCAGCGGCCGCTTGCTCCAGCCGAACCGTGCCGCACCCTGCTCGTAGCAGGCCCGCAGCGCTTTCGAGGAGAACGGCTTTCCCGAGATCGGCTCGACCTCGGCATAATTGGTCAGGCGGAATGCCAGCGGATCCATGCCGCAAGCATAGGCCATCTCGTCGATGGCGCTCTCCAGCGCGATCGATCCCGTGGCTTCGCCCGGCGCGCGCATGAACAACGGCGTGCCGGTATCGACACGCACGGCGTCGTGCGTCGTCCTGATTGCCCTGGAAGCATACAGCGTGTGCGAGGCGTCGGCCGCGGGCTCGTAAAAATCGTCATAGCTGCTCGACTGCGTGCGGGCGTGATGATCGATCGCCGTCAGGCGCCCATCGGCATCGACGCCCATGCGCAGATGCTGCCGCGTCGGCGCGCGATGGCCGACCGGTCCGTACATCTGTTCACGGCGCAACACGAGCTTGACGGGACGCCCGACCAGCTTCGCCGCCATGACGCCAAGGATCTGCGGGCCGGTCAGAAAACCCTTTGAGCCGAAGCCGCCGCCGAGGAACGGACTGCGGATATGGATGTTCTCCGGCGCGACGCCGAACAGCTCGGCGACGCGGCCGCGCGCCATCACCATGGCCTGGCTCGGAGTGTCGATCGAGAGCATGTCGCCGTCCCACGACGCGACGACGGCATGCGGCTCCATCGCGTTGTGATATTGCGGCGGCGTCTCGTAGGTGGCGTCGATGCGCTTGACGGCGGCGGCAAAGCCCTCGTCGAGATCGCCGTGCACATTCTGGGTCGGATTGCCGACACCGACGACGGGCGGCACGAAGCTGTCGCCGTTGTCGAGGCCGACGCGGGCGGGCAACTGCTCGTAGCGCGGCGCAAGCAAGGCCGCGCCTTCGGTCGCCGCTTCCAGCGTCTTGGCGATCACGACCGCGATCGGCTGGTTGGGATAGCGCACTTCGTCGCTCTGCAGGACCTCCATCCGGAACACGAACGGGTTGGTCTTGATATCGGGGTCGATCGCGAGTTTTGGCTTGTGCGTCGTGGTCATGACATCGACCACGCCGGGATGTGCCTTTGCAGCGGCGATATCGAGCGAGGCGACACGGCCGCGCGCGATGCTGGCGACAGCGAGCACCGCGAACAGCATTCCTTGCGGATGGTTGTCGGCGGCGTAGGTCGCCTGCCCCTTGACCTTCAGGATGCCGTCGCGGCGGGTCTGCGGCTGGCCGATGTTCGAGCCGTGCCTGACATGGGCCGGCGCGGAGGTGAGAGCGATATCAGGCATGAATAGCTCCGGACGATGCAAAGGGAGAGGCCGGCAGCGCGGGAATCCGCGCGGGCGTGCCGGCTGTGGCCAGCGTCAGCGCGCGCACGACGATGCGGCGCGCGAGCTCGATCTTGAAGGCGTTGTCGCCGGACGGCCTTGCTCCGTCGAGAGCAGCTTGCGCGGCCTGCAGGAAGGTCGCCTGATCCGGCGCAGCCCCTTGCAGCACTTGCTCCGCCGCACTTGCGCGCCAGGGCTTTGCGGCAACGCCGCCGAGCGCGAGCCGTGCTTCCGCGATCCTGCCATTCTCGATGCGCAGCGCGGCGGCTGCCGAGACGATGGCAAAGGCATAGGACGTCCGCTCGCGAACCTTGAGATAGCGCGCATTGGCAGCGAAGCCGCGCGCAGCGGCCGGCAGACGCACCGCGACGATGAGATCGCCGGGCTCGAGCGCGCTGTCCCGCCCGGGCGCATCACCCGGGAGGCGATGCAGATCCGCAAGCGCGATCTCGCGACGGCCGTTGCGGCCCTCGATCTCGACGACTGCGTCGAGCGCGACCAGCGGCACGCAGAAGTCGGAGGGATGCGTGGCGATGCAGCTCTCGCTCCAGCCGAGCACCGCGTGCAGCCGGTTCTCGCCGCCAAGCGCATCGCAGCCGCTGCCGGCTTCGCGCTTGTTGCAGCGGCTCGCGGTATCATAGAAATAGGCACAGCGTGTCCGCTGCAGCAGATTGCCGCCGACGGTCGCGGCATTGCGCAGTTGCGCCGACGCGCCCGACAGCAGCGCTTCCGCGACAGCGGGATAGGACTTTGCAAAGTCCGCGTCGTGCGCGAGATCGGAATTGCGCACGAGCGCGCCGATGCGCACAGAGCCGTCGGCGAGGTGCTCGATCTTGTCGAGGCCGTCGAGATGCGTGACATCGACCAGGCGGTCGGGACGGCTGACGCCGCCCTTCATGAGGTCGAGCAGATTGGTGCCGGCGGCAAGATAAGTCGCGCCGGGCTGCGCGGCAGCGGCGACGGCCTCGGCAATCGTCGCGGGCCTGACGTAATCGAACGGTTTCATGCGGAGCGCCTCTGATTGGCGGGGTTCTGGCCGGCCTGCACCTCGAGCACGGCGTCGACGATGCCGGGATAGGCGGCGCAACGGCAGAGATTGCCGCTCATGCATTCGCGGATGCGCTCGGGGTCGTCACCCGCCTGCCCTTCACTGAGCATGCCGATCGCGCTCATGATCTGGCCGGGCGTGCAGAAGCCGCATTGAAAGCCGTCATGGGCAATGAAGGCGGCCTGCACCGGATGCAGCTGGTCGCCGCGCGCGACGCCTTCGATGGTGAGGATGTCCGCACCGTCATGGCTGATGGCGAGCGCGAGACAGGAGTTGATGCGCCGTCCGTCGACCAGGATGGTGCACGCGCCGCACTGGCCGCGGTCGCATCCCTTCTTGGTGCCGGTGAGATGAAGGCGTTCACGCAGGAGATCGAGCAGCGTCACTCTGGGATCGTCCAGTTGAAAGGTTTTCGGCTCACCATTCACGGTGAGGCTGATGGAGTGGTTCATGCAAGGCTCCGATCAGATGAGACAATAGGTATCGCGCAGCGCGCCACCGCCGTGGCCGCCGTCGATCGTGCGCCGACCGGAGATGATCCGGCTGACGTGTCAGCGAAGATACGGAGGCACCCTCCGTTTAACAAGAGGCGTGCGAAAATATTGGAATCGGTCGAAAGGGCGTTGGCAAACAACGCGATGCGACCAAGATGGGTTCAATCTAACCAGATCGTGATCTAGATTGCGTGACATGGACGACCAGACCGACCATATCCGAAAGCCCCGCGCCGATGCCCTGCGCAACCGAGAGCGCGTGCTCGAGGCTGCCAAGGTCGTGTTCAGCGCCGGCGGGCCGGAGGCGAGCCTGGAAGCCGTCGCACGACAGGCCGGCGTCGGCATCGGCACGCTGTACCGTCACTTTCCGACGCGCGAGGATTTGTACGAAGCCGTGTACCGCCGCGAGGTCGAGCAGCTCAGCGAGCTTGCCGAGCAATTGAAGAGCGCCAGGGATCCCGTCGACGCGCTGCGGCGCTGGCTGCGCTCAAACGTGCAATTCGTTGCCACCAAGAAGGGCATGGCGGCGGCGCTGGCGCTGACCTTCCAGAGCACCTCGGAGCTTGCGGCCTATTCGATGGACCGCCTGACCAAGGCAATCGGTTCCCTCCTCGATCGTGCCGTCGCGGAAGGACGCATGCGTGCAGACGTCAGTCCGGAGGATCTGCTGCGGGCGCTTGTTGGCATGTGCTACATGCACGATCAGCCCGGCTGGCAGTCGTCGGTGCTGCGGATGCTCGACGTGTTCGTCGACGGGCTGTGCGTGCAGTCATTGCCCCCGCAATCGCCCAAGGCGAAGACAACGAAGACCGCCGCGCGCGCCGCCAAGCCGGCAAAACCGCCCGCAAAACGCAAGCGATAGATCATCCCGTCAGGATCGGTTTGAGCGCCTCGCGCCGGACCGCGATGAAATCGAAGAACGCTGATATCCGCGGCACGCGCCTGAGATCGGGATGCGTCAGGATCCGCCAGCTTCGCGTCAATTCCGGGATCGGACCAAGCACGCGAACGAGATCCGGCTCAGTGTCGCCCAGCGCCATCGGGAGCGGGCCGATACCGACGCCGGATTTCATCGCGGAGACGAGGCCGAGCACGCTGTTGATCCGGGCGGCCATGGTCGCATCCGGTGCGACCTCCTTCAGCCATTTGACCGCGCGGTGATTGGCCTGGGACTCGTCGAGCCCGACCAGCCGATGGCGCGCGAGATCCTCGATGTGCTCCGGCTTGCCGTGACGTTCGAGGTAGTCGCGGCTGGCATAGACCGCCCAGATCGACTCCGCGATCTTGCGCCCGATCAGTTCGTCATCGGTGTCGCCTGAGCGGAAGGCGACATCGACCTCGCCTTTCGACAGGTCGAGATAGCGGTCGCTCATCACGAACTCGACGCGCAATCCCGGATGCTGCGCGTGGAAATCGTCGATCAGGCCGGACTGGATCAGCCGCGCCACGATCGGCTCCGGACAGGTGACGCGGATTGCGCCCTTCATGTCCTGCTCGACGTCGGTTGCGCGCCGCGAGAAATCCTCGATGCCGGCCTCGATGCGCTCGGCATAGGGCAGCATCAGGTGGCCGAATTCGGTGAGGCGATAGCCCGCAGGCTGCCGCGTCACCAGCGGCCGCCCCAAGCGCCGCTCCAGCTCTTCCAGCCGGCGATGCACGGTCGACTGACTGATGCCCAGCGCCTTGCCGGCCGCAATCGTGCTGCCGTGACGGGCCACCGCCAGAAAATATCTGAGGTCGTTCCAGTCGAACATGAACGGACTATGCACTTCTGCGGCCGCCAGCTGCAATGTTGCGGCTCCCGGGCATGGGCGCCACTGCATAGGCTCGCGCGCACCGATCCCTCGCCTTGGACTCTTGCCACGGAGATGTCAGATGCGCGCCCGCCTCGCCCTCAGCACCACGCTCAGCCTGGGTCTTGCCACCGCCGCGCTTGCAGCCGACCACGGCGCGCACGGCATCGCGAAGCCAAATCTCGTGCTGCAGCAGGTAGTTGAGGGATTGCCGACGGATGCCAGGCAGTCCGTGCGGGTGATGACCGCGTCATTCCAGCCGGGCGACAAGACCGTCTACCACACCCACCGCTTCCCGGTGACGGTGTACGTGCTCGAAGGCGCCTTCACGCTGGAGCTCGAGGGCAAGCCGCCGCTCACGGTCAAGGCCGGCGAGGCACTGGTCGAACCGCCGAAGGTGGCGATGACCGGCTACAACCGCACGGGCGCGGAGACCAAGGTGATCATTTTCTATGTCAGCACGGTCGACACGCCGTTCCTCGACATGCTGCATTGACGGAATTGCCTGCGAGCGAGCCGGACTGTAACCTTGCGGGGTTTTCGGCACCGACCGATGGAGCCCCGCAATGCGCGCTCTTCTCGTCCTGATCTCAGTGCTGCTCACCAGCCTGCCCGCGTTCGCCGACGACATCGGCGCCGCGCAAGGCGTGATCCGCGCCCAGGAGCAGGCGTTCAGCCGCGACGATGCCGCGACCGCCTATTCCTATGCTGCCCCGTCGATCCAGGAAATGTTTCCGGCGCCCGACATCTTCATGTCGATGGTGCAGAATGGCTACGCGCCGGTCTACCGGCACAAGAGCTTTGAGTTCGCCGACAGTGAGACCAAGGGCAACTGGATCGGCCAGCGCGTCCGCATCATCGATGCCAATGGCGACGCCTGGGTCGCGCTCTACACGCTCGAGCAGCAGAGCGACGGCAGCTACAAGATCACGGGGTGTTCGCTGTTGAAGGCCGGACAGGCGGTTTAGGTCGCGTATTCCGGTGTCCTCGTCTTCGCGGCATTCATCCGCGAACGGATCAGCAGCGTCACGACGATCGCGACATTGACGGCATTCCAGGCGACGCCGTTGGCGAAGGCGGCGCCATAGGAGCCCGTGGCGTCGAAGATCACGCCTGATATCCAGCCGCCGAAGGACATGCCGAACACCGAGGCAAAGATGACGATGCCGACCCGGGTCGCGGCCTGGCTCGCCGGCATCGCCTCGCGCACGATGATGGCGTAGCTCGGCACGATGCCGCCCTGGAACAGGCCGAACATCGCCGAGATCAAATAGAGCGAGGTCAGGCTGTCGAAGAACAGATAGAACACCAGCGCAAACCCCTGCGCCAGCGAGCCGATCAGCAGCGTGCGAATGCCGCCGATCTTGTCGGCGAGATAGCCCGAGCCGATGCGGCTGATGATGCCGCAGGCCATCATCAGCGACAGCATTTCCGCGCCGCGCGCCACGCCAAAGCCGAGATCGCCGCAGTAAGCGACGATATGCACCTGCGGCATCGACATGGCGACGCAGCAGGCGATCGCGGCGACCGACAGCAGCACGGTCAGCGTGTTGGTCGACAGTCCGAGATCGACGCGCGGCGGCGGCGCATTGGCATGATTGCGGACCTTCTCGTCGCCCATCTGCGCGCGCAGGATGGCGACGAGGATGGCCATCAGGACCACACAGACGATGCCGATGCCGATATGGGTCGTGCGCCAGCCGCCGTGGTCCATGCCCCAGCTCACGATCGGCGGCCACATCGTGCCGCCGACATAATTGCCGCTCGCGACGATGGTGACGGCGAGCCCGCGATAGCGCTCGAACCAGTGCGAAGCCTCCGCCATCAGCGGCGCGAAGGTCGCGGACGTCCCGAGCCCGATCAGGAAATAGGCGGCCACGAATTGCCAGAGCTGGGTCGACAGCCCGGCCAGCACATTGGCGATGCCGAGGAAGGCGATGCTGATCGACATCGCCATCACGATGCCGAAACGGTCGGTGATCTTGCCGGCGATCACGCCGCCAAGGCCGAAGCCGAACATCATCAGGGTGAAGGCCAGCGACACCGCGCCACGCGTGGCCGCGAATTCGGTCTGCACGACGGGGATCACGACCACGACCGCCCACATGCCGACGGCGCCGATCGAGCCGATCAAGACGGCAATGAACAGCCGCACCCAGGCCTGACGGGAGTCAGGGGTGAAGGCTGACGGATTCTGTCCTGGATGAGTCGGGGCGTGCACGGGCGGCAACCTCGCCGCTGCACGTCCGCCGGTCAAGCAACATGGCGCGATATTAGGCATGCGTGGTGCACCGCGGTGGTGACAATCTGCTGTCATTCCGGGGCGATGCGCCAGCATCGAACCCGGAATCTCGAGAGTCCGGGTTCGGCTCTGACGAGCCGCCCCGGAATGACGGTTATCGCCCCCGAAACACCCCGGTTGCGCCCTCTGCCGCACCCCTTGTTAACCCTTTGCTAACCATACACCGGGCAAAAATTGCCGAGTGAAGTCCGGGTGAAATCGAGTGTCGTCAGCCGCGTAAAACGGGAGTTCCCGTGGACGCCAGTGCGGTGCCTCACTTTCGGAACGGCGGCCCATCGGCCGCCGCGCAGTCGTTTGGGGCGCGCGGGCGGCAGTCGCGCGGGGAGGCAGCTACCATGGTCGACGTCACCGCGGGTGTAGGCAACCCGAAGCCCAGCATCCCCTCGCTCAACGACATCGGCAACATCCTCAAGCGCGGCGACATCGCGCTGGCGCTCGGCGTCCTCACCATCCTGGTGGTGCTGATCCTGCCGTTGCCCTCGATCGTGCTCGACCTTTTCCTGGCGATCTCGATCACGCTCTCGATCCTGATCCTGATGACCTCGCTGTTCATCCAGGCGCCGCTGGAATTCTCCGCCTTCCCGACCGTCCTGCTGATCTCGACGATGCTCAGGCTGTCGCTCAACATGGCCTCCACCCGCCTGATCCTGTCGCACGGGCACGAAGGCACGGCCGCCGCCGGTCACGTCATCGAAGCCTTCGGCAACTTCGTGATGGGCGGCAATTTCGTCATCGGTATCATCGTCTTCGCCATCCTGATCATCGTCAACTTCGTCGTCATCACCAAGGGTTCGGGCCGTATCGCCGAAGTCGCCGCGCGCTTCCACCTCGACGCCATGCCCGGCAAGCAGATGGCGATCGACGCCGATCTCGGCGCCGGACTGATCGACGAGAAGGTCGCCAAGGAGCGACGCAAGGAGCTGGAGGACGAGAGCGGTTTCTTCGGCGCCATGGACGGTGCTTCCAAATTCGTCCGCGGCGACGCCATCGCCGGCCTCCTGATCGTCTTCATCAACATCGTCGGCGGCATGATCATCGGCGTCGCGCAGCAGGGCCTCTCCTTCGCCGACGCCGGCCGCAGCTACACGCTGCTGACCGTCGGCGACGGCCTCGTCACCCAGGTGCCGGCGCTGATCGTCTCGACCGCTGCCGGCCTGCTCGTCTCCAAGGCCGGCGTGTCCGGCGCCGCCGACAAGGCGCTGATGAAGCAGTTCTCCGGCTACCCACAGGCGCTGGCGATGTCGTCGGCCGTCATGCTGGTGCTGGCGGCGATGCCGGGCATCCCGACCCTGCCCTTCCTCGCGCTCGGCGCCGGCGCCGGCGCGCTGGCCTGGAACGCGCGCAACAAGAAGCGCACCAACGCCAAGGCCGAGGAAGCCGCCAAGCTCGCGCCCGCGCCCGGAACGCCCGGTGCGCCCGGCGCCGCTGCGGCGGAAGAGCCGATCTCGGCCGCGCTCAAGATCGACGATCTCAAGATCGAGCTCGGCTACGCGCTGCTGCCGCTGGTCAACGGCCCCGACGGCACCGACCGCCTCACCGAGCAGATCAAGGCGCTGCGCCGCTCGCTCGCGATCGAGATGGGCTTTGTCATGCCGTCGGTCCGCATCCTCGACAACGTCCAGCTCGAAGCCAACACCTACGTCATCAAGATCAAGGAGGTCGACGCCGGCACCGGCAAGATCTGGCCGAACCAGTTCATGGTCATGGACCCCGGCGGCGGCCAGGTGCAGGTGCCCGGCATCCACACCACCGAGCCGACCTTCGGCCTGCCGGCCACCTGGGTCGACGCCAGCCTCAAGGAAGAAGCTTCGCTCAAGGGCTACACCGTGGTCGACGCCGCGACCGTGATGTCGACCCACCTCACCGAGCTGCTGAAGACCAACATGTCCGACCTGCTCTCCTACGGCGAGGTGCAGAAGCTCTTGAAGGAGCTGCCGAAGGAGCAGAGCGAGCTGGTCAAGGACATCGTGCCGGGACAGGTCACGATCTCCGGCATCCAGCGCGTGCTGCAATTGCTGCTGGCCGAGCGCATCTCGATCCGCGACCTCTCGACCATTTTGGAAGGCATTGCCGACTCGCTCGCCTTCTCGCGCAATCCCGCCACCATGGTGGAGCATGTCCGCGCCCGCCTGGCCCGCCAGATCTGCGCGCAAAACACCTCCTATGCCGGCTACTTGCCGCTGATCGCGCTGTCGGCGAAGTGGGAACAAGCCTTTGCCGAATCCATTATCGGCCAGGGCGAGGAACGCAGCCTCGCAATGCAGCCGTCGAAACTCTCGGAGTTCATGACCGCGGTGCGCGAGGCTTTCGAGCGCGCCGCCCGCGAAGGCGAGGCCCCGGTGCTGGTCACCTCTGCGGCAATTCGTCCCTTCGTCCGCTCCCTGGTCGAGCGGTTCCGGTCGCAGACCACGGTGCTGTCGCAGGCCGAGATCCACCCGCGGGCCCGGCTCAAGACGGTCGGAAGCGTCTGATTTGCCTTAAGAAGCCGTGTGTTTTTTGGCCACAGGCAAATGGTTTTTGAGTTTTTCGCCTCCGGAGGCCGATACCGCTCCGCGATCGGCCTCTCCGGCGTAACAAACTGAAATGCATTAATAATTATTCAGAATAACGAATTTTAGATCGCGACTTTTCAAGTTCTGTCACGCTCTTGTGATCGCCTCTTGGGAACGAATCCCCTTCATATTAGGTTGTTGGGCACCGGAGGCGTGAACCTCGCAATTGAAGCGAGCGACTACTTCGGTGGATGGCGGCAGGAGGCTTCCATGAACCACTCGATCTACAGCGCGGACCGTTCGACCCATCTCAAGATTGTGGTCGTCGCGCTCGTTGCTGGCATCGGCTTGGCAGGCCTCGGCATCACCGCCCGGGCGACGTCGGACAACGGCCTCACCCAGACTGCACGTGTCATCAAGGCCGGTAAGCCGGTCGTGGTCACCAGCTCGGACGTGTCC
>JAEWBW010000534.1 GCA_023390955.1 Pseudomonadota bacterium
ACTCACGCCCGATCAGCGCAACAGTGGCGGGAACGCAGTCGTCGCTGTCGGCTACGTCCCCAGGCATCTTGCCGGTCGAAGACTTTGACGATCGCTCGCTCGTCTTCCCCAGGGAGGTGAGCAAGTAGCGCATCGTCAAGCGCGCTCAGATCGAGTCCCAATTGTCCATCGGCAAATCCTTCATGTCCGGATGGTCCTTGAGGATCTGGATGACGTCGATATTCGGATGCTCCTTGAGCGCCTCTGCGACGCAGCGATTGACGTATTTCCGGCGTGAAAGCCAAGCGATCTTCTTGCCCTTGGCTTCGGCCTTGCAAGCGACAACCGCCTACTTGACGGCGACCTTCTGCGCCTTGGTCAGGGCCGGCGCGGCGGCCTCGGCCGCGCTGCCGGCGAGTGCGATCGAGATCAGGCATGTCGACAAGAGCGTGATGAAACGAGGCATGTGATGCTTCCTTGTTGTCCGACCCTGCGAAATTATCCGTTGCCGTCCTTGTTGTCGCGCTGGCGCAGATAGTCCTCCGTGGTGCGCGGTGGCGTGCGTTCGGGAATGCCCTTGAACGGATTGAATTGCTGCTCGCTCATGACGATGACGCGGCAGTCGGCGCACATGCGGAGCGCTTCGATCCGCTTGTCGCCGGCCGGATACATCCAGTGCCGTCCCTCGAGCTTGCTTGCGATGCGCTCGATCGTACTTTTGACGCCGAAGGCCGTGCCGCAGCGGACGCAGAGCGCGGGCTCCTCTTCCTTGATGATCTTTGCAGGCGCACGCGCCGCGCGAAAATCGATCTGCGGCTTGAGCGTGATGACCTTTTCCGGACAGGTGCTCTCGCATAGCCCGCATTGCACGCAGGCGGCTTCCATGAACTTCAGCACGGGCCGGTCCGGATCGTCGCGCAGCGCACCGGTCGGGCAGGCCGAGACGCAGGACAGGCACAGCGTGCAGCCGTCCGTGTTCACGCTGACAGCACCGATCGGCGCGCCCTGCGGCAAGGCGATCACATCAACCGGCTTCGGCGCTACACGATGCAGCTCGCTTAGTCCGAACTGCAGCAGATCGCGCCGCTTGCCGACGGTTCTGAAAGTCGCCGGTGTCGCAACCGCCGAAAGCGTGCCGATGCCAGCCAGGTGCTCGGCGAGCATATCGGGATCGTCGGTCTCGACCGTGGCAACACGCCGCCCTTCGAACCCGAGGCCGTCAAGGATCGCATCAGCAACAGTGATCGTCTGCAATAGCCCAGCCACGTCATGCCGCGGCTTGGCGCGAAGCAGGAAGCGCACGGCCGACGCGCCATAGGCAAAGGCGCCGACGATCGCTTCAAGCCCGACCTGCGTGAGCTCGTTGACGGCAAAGGGAAGCGCGTTCGCCGGCAGGCCGTCGCCATATCGCGCCAAGGCATCGATCAACGGTGTGCCGTGCGGGCCGTCATGAAACAGCAGCACGGCGTCGGCGCCGCCTGCCTCGTGATAGGCGAGCAGCATGGCGCGGAGTTTCTGCAACTGGGTGTCCGCAGGCGGTAGCGTGTAGGACGCCGCGCCGGTGGGGCAGGCGGCCGCGCATTGCCCGCAGCCTGCGCAGATGTTCGGATCGACAGCGACATGATCGCCTGCGGGCGTGATCGCGCCGGTCGGACACAGATCGAGGCAGCGATGGCATCCCGTGCGCTTCGAGCGGGAATGCGCGCACAGGTCAGGCGTGATCTCGACATATTTCGGCCTGTCGAAGCTTCCGACGAGGTCACGCGCGGTCAGCACGGCACGCAGCACCGCGGTGGGATCGTTCGGATCGGCACGCAGATAGCCGTCGCGCAGATCGTGGGCGGGAAACAGCGGCATTCCACCGGACAGATCGAGCACGATGTCGCAGCGCGACGTCACGCCGCTCCTGGGCGTATCGAGCACGAAGCGATCGCGCGACGACGGACGGGGCCGCGCATAGTCGTCGATCGCGAGCTCGAAGGCGCCGAAATGTCCCTTGGCCGCGCGGACCGTTCCCTTCACGATCGGGAAGGCCGTTGCCGCATGCGGCAAGGTGTCACTGATCTGCCAGAGCATGACGGTGACGTCGAGGTGATCGGCGAGCAGCCGGCCGGCTTCGATTGCGGCCTCGTCGCGCCCGTAGATCAGGATCACACCGTCGCTCGATAACGTGACGAGCGGATAGTCGGGCGCCGGAACCGTCGCGGATGCCAGCAGGGCCGCCATTTTAGGGCCTGCGCGTGCGCCGTCGCGGGACCAGCCGGCCGTCTCGCGGATGTTGACGTAGTTGATGGCATCAAGCCGTTCGCCGGCTTCGTTCGCAAACTGCGCGGCCTGCTGTGTGCAGGCCACTGTCAATGTGCCCTCGGTGGCGGCCGCCTTGTGGAAGTGATCGAGCTCGGGACCGCAGAGATGGCGGAAGCTCTTGATCTCGCTGTTCGGGCATCCGCGCCGGATCGCGGCAACGTCGAGACGCATCGTGTCTTCGCACGAGCAGACCAGGACCGTCTTCGATGGCTGCGCCAGGTTAACCCCTCCGCCATTCCGGTGCCGACGACGGACTCGCGCCGGCCACTTGCCTCGTATAGACATTATCGATCGGGAAGAAAAGGAAAGCGGAGGACGGCCTGCCGTCGACCCCATTCAACCATGTTTCCCCTGCGGATCCGATCCGCCTGCCGCCGCCGTTCACCTTGGTGCGGTTGCGCGAGAGCGGCGATGCCTTTGCCCATGCATGCCGCATCGCACCGGAGAGTGGCGCGGGCACACTGGTTTATGTTGGCCGCTTCGATCTTGCCGAGTTCGCCGTGGTGCTCGAACCCGGTGAGCCCCTGCGCAACGCGCGGCGCGCATTCTATGCCGGCATGGTCGCACTGACCGATGCGCTGCGCGCCTATGCGCCGCCGTGCAAACCGATCACGATCGGTTGGCCGGATGCCGTCAGGGTCGATGGCGGACTGGTCGGCGGCGGACGGTTGGGATGGCCAGCCGGCGCCGACGAGGACGCACCGCCGCCATGGCTGGTGTTCGGCGCGATGATCCGCACGGTTGCCATGGATGACGACGAGCCGGGTGTTCATCCGCTCGCGTCCGCGCTCGACCAGGAAGGTTTTGGCGAGGCCGGCGCCGAGCAGGTGACGGAGAGCTTTGCCCGGCATCTGATGCTGGCCTTCGACGGCTGGCAGGCCGATGGCTTTGACAATGTCGCGCGCGAATATCTCTCCCGCATCCCGCGCGAGCGACAGTTTGTGCAGCGCATCGACGATCGCGGCGATCTGTTGACGCGCCGCGTCGGGACGGATGCGGTCGAGCGCGGTGATCTCGCGCAGGCGCTCGCCACGCCGTCCTGGCTCGATCCGGAACTCGGAGGGCCGCGGCTGTGAAACTTCTGCGCACCATCGCACTCGATCCCTCCGACACATTTGTGTTCGATGTGGCGGCCGAGCCGGGCGAATGGGCGGTCTCCGGCGCCTTCCGTTTCTGGGATCGCGACGCCACCGGGCTCGAGGGCAAGGAACGCGCGGCGTTCCGCGGCGGGTTCCTGGGCGTGCAGTCCTGGGGCTGGTCTACACTTGCGCAGATCGTGCCGGCGACAGAAGCCGATTACCAGGGATTGGTCGATCTTCTCGCGCGGCAACTCGTCGACCGTTTCGGTGCGCCCGATATCGACGCGGCAAAGCAGGCCGCGGAAGAGGAAGTCGCCTTCGCCCAGTCGCTCTGCACGCATCCGATTTCTGCATTGATTGCTGTGCATCGCGTGGCGCAGGATGGCGATGTCCGCGAGTCCTTCCGCCGGCTGCAATTGCGCGAAGGGCAGGGGCACAGCAAGGCGTTCTCGTTCATGGAGGAGGTTGATGACGCCGCCCCCGATGAGAACCTGAAGCTTGCAGAGCTGGGCCGGGAGCCGGGTGTGTGATGCACGATTTCTGGATCGCCTGCGGCCATCATCTGCTTGATCGCGACGAGGGCGGGGGCCTCTCGGTCACCGACGATTTCCTCAAGGCCTATTTTGCCCGTCCGGAGTTGATGCCGCCGGAGGACGCTTGCCCGGTCGAGCGCCGCCTGCATCGCGAACTGCTCGCCGATCCGCGCCAGCCGGTCGGTGCGGACGAGATCGCCGGGATTGCGGATGCCGATGCTCGCGAGAACTGGCAGTTCGTGCTGGCGTTCCGCGATCTCCTGCTGCAGCATCCGACGCTGGAGGCCGCCTATCTCGCCTCGGTTCGCTCTGGTGCGAACGATCTGCCGCCGCTGTTCGTCAATCAGCTCGTGCACGTGATCCTGCGCAATGCGCTCGATGGCTGCGATGATCCGTTCGTGCTGCGCGCGGCCGAGCTGTTCTTCCGGACCCAGCGGATCCTGCCGCATGAGCAGGCCCTGCTGCTTGGCGACGAGGAGATCGTCGGCGGCATCACGCCGACGCCGGTGCTCTCGCTGATATCGATGCTGGGCGCCACGACCGATGCGGTGGTCGACGTCCTGAGCGCGGACACCATCGAGGCCTATTGGCACCGCAGCGACCAGTTCGACATGGCTTTCGACCTCACCGCCGGCGGCAGCGGGCCCAATGCGCTGGCGCAGGCGATGACGCGCTGGATCTCGCATCTGCTCGGCGTCGACGTCGTCATCGAGCCACTGCGCGCGCTGCAGGATGCAAAAC
>JAEWBW010000641.1 GCA_023390955.1 Pseudomonadota bacterium
CCAAGATCAACCAGAAGCACCTCAAGCTGGTGCTGAAGGCCTGCGTGAACTGCGAAGGTTCGGGCGACGATTGCTTCGACCCCGAGAAGAACCCTGCCCTCCGCCGCGAGATCAAGCTCGCGCGCCGCAGCCTCGTGCCTGACAATTACATCAAGCGCGTGATCCAGTTCGCCAAGCAAGGCTACACGGACATCGCATTCGACACCTACGACACCGACTGGGATTCTGAAGCGTACCTCACCGTCTCGGGCCAGAACTCCAACAACTCGGTCTCGCTGAAGGACGACTTCCTCCGCGCGGTCGAGACCGATGGCGACTGGAATCTGAACGCCCGCACCTCCAAGAAGGTGACGAAGACGCTGAAGGCGCGCGACCTCTGGGAAAAAATCGGTTACGCCGCCTGGGCGTCGGCCGACCCGGGCCTGCACTTCAACACCACCATGAACGACTGGCACACCTGCAAGTCGTCCGGAGACATCCGCGCGTCGAACCCGTGCTCGGAATACATGTTCCTGGACGACACGGCGTGCAACCTGGCCTCCGCCAATCTGCTGACCTTCTACAACACCGAGACCAAGCAGTTCGACGTCAAGGGCTATGAGCATCTCTGCCAGCTCTGGACCATCGTGCTCGAAATCTCCGTGATGATGGCGCAGTTCCCGTCGAAGGCGATCGCCGAGCTCTCCTACGAGTTCCGCACGCTCGGCCTCGGCTATGCCAACATCGGCGGCCTGCTGATGACCATGGGTCTGTCGTACGACTCGAAGGAAGGCCGTGCGCTCTGCGGCGCGCTGACCGCCGTGATGACCGGCATCACCTACAAGACCTCGGCTGAGATGGCGGCCGAGCTCGGCACCTTCCCCGGCTACAAGAAGAACGCCGCGCACATGCTGCGCGTCATCCGCAACCACCGCCGCGCCGCGCATGGCGAGGCCTCCGGCTACGAGGCGCTCTCCGTCAACCCGGTGCCGCTCGACCACGCCTCGTGCCCGCAGCAGGACATCGTCGCTCATGCCAAGGCGGCCTGGGATGCGGCGCTCGAGCTCGGCGAGAAGCATGGCTATCGCAACGCCCAGACCACCGTCATCGCGCCGACCGGCACGATCGGCCTGGTCATGGATTGCGACACCACCGGCATCGAGCCCGACTTCGCGCTGGTGAAATTCAAGAAGCTCGCCGGTGGCGGCTACTTCAAGATCATCAACCGCGCGGTCCCCTCGGCGCTGCGTGCGCTCGGCTATCGCGAAGCTGACATCGCCGAGATCGAAGCCTACGCCGTCGGCCACGGCTCGCTCTCCAACGCCCCCGGCATCAACGCCTCGACGCTGAAGGCCAAGGGCTTCACTGACGAAGCCATCGCCAAGGTCGAAAAGGCCCTGCCGACCGCCTTCGACATCAAGTTCGCCTTCAACAAGTGGACCTTCGGTGAGGACTTCATCCGCGACCAGCTCGGCATCGGCGCTGAAGCCATTGCGGCTCCCGGCTTCGACCTGCTCCAGGCCGTCGGTTTCACCAAGCGCGAGATCGAGGCGGCCAACGTCCACATCTGCGGCGCCATGACGGTGGAAGGTGCTCCGCACCTGAAGGCCGAGCACTACGCCGTGTTCGATTGCGCCAACCCCTGCGGCAAGATCGGCAAGCGCTATCTCTCGGTCGAGAGCCACATCCGCATGATGGCGGCCGCCCAGCCCTTCATCTCGGGTGCGATCTCCAAGACCATCAACATGCCGAACGACGCCACGGTGGAGGACTGCAAGTCCGCCTACATGCTGTCGTGGAAGCTGGCGCTGAAGGCCAACGCACTCTATCGCGACGGCTCGAAGCTCTCCCAGCCGCTCAACTCGCAGCTCATCAGCGATGACGAGGACGAGGATGATGCGGTCGAGCATCTCTACGAGAAGCCGATGGCGGCGCGTGCCGCCCAGGTCTCGGAGAAGATCGTCGAGAAGCTGGTCGAACGCATCATCGTGATGCGCGACCGCGAGAAGATGCCGGATCGCCGCAAGGGTTACACCCAGAAGGCGGTCGTCGGCGGCCACAAGGTCTATCTCCGCACCGGCGAGTATGACGACGGCCGTCTCGGCGAGATCTTCATCGACATGCACAAGGAAGGCGCGGCGCTCCGCTCCTTCATCAACAACTTCGCCATCGCCGTGTCGCTCGGCCTGCAATACGGCGTGCCGCTCGACGAATATGTCGACGCCTTCACCTTCACCCGCTTCGAGCCGGCGGGTCCCGTGCAGGGCAACGACAGCATCAAGTACGCGACCTCGATCCTCGACTACGTCTTCCGCGAGCTCGCGGTCAGCTATCTCGAGCGCTTCGACCTCGCCCATGTCGACCCGACCGAGTCGAATTTCGACGCGCTCGGCAAGGGCGTCGAGGAAGGCAAGGAGCCCGAGGACGATCACGGCCACCACGCCACCAAGCTGGTGTCCCGCGGCCTCACCCGCTCCCGCACCGACAACCTCGTTGTCATGCGCGGCGGTTCGGCAGCGATCGCCCAGGGCAATGACAGCGCACCATCAGGCGGCAGCAAGGTCACCGCGCTGGCCCACGGTGCCTCCATGCGCGCCGGCGACGCCATCGAAGGCGCCGTCGCGCTCAAGCAGGAAGCGGCCCACGACCTCTCCCCCACGGAGAAGCTCGAAGCCCTCCAGTGGAGCAAGTCCGGCGCAGCCCAGGCCGCAGCCCCCAGCAAGGCCGAGCGCCGCGCTGAAGCCAAGGCCAAGGGTTACGAAGGCGAGATGTGCAGCGAGTGCGGCAACTTCACGCTGGTGCGGAATGGCACCTGCATGAAGTGCGATACGTGCGGAAGCACGACGGGGTGTTCGTGAGGAGCTAACGCACCGCAATAAGGAACGTCATGCCCGGGCTTGACCCGGGCATCCACGAAGGGCGGCCGAGAGGCCGCCCTTTTTGCTAAGATAACTCAAGTTTTGAATTCTTCAGGACAATCTCACTGATATCGGAATAGAACGAATATAGATTTGGACCCTTGATGGGAGCCAGGCCTGGATGGGCCGAGTTATTCCTGAACTCAAAACAATGGCGAAGTCGTTGATGCTGGTTGTTGTCAATCAACTGAAGATATTCAAGCACCCATAGCAAGTCCGTATCGAAGACCGTTTGAAGTTCAGACTTCGACTGAATGCTCAACTTCTTGGTGAAGAACTTGAACCGACCAGTGGTCTTTCCAGCCATCTCCACCGTCGCTTGGCTGAATTTATCGTACCCAATTTGCTCAATCTTGGCGTGAATGCGAGCTATGGTGGCGCACCAACCCAACACAATACAGGCTCGCAGGGCATTCACATCAAGGCAGCGTTGCGCCTCAGCTAGATATTCATTTTCATCTGTGGAAAGCCCTTCAATATAGGGAGCGATGCTGAGCGCGCCGCCAGAAGCGAACGAGCTGATTTCTATCGTATGAATAAGTTCTAGCTGATAGGGCCTAACGCAATTTTGCATCGCATCTAACAAGCCCGACTTGCTGGGCTTTGACTTCGACAGCCTCAAGAGCATCTCAAACCCCTGCGACATACGATGAACCATGTCCTGCGAGATTGGAGCTCTTGCAAGCGCCGGCTGCACCTCATCGAACCAACGTTGCGCCGATGCCTTCACATCATTGAGCAAGACACCGGACTGAACCCGCGACGATGAATATCTGCGCACCCTGATTTGAAGCGCGACCAACGAAGCGAGGTGCGACGCTAGAACCTCCAGCAGCTTATCTTTCATGGCTCTACTGCGCCAGTTCCTTGATGATCTCCGCCAACTTCTCCATCCCGGTGCCGCTCAGTTCAATCAATGTATCGTCGTTCACTCCGTCCTTGCTCACACCCTTGAAGAGATCGCGCCTAAACAGCTTGTTGAAGTTGCCGTCATACAAGCCGTCGTCACGCACGCTAGAGCGGAGCTCGCCATACGACGCGCTGAGTGAATTGTTGAGCAATCCATTCTCCAAAATAACCATCATCACCTTGATCAGCTGCGATCTGGCTATCCCGCCTCCTGTTGGGATATTGTAGACCGGAAGAAGCGGATCATGGTCGAGCATGAAGAGTTTGCTCAATTCTTCATGCGGAACGTTTTGACGCCTCATAAATGCCAGCACATTTGGCTGGAGCTTCTTCGCCGAAGGATGAGATTTGTCGTCCGGCGCCGCCTGCTCTTTCGTCTCGGGCTTCGTTTCAGCTACTGAAGATCGAGCAGAAAATGCAGCCTCGAAGAGCAGCTCAAAGCATCGTTGCTGCAGCGCTTCCGGCACTGTCTTCACGATCTCAACAATTTCCGAGATTTCCGCTTTCGCCCGCACGTAATCGAACTTGCTCATTGCCCGCCCCTTGTTTGGGAAACTATCAGGGCAAAATCAGCCGGAGGTTGCAAGGATATTTCAACGGAAGCCAGCCAGATCGCCTAAGCACATCGTAGTGACGGGTGAAGCTTCCGGCCCGTAGAAGCATCCGAAGTTCGAAATGGCAGTCGATCAACGTGCGCGGTCGGCCTAACGGATCGCCCCCTCTCCCGCCGAGATGCTCGCCCGAAACTCGGGAAAGGATCGCTTCCCGAATTCGAAGACTCTTTCCATCCCGTCAAGCGGATCATACCCATTGTCGGCTCGGTGAGCGAGGTCTTCTAGAACGAGCCAATTAACGGCCGTTTCTTCTCTATCTAACTCCAACACACCGAAGTCCGGCAGGATGCAATCCTCGTGAAGGTGGTTTTGTAACATCTCACCAAATTCGGTCATTTCTGATCCGCCGCCAGGAACAGACGACGCTACACCCGCAATGACATCAGCGATCTGGACGCCAGCGTGGGTAGCCGAGGAGGCGAAAGCAATTGGCTTCGACATGTTCCAGGTAAGACGGCGTTGCTTGCCGAAAATCTCGACTCGCACTGTGTCCGGACGATTGATCATCACGTCGAATGCACCGGCCAACGCCCTCAGCGGCTTGGAATCGTCACAGACTACCTCAATCAGCGGATGACGCTCCCCCCAAGCAGCCAAATGACTGGGAATCGCAGATCCAGTCAGATCCAACACCCATTTGCCGCCAGCGAACCCTTGGAGGTCGCGGGTCTCACGTGCGATTACAACATTGTACCCCCGAACAAAGCGGAGAATCTGTTCGATCATGGGATTAGCACCAGTCGAGCCAAACAGGCTCGGCGCATCAGCCGGATTGAGCGATCGCATGAACGCTTCAAATTCTTGAGCAAGTCGTTCGATCGACTTGTCCCGCATGAGCATGAAGAAGAACATCGCGACAAAGCGATGGAAATTGTGCCTGTAGAACAGCGCATTGTTCGCTTGCAGGACGGGCTCAAAGAGATATTCGAAAACCTTCACGGCAAGACTGTAGCGCTTGTCATACAAGGTTACGATATACCGACCGTCGATTTCTCGAAGGATGTCCGCGATGAGAGCTCTGCCACGAGGCGACTTGAGCAGCTTCGCGGACTTTAATTCGGGCATCTGGACCGGATGCTTCGCGCGCACACTTCGTATGAGCGCTTCCGCCTCCAACAATGTGAGATCGTGAGAGGCATAGCTGAACATCGGCTGATCTGGGTTCAGCAGATTGTTGCCGGTAAAACCAGCTTCATCGCATGATATTAAACGCGGAAATAGCAATCCGGACATCCAATCGCCCGTCGATATCACGCCTTCTGGCCCAGGCGTCGATGGGCATCGTGTCCGCTAAGCAGTGCAGTTGCTCGATCGTATACATATGGGCCGAGCACGATCTAAAACCAGTGCGTTATCTGAAGAACGACAACATTGTTCTTCGATATTGCCGCGACAGCCGATGCACTGCCCAGCAGTTGGAGAGAGGCACCTCGTGTACAATTCACAAAAGAACAACCCGGCGGTTTCCGCCGGGTTGCCTCCCTTCCATCAGGAACTAAGGAGCAGGGCAGCCGCTAAAGCTAGCTGACCGATGTCCACGGTGATTATCCACTTTGTTGGCGGAGTATTCCTTTTGTGTTGTTGGCCCCGTCGGGCGGGTTGATATTTGGCTCCTAGGAAGCCAGCTCGTGCAGATGCCAATCTGCATTTTGGGCGCAACTACCAATTGCGCTTCCGGCGATGCCTGATTACGGGGGCGGGCCGGAGCGGCCTGATCCGCTCTCCCAGGATTAACGCCACTGCGGGCGGGACTTTTACGTCTGTTCCTACTCGACGGCCCCAAATGGGGTACTTCCAAGATAGCATGCCCACTCGGTTCGTCCCATCGATTAACTAGGTCCAGGTCCCTGACCTATCGCGTGACGACAATAGAAAAGCTGACGCGAATTGATTTTTTGGCCCGGCTGTCTCTCAAGCTCTATCCGGGCCATTTGCTTTCTCATCGCTCACCATTCGACCATCGCATTGCGCCGTGCCCGTCTCACAGACTGCCGCCCTCCTCCTCGCAACACACCGTGAGCGCAACTGCTTCGCGGCGCCGACGGTCCACGGTGCCACGACCTGAACACACCGCAATCGCAGTTTGGGTTCTGGCTTCTATGCTCATCGACACCTTGCCGCAGAAATTGCCTTTGCGGTCGAGCCCTTCGCTCCTAAACTCCAGACACCACCGGCATGGGTTCCGACGGGCCCGGTAGACGCGGAGTCGAGTTATGCCCAGACCGGAAACCTTCCCGATCGAGAAGATCTTCGTTCCCACGAAGCAGAAGAAGGCCATCAAGCCCGAGACCGTCGCGGAGGTCGCGGAAAGCATCATGGAGATCGGACAACAGGAGCCCATTTCCGTCAGGCTCGACGGAGACCGCCTCGTTCTGGTCGAGGGACTGCATCGGCTGGAGGCCTGCAGGGCGCTCGGCGAGACGACCATTCTCGGTGTCCTGGTCACGGCCGAGCTTGCTCAAGCCAAACCGCTGCTCGCCGAACGCCCCGAAGTCGAGGCAGAGCGCCTCAAGATGGCGCGATTGAAACAGTTGCGCCTGGAGAAGGAAGCCGCAGAGGCATCGACCTCTGCCTCAAGGAGCGTCAACTCAACGGAAGCGTCGCGCACTCGTCCGGCGAAAGGCGTCCGCGACAATCAGAAGGCAACACTGGACCGGGTTGCGAAGGCGAGACCGAAAACATTGTCGGACTGGATCACGCAGCAAAAGGGCAGCGGCGGCCGCTATTGAGCGTCGGCTGCAGAATTTCGGCGCAAGCGCGTTTGTCATCGCCGGCTCGGCAGGATGCGTTACGCCTTTGGCTAACCCACCCTGCACGCTCCGTCCGGGCCAATCGCTTCTCACGACTCATTGTTCGGCCACCGCATTGCGCCGTGCCCGTCTTGCTTCTTGCCGTGCTGCCCGCCGCGCAACCCAGCGCGCGCGAAACTGCTTTGCGACGCGAAAAGTCCGCGGCGCCACGACCTGAACGACCATCGAGGCCATTCCGGCGACCACGCCCTTCATCACGTCGAAAGCGAAATCGGGTCCGAAATACGCCCACATGACCCTGCCCTCCTTCTCGCGAAGGCGCCGCCGGGCGGTCATGGGCAAATTGCGAACATGAAAAAAGCCCCGTCCGTCACCGGCGGGGCCCTCGAAAAATTCTCTGTGCGCTCGTTCAGCGCACGCGAAATCTCTCGGTACACCCGCTCATGGTGGACTCGATGAACCAGCTGCAAAGCATGGCGGTGCGATTGAAAACGCCCATGGCGATCACCCAAAGATTTCGAAATGCGAAGGCCCGGATGCGCCAATAGCAAACGCGCAGGAGGGGCCAGTTGGCGGCAGATAAACAGACAAGACGGCCGCCGTCTGTGGGGCAATTCACATTGCGGTATGACTTTTTTGGGGCGCGGTGCGATTTCGCGCTGTTGCCGCACCAGCCAAATCCCGTTCACAGGATGGGTAGACCCCGAATTACCGATGTCGCCGCACCGCCTCCACGACACTCCGATCAACGAAGTCGGTAAGCGCCGAGACAAGCTGCTCGTCGGTCAAGGCATCCCTCTGAAGGATGACGCTCGGGAGATAGTCTCGCTCCTGGAAGAGGCCGTTGAGTGATGCGCCGCCGGCGAAGGCCAAATTCCAGTCCTCACCCTTCACGTTGATGGTTTGCCTTTTGATCGAGAGCGCCATCTTCAGTTGGCGATCAGATCCGGGATCATCGCCCCTAATGCATTCGGGCTCCGCAAGAACCCGCCTGCCCCGCTCAACGGCGTCGACCTTGATCTGGATGGCCTTGCCCACGCTTGCAGCCAAATCGCTTCGCGGCCTCGGCTGGGTATCCTGCACCAGCTCATCCACGCTGACGCAGACGTGCCAAAACAGCGATCCCAGCGGTACCCCCGCATGTCCCATCCGCGATGGGACCGTGTTCAACAAAGCCATCAACAGGAAACAGCAAATCGCTGCGCGCATGTCGTCCCTCAGCCTTCCCCGTACCCCAGCCCCGGCCTCAAGCCCCGCATCTTCTCCGCCAGCCGCCGGCTCCCCGTCTCCTCGCTTCGCGCGAGCTGGTTGGCGACGGCAACGTGATCCGCATCGCTCTTGTGCTGGTTGAGTTTTGACTGGCCCTCGATCTCGTCGACGACGAGGTCGATGACGCGGATCATCGACAGCATGGACTCGCGCTTGGTCGGCTCCATCTGCGTGAGGTCCCAGGGCTGCTTTGGCAGGCGCGCTTCGGCGACTTCGAGCAGGGCGTCGCCATGGGGGCGATTGTCGTCGCGGGTGCGCAGATGCGCAACACCGGAGAGGTGCACGGCCTCGTAGAGCCAGGTCGAGACGTTGTCAGGCGAAGCGTACCAGTCGTTGGAGATGTAGGAATCGTCGCCCGAGACGATCAGCAGGAAGCGCCGCTCGCCGTTCGCGAGCTCGACCAGCGGGTTCCTGGCCGTCAGGTGGATCTGCACGATGGTTTGCCCGTCGCGCTTCTCCAGCACGAACGGCACATGCGAGGCGCGCGGGCCGCGTGCGTCAGCCGCGACGATCACGCCAAAGCCCCGCGCGGCGGCGAATGCGAGCGCGCGCTCCTCCTCGATGCGGAATTGGGGCCGGAGAATATGCATGAGACAGCACTCGCGAGCTGAGGGACGGTCTCGCGAAGCTAGCGGATTATTCGGGGAAGATCACCGGGCGGTGCGGCGATCCGTAGCCCGGATGGAGCGAAGGGCAATCCGGAGACTTTCGATGCGGTACGATCCCGGATTGCGCTGCGCTCCATCCGGGCGACGACGCCGGCTGCTACGCACCGGGGCACGATGACACACTAGCACTGTTTTGCCCGACGCGTCAAGCAATATTCGGGATCGCCGAAATAGATTCCCGCGACACCCCGCTACTGTGCATGGGGTTGTTTTCAAAAAAGTGGCCGGACACCCCGATGCGCGGGCGCGAGGCCTCGCCCTTACGCCGCGTCGACTTCGCCTGCCGCATCGCAGAGCGCCTCGCCCGCCACCAGCCGGTCGAGGCTGATCAGCAGCAGATCCGCGATGTGCATCAGCTTGTAGAGCGGAATGTCCGCCTCGCCCTGCTCGGCCTGCGCCATGAAGGTGGCCGCAACACCAATCCGCTCGGCGAGCTCGGCATCGGTGTAGCCGCGCATCTCGCGGGCCCGCCGGACGCGCGCGCCGATCTGCCGCCGGTGCAGGGACTGCTCCTCCTCGGTCATCATGACCGCCTGCTCCTCGGGGCTCGCCGCGCCGCCCGCGAAGGCAGCTCCAATCAGCCGGCCCTTGCGCCAGGCGACCTTGCAGTCCTTGCGCAGGCCGCCGGAGAAGATCAGCGTGATCTGCTTGGGGATCCAGAGCGAAGAGTTGAGCTGCAGGCGGGCGCCGGTCGCGGAGACGTCGCGGATCGTGCAGGGAATGGTGACGGTGCTGCCGCGGCTGGTGGCGAACTCGATGATCCCGGTCCGCAACGTCTGCTGCCTGGCCGCTGCACGAAACTCGCTCATAGCCCCTGCGCTCCCGTCATCTGCGGCAGCGCCCGGCATAGTCGTCAATCAGAGCGCAAACTCCGCGGAGTTTGTCTTAACTCCGCGGCTTCCATCTGTTCAACCGGGACTGGTGGCGATGGTAAAGGAGTTCCTCCGCGATCAGATCGATTGCGAAGGGGTTGCTTCCCCGGGTTGCCCCTTACTTGGCGATATTCGCCTCGACCGCGTCCAGCAGCTGCATGTCGCGATGCGTCTCGCAGAAGCGCGAGAGCTTGTTGGCGTTCTTGCTCAGCGCCTGCGTATCGACGACGGGGTTGTTGCGGCGGCCGGCGTAAAAACCGGAGAGCCAGACGTTCACGGTCTGCGAGTGGGTGATGCGCTGGGTAAGGTACTGGTCGCAGGTGATCTTGGAAACGTCGACCATCACCTGGGCCTTGGCCGGCACAGTCAGCAGGGTCGCGGCGAAGGCAGCAATGATGGTCGCTTTGGTCACGGACATGATGTCACTTTCGTTGGGAAATGCGGGCACAGTCGCGATGGCCGGCGGATCATGCTTGATCCAGATCAACGCCCGGTAAAGCCAGCCTAGCTCTGCCGCTGCGCCAGGTAAAATCCGCACAGCACCGTCACCAGGCCCGCGGCCTGCAGCGCGGTCGGGGCTTCGCCGAGCAGCACCCAGCCGACCAGCAGCGTCAGCGCCGGCACGCAGGCCGGAAAGACGGCGGCGCGGGCGACGCCGAGGCGCTGGATCGAGACCGCAAACAGATAAAGCGCCGCGGGGCCGCCGAGCACGCCCTGCGCCAGCGCCTGGATGGCGTTCTCATAAAGGCCGATCGAGAGGATGCGCGAGGGACCTGCGGTCAGCGCGTAGGCCGGCAGCAGCAGCAGCGACAGCACGTTGATGACGATCGCGGCCGAGAACGCGGTGACCCGCCAGTGCCGCAGCCCCGCGCCAAAGCTTGCGAACATGAAGCCGGTGAGCACGAAGATCAAATCGCCCTGCACGCCGTCGAGGCCGATATGGCCGATCGATTCCGCGCCGATCACGCAGAGCCCGCCGACGATGACGACCGCGCCGGCAAACCGCGAGGCGGAGATGCGCTCCTTCAGCACGATGGCCGCGAGCAGCAGGCCGCCGAGCGTCGCGCAGGACGGCTGGATCACGCTGCCATGGCCGAGCGGCACGAACAGGAAGCCGGAATAGGAGATCAGCGACATCACGGGGCCGCCGAGCACCATCAGCACAAGACCCCTGCCCCAGCCGATGCCGCAGAGATCGCGGACACCGGCGCGCAGCACCAGCGGGATGAAGGCGATGCCGGACCAGACATAGCGGTGCACGAGCAGGTCGACCGGCGTGAAGCCGACATTGAGCCCGTGCCGCGTGGCGGCAAAGCCGAACGCCCAGAACAGCGCCGCGGCAAGC
>JAEWBW010000040.1 GCA_023390955.1 Pseudomonadota bacterium
CACTAGCTCACTTGGTCAGCCGCGATAGATCGGCGCGCCGCTTGGTGACGCTACGGCGCCACCATCAACGAATATCTCCTGACCCTGAATATGCGCGGAATCATCGGAGGCGAGGAACAGCACGGTCTTCGAGATGTGATCCGGTTCGCCAATACGTCCGAGCGGCGTCGACAGCGCGATCCGCTTCTCGAATGCCTTCTCGGCCTCGGGGGTTGCGATCGCGGCGCCCCAGATCGGCGTGCGGATCGCACCGGGCGCGACCACGTTCACGCGGATGCCGCGCGGCGAGAGCTCCGACGCCATGATCCGCGCCATCGCCCGCACGCCGGCCTTCGCAGCGCCGTAGGCAGAATAGCCGGGAATGCCGAGCACGGAGATCACCGAGCCATTGAGGATGATCGAGGCGTTGTCGTTGAGGTGCGGCAGAGCGGATTGAACGGTGAAGAACACGCCGGTCAGATTCGTGCTGATGACCTTCTCGAAGGTCTCGAGCGTGGCCGATCCCAGCGGGGTGCCGCCGGCGATGCCGGCATTGGCGAACAGGATGTCGAACTTGCCGAACTTGTCGGCGCCCTGCTTGATCGCAGCTTCGGTCGCGGCGATGTCGGTGGCGTCGGCCACGACCGCCAGAGCGTTCGGCCCGAGCTCCTTGGCGGCCGCATCGAGCGTCTCCTTGTTGCGCCCGGTGATCACCACCCTGGCTCCCTCGGCCACGAACAGCTTTGCCGTCGCCAGCCCAATGCCGCTATTGCCGCCCGTGATCAGGGCCGTCTTGCCTTTCAGTCTCATGTCCGTCTCCAGTGGTTGCATTATGCAACTGAGTTGCCATCTAGGGCATCTGGTTTTATAATGCAACCACACAAGCGCGTGATCGGTGCGACGCACCGACGAGCCGCAACGGGACCAGCACCATGGTGAAACGAACCAGTTTTGAAGGCGATACCTGCCCGATCGCACGCGCGCTCGAGGCGATCGGCGACTGGTGGTCGCTCCTGATCATCCGTGAGGCGTTTTTCGGCGTCCGCCGCTTCGGCGAGTTTCAGAGCAAGCTCGGCATGGCCAAGAACATCCTGTCGGCGCGCCTGCACGCGCTGCTCGACCACGGCATCCTGACGACAGCCCCCGCCTCCGACGGCAGCGTCTATCAGGAATATCTGCTGACGCCGAAGGGCCGCGGCGTCTATCCGGTGCTGGTCGCGCTGCGGCAATGGAGCGAGGAGTTCGACGCCCACCCCGAACAGATCGCCACCATCCTGGTCGATCGCGCCAAGGGCCGGCCGGTGAAGAAGCTCGAGCTGCACGCGGAGGACGGCCGCCTGCTCACCCAGGCCGACACGATGGTCAAGCCACGGCCGGCGTCGCGGCGAAAGACTTAGGTTGCGTGCTCATAAACCTGGAAGCTGGACGAAGGCGCATTTGATGTCCGCTTGTCCCGAACAGCCGCACAAAAGCGGCCATCGCTGGAGGTCCGCTAAGGGCGATAGCATCAATCCCCTTCGGACGGTTTGAAGGCACGAGCACGGATTGGAACAGTCAGGAGAGCGGCCACGCTGAACGCCGCCGCCACCCAGCCGAGCCATCGCACTCCGCCGTCGGCGATAACCAGCGCCCCCACTGCCGCACCTGTCGCGCTTCCCAAATAGATAGCGGACGAGTTCAGCGATAGGCTGACCGATGCCAAGCTCGGAGCCAGTGCGACTAGTCGCGCCTGCTGCGCTGTCGTCAGGCCCCAACTGGCTAAGCCCCATATCAAAATGGCCGGCAGCAGTGCCAGCATAGAATGTGTGGGTTCAAGTGCTACCCCCAGTGAAAGGACGAGATACGCTAGAACCGTAAGGCCCGCACCCGCGATCACCGCATGGATCGCGCCCCACCGGTCCGCGATGACTCCGCCAAGCCGAGCGCCAGCCGCACTTGTAAGCCCAAAGCCAAGCAGCACCAACGCCAGCCCTTGCGGCCCTATGCCAGCGACATCGGCAAGGAATGCTCCCAGATACGTGTAAACCGTGAAGGTTCCGGCTACCGTGAGCACGGTCGTCACCAGGACTGCCAGCACATCGAAGCGCTTGATTAGCGCCACGCGCTCGGTCAGCCCCGCGCTCCCGTCGGGAGCTTGGCTTGGCAATCGAGCAATAATTCCGAGGAGCGAGAGCGCCGCCAGTCCGCCCACGCCGAGGAAGGTGGCACGCCAACCTAGTCTCTCGCTGACCAACACGCCGAGCGGCACGCCGGCGATGATCGCCAACGTGAGACCGTTGGTCACCATGGACAAAGAGAGACCACGCCGCTCCTGCCCGCCAAATGCAGCGGCATATCCACTGGCGGCCGGCATGAAGGTGGCCGCGGTCAGCGCCAGCAGCAGCCGAGCCATCAACAACTCGACATAACTTTCCGAGAATGCGGCGAGCAGATTGGCGATGCCAAAACCCGCCATCGCGAAAGCCAAGAGGCGGCGTCGCTCCAACCCTGCCGTCAGCACCGCCATTGCGGGGGCGCCGACCGCATAAGTGAGGGAGAAGGCTGTGACCAAAGTGCCGGCCACCGGTAGACCAACGTCCAGGTCTCGGGCCAAGGCAGGCAACAGCCCGGCAATCATAAAACCCTCAGTGCCGATCGCGAAGGCGCCAAGAGCCAACCAAAGAAGAGCATTCTGTGATCCACGCATCGAAACCTCGCATCAGAAGGGTGCCGAAAGCGACGAGCTGATTGCATCCCCAATTGCCACCGCATCGAAGCTCTCGGCACGGCGGTTCAGGTGCGCCACGGCGCGTTGCGGATGAGAGCGCACGCGCCTGGCAGGTGAAACGCGGGATCGTGCTGATGGATGTAATCGAAATTAACGGTGCCGAGCGTCGTCAGAGGCTTCTTCAGAGCAGAGCAGGTTTGCGCCTGGATAAAATCATTCTTGAAGTTCTCGCCGCGAGGAAAGGCGGCGAGGACCTGATCGCGTTGCTCCGCCGTGTATTCGTCGTATCCAACTCCAATGACGTCGAGGAGAACACCCGCATTTGTCAAAGCAGTCTCGGGCCGCATGTATTGGGGAATACCCGGCGTCGTATGAAGAGCGATGGCTTCCCAAACCAGATCCGCCTTCGAGTCGGGAATGCCATGGCCACGGAGGAATTCGCGCGCCGCGTCAGCGCCATCAACCTCAAACCGCTTTGAATCGGTATGATAAGCGTCGACGAGGCCCAAATCATGGAACAGCGAGGCGACATAGAGCAGTTCAGGATCAAATTTCAGCCGCTGGCGAACACCTTTCATCGCACCAAAGAGAAAAACGCGAACCGAATGATTGAACAACAGCTCGGATTCGTACTGTCGCACCAGTTCGGCGGCTTCGCGCGCGATCTTGCTGTCGGGGATCTTGATATCAGATAGAATGCCGGTCATTGCCTAACTCCTGTTTGTGTGTGTGTAGGTCGTAGCTACCCTGCCGTGAGCTCAGCCGGATGCAATGCGTTGAGATCACCGTGACAGCAGGATCGGAATAGACGCCTGCATCAGCAACGTCCGCGTCACGCCGCCGAAGATCATTTCCATGGAGCGGGCGTGGCTGTAGGCGCCAATGACGATCAGGTCCGCGCCGTGATCGGCGGCAAACGACAGGATGACTTCGCCCACCGCAGACCCTCGCGATAACACCCGCTCAACCTCGATGTGAGCGCCGTGCCGCGCGAGATGTAGGGCGATATCAGCTCCAGGCTCTTCACCGTGAAGATTGCTTCTCTCGCTTGCGTCGACAACCAAGAGAGTCACCGACTCGGCTTCCACGAGGAAGGGCAACGCATCAGCAACCGCTCGACGAGCCTCACGACTGGCGTTCCAGCCGATCAGTATCCTTTTGCCTGGGGGCTCCGACTTCCAACCGCTGGGCAAGACGAGAATCGGCACACCGCTCGCAAGCAACAGTTTGTCGGGAGACGGATAGCCGGGCAGATAGTCCAGTTCGTGCTGACCGATGACGACGAGGTCGGAGTGCAGCGAGCCCAGGATCAGATCCTCATCAGGCCCGCCTCGCGGTATCACCCTGAATTCTGCACTCAGATCTAACGACGCGGAAGCCGCCTCGAAGCGCCGACGAACAAGAGTGGTCGCAAGTTCGTCGGCCGATTTTTCCCAGTCAAGACAGGCCCGGATCGCCTTCGTGCCAACGACATAGTAGTCGGAACGACGCTCCGGGCGAACGGCAGATGCGACATAAATGCCGGCAAGGTGTGCGCCGCATCGGCAGGCAAGTGCAGCTGCATATTCGAGCCGCTCTTCACCTTCAGCGGTCGCGTCGAGGAACACCCCAATATTCTTCAAGGCCATTGTACTTCTCCTTGGGAATGCCTGACATCTGCCCGCGTGGAGATTCGCAGCTTGGCGACACAGATTGCGTCAACGATGTCGGACCGATTGGACGCTTGCAGCTTCACCCGGCTTCTCGGCCACGCCGAGTGAGGTGACGTGCTTTAGCGAGCGTCCAAAGATGCTGCGAAAGGTCCACGCGTCTCCGCCGCGAGATTACCCCGCGCGACGTGCAGCGCGGTCGGCTTGGTACCTGGGGAAGTCCGTGAAACCCACCTCGCCGCGTCGCGTGTAATAAGCGGATCGGTCTGCTACGGCTAACGGCCAGCCGTTCATGAGACGCTCGGGCAGGTCTGGATTCGCAATATAGGATCTGCCGAAGGCAATTAAGTCCACCAGCCCGCTGTCGAGCGCAGCCTGGGCGCGGGCGCGATCGATGAAGCCGCCGCACCAGATGAAGGCGCCGGGAAACACGGCCCGAGCCTTGGCAAGCAGAGCGTGGTCGAGGTACCGCGGCTTGAATTGCGCGGTCTCCATGTTTCCTTCGGGCAGCAGCTCATAGAGCAAGTGGATGTACGCAACCCCGCGGCGCCCCAATTGCTCTGCAAGGTACAGAAGCGTCTCCTCGACAAGCGGCTCTGACGGCATGGAATTGTACTTGCCGAACGGAGAGAGGCGAACACCCACGCGTCCCGGACCAAATTCGGCCACCACCGCATCGACGACTTCCATCAGGAAGCGCGTCCGATTTTCCATGCTGCTTCCGCCGTAGCGGTCGGCGCGCGTATTGAGCACGGAGTTCATGAACTGCTCGAACAGATAGCCGTTGGCCGCATGGAGCTCGACACCATCGAAACCGACACGCCGTGCATTGGCGGCGGCCTTGGCGAAGGTGCCAACCATCTCCGACACCTCATGCGTGGTCAGCGCCCTGGGCGTCTCTGCAGGCATATAGCCCAACCGTCCGTCCGGTCCGTGAGCAAACACCGACGAGCCCTCTGCCCGTTGCCCGGTCGCGCCCACCGGGACCTGGCCGTGCGGCAGAATGGAGGAATGGGCCATCCTGCCGACGTGCCACAACTGCAGAAAGATCGTGCCGCCTTGACGGTGGACCTCATCGGTCACCAGGCGCCAGCCCTGCATTTGGGCTTCCGAGTGGATGCCGGGTGTCCTCGCGTAACCGTGTCCGGACGGATCGACGTCGGTGGCCTCGGCAATGATCAGGCCGGCGCTGGCCCGCTGTCCGTAGTAGGTCGCCATCAGCGCATTCGGGACGTCTCCATCACCCGGATGTTCGCCCTCGGACGTTCGCGTGCGGGTCATGGGCGGCATGACGATGCGGTTCCTGAGGTTGATCGGGCCTAGAGCAGAGGGATCGAATAGAGAGGGCATTAGACAGCTCCATTGGTTAGACCAGGTTTGGTGCTGCGGATGAATTAATCCCTCTTGAGAAGCTCATTAGCCACCTCAAACTCGACACACTGTAGCTGTCAGCGCTACAATCAGTCCCATGGACACCCGTTTTGATGGCATTGCAGAGTTCGTCGCCGTGGCGCGATTGGGTAGTTTCACGGCCGTGGCTGCAGAGCTTGGCGCGACCAAATCCGCAGTAGGACGGGCAGTGTCGCGGCTTGAGGCCCGATTAGGGTCCAAGCTGCTGCACCGGACGACACGCCGTCTGACCTTGACGCCTGCGGGAGAGGCCTGGCTCGAGCATTGCGCCGCGGCACTTGCCGAACTCGATCGCGGCGAGAGCGCACTCAACCTCGCTCGGGACATGCCGGGCGGCCAAGTACGGATCGACCTGCCGACGGCGTTCGGGCGCCTGTATGTGATGCCAGTGCTGCTCGAAGTCGCTGAACGCTATCCGGCGCTGCAACTCAACGTGAGCTTCACAGACCGGAACGTCGACGTCGTTAGCGAAAACATCGACCTCGCAGTGCGCATCGCCAACCTCGACGACTCGGCTGACTTGGTCGCTCGTCAGATTGGCGTGCAACACGTGGTGATCGTTGGAGCGCCCGGCTATCTCGCAAGACGAGGGATTCCCCGTTCGGTATCCGAGATTGAGGCTCACGATTGCATCGTTGGACGACGGCAAGGAAATCGCGTCGCATGGTTGCTGAAGCAGCCGGATGGCTCAATCGCGCGGCATGTTGTCTCTGTGAAACATGAATTCCAAGATTTCGAGACGGTGCACAGGGCAGTGAGAGCTGGACACGGGCTGGCGCAGCTTCCCCAATGGATGGTTCAAGATGACATTCGAGAGGGACGACTGCAGACCATCCTGGATGGAATGTCAGGCGGCGAGGTCCCGATCAGCATACTTTGGCCGCGCACAAAAGCCCTGCCGGCCAAGATAAGAGTCATCGTAGATGGATTGGTTCAAGGGATGCGCGAATCATCGCGTGCTATCGTTTAGGCGACTTTTGCCAATCACGCCGTCCACCAGCCGGTCAGCTGCGGCAAGAAGCTGATCGAGCGCGCGATCATCCAGTTTCCGCCAGGTCATCATGCGCAGCGATACGGCGCGCCCGGATTGGAAGGCGACGAGGCTGGACACCAGCATGAGGGCGTCGAGCTTGTCCTCGTCACGCACGTCCCGTGCGCCCTTCGCGCCCGAGATGAGACGCGCGAGCAGTTGCAGGCCGGGAGCCCACAGTCGGCGATAGAGGATTTCGAAGGCAGGCCCCTGCTCCTGCATCTCCCGGCTCACGAACGCAGACCAGGCGCGGGAGTCGTCGGAGCCGGCGACGAATTGCGCCAGCCGGCGAACGACCTGGCGCAGCTCGATCGCGCAGGAGTCCCGCGACACGGCTTTCGACCCGGACATCGCCGTTCCCGCCGTCGCGGCCATGGCCTCGACATAGCGATCGACGATCTCCTGCGCGCAGGCCCGATACACCCCCTCCTTGTTGCCGAAGTAATAGGAGAGCGAGGGCAGCGTGACATTGGCCCGGGTCGCGATGCCGCGCGTGGTGGCGGCATTGAAGCCGTGATCGCCGAACTCGGCCAGCGCCGCCTTCAAAATGGTGCGGCGCGTCTCATCGCCCTTGGCGTAGCCGGTTTGACGCGGGGTTGGTGCAGCGCTGCGAGCGGTCATGCCGATTTATCAGCACAACCGCTGCGGCGAGACAAGCTCGCCCGGCTTCGCCAATGAACGCTCCTCACCGCCCGCCTCAAGTGTGAGCTGGACGATAGGCCTCGCCGTCCGAGACGAAGTCGGCATGGCCATAGGAGGCGAGCAGCCGGTCGAGCTTGGCGACCAGCCTGCGGTCGGCGATGTCGCGCAGCACCGGAAGCCGGAGCGCGAGCGCATAAAGGCGCAGCCGGGGAAACAGGAACGACGCCGTCAGCAGCGCAACGAGCTTGTCCTTGCCGGAGTAGGTCACACCCATGGCCGCGGCCTTCTGGGTTTGCCCGTCGAGGAAATTGTTGACGAGATAGGCTTTCGAGAAGCTGCGCTCCATCGTCTGCCGGATCCGGCCGAGCAGACCGGTTTCCTTCGACAGCTCCGCCGACATGGCGCCGCGCACCAGCGCGCCGCATTTTTCGTCGAAGCCGGCCCGCAGCGTCGCGTGGCGCGTCGCCATCAGGTCGACGATTTTTCGCGGCGTGTCGCCGAGCAGATCCTCAGGCAAGCCAAGCAGGAAGCAGCGGTAGCGCGCCAGCTCGACGCGCGCCCTCTCCTCCGCGTTGAACTCGCTTCTGCCTTCCTTCAGCGCCTTGGACGCCAGCAGGAACGATCCGATCAGGCCGGCCGGCATCTGGTCGACCTGCGGGATCGGCAGGCCGTAGACCGCGACGTCCCAGCTGCCCGGACGCCGCATCACGTTGAAGCGGACCATCGAGTGCATCAGGCGCACCATCGCGGCCGCCTTGAAGCCATCACCGTGGCGTTCGAGCGCGCCGGGCATCACCGTCAGCGTGAAGAAGGTTGCGGTCTCAAAAGTCCGCTTGGCCGCCAGGGCATCGGTCAGCGTTCCCGTCAGGGCCATCGGCAGCGCGGAGTATTTGTTGAGGAAGGTCGCGAGCAATGCGCCACGAATGGCGTAAGGGGCGATGTTGGCCATGGCATTGCGTTCAAGACGCGCGCCCTCGTTGACGAGGGTCATGTCGACCCAATTCGGCTTGCGCTCCATGTCGGCGATGAAGGCCTTCAACTCCGCGGGCGCGTCCGGCACGGAGGCCACGCCGCCGCGGCAGGCGTTATCGAGCATCGTCACGAGGCCGCGAAAGCCGTATTTCGGCATCAGGGCCGCATAGGCGTCGGCGATCACGTCGCCGGTCATGGTGTAGGCGGCGATCATCGCCACGCGCTGCTTGTCGGCCAGGAAGGCGTCGCGGCGGCTGCGCATATTGCCCCGCATCGCGGTCTCGGCGCCGGGCTCGACAGAAAACCGCTCAGGCATCCGGCCAAAATCGATGCGCTCGTAGATGGCCGGGATCACGGCTGCCTGCGCGCGGGCGCGTGCCCAGCCTTGCGGGTATTCCTGCTCGAAGCTCATCGGTTCCTCCCATATATCTATCAATTGATAGAAATATATCACTTGATAGATTGTCAAGGGCGACGTGCGACAGCGTGCAGGCCGGATCGGTCCAGCCATGAGCAGAAACAAGGCACGCCCGGTGAGTGCCTTGATCGAAACCAGCCGAAACCTCGTTGCAGGCGCCGCTCGTTATGAAAACGCCCGACGCATAAGCCCGTGAGCTTCACGGGGCGTTGATCATGCCTTGGGTGTCGGGTGCCGAGATCTCACTTCGCGCGTGGCGGTCACCGCCAAATCGAAAGGACATCTCAATGGCAATTTTCAACAGGTTCACCGTGGCCGCGATCGCTCTTGCGATGATCGGGCTCTGCCAGGCGGGTCCAGCTCTCGCAGAGCCTGCGTCAAACTACGCAATGCAGGACCGCCCGGCGGTGCAATTCCATGATGGCGATCTGGTTCATGTTCGCTCGGGCGGACCGCTGATGAGCATTCTTCGGATCCATGGCGATCAGGCCGATTGCTCATGGACCGATTGGGATGGCGATCTCAGGTCGGGCAGCTTTCCCGTCACCGAGCTTCAGGGACCGATCACAATACCTCCTCCGAATCCGGAAGACGAATAGGCCTTGTCAGGTCGAGCTAGCAGCCGACGAGCGTGGCACTGCGAACGTTCTTTGTGCGGCCGTCGCGCTGGTGGCGGCCGAGCGTGACGTCGTAATTGAGGTCGTAGCGACAGCCGACCTTCATGGCGACAAAGATCGCATTCCGCTCGATGACGTAATTGCCTGAAGGCTCGGTGTTGAGATGGACCAGGCTATCGGCTGCAAGGGTCTGGTCGACGCCGCGATAAACGACCCGGTCGGTCTTGCCGGCCATCATGAACCAGACGATCAGTCCGACGATCAGCGTCCCCGCGATGACGAGGTTGCGAACGTCGCTGCGGAGCTGGACCGCAGGCCCCCACTCGATCGGTTTCATGATCGATAGATAGCATAGCCCGGACAAGCCGCACCCGTCATTGCGAGGAGCAAAGAAGCAATCCAGAATTCATCCGCGGTGGTATTCTGGATTGCTTCGCTGCGCTCGAAATGACGAGGCTGGAGCGGCGCACTGCCATCGGACCCGTCATACTGAGGCGCTCGACCTGCAAAGCAGGACGAGCCTCGAAGGGCGATGGCCCGGCTGCATCTCGGCCGTTCATCCTTCGAGGCCACCTCTACGCTCCGGCACCTCAGGATGACGGGTTGGAGAGCGGCACGCTGGCTGCCTTCACACCCTCACGACAGCTTGCGCTTGCTCCGGAGCTGCAGGTGTTCGTCCGCCTCCAGCTTGGTCATGCCGAGGAGATAATGCAGCACGTCGAGCTTGTGGCGCTCGGCGAGCTTGCGCAAGGCCGTCACCTGCTCGGCAATGAAGGCGACCGCCTCATCGGCGCCGCCCTCGCCCGGCTCGTCGTTACGCGCGCCATCCCGCGCGGCCGTCGCTGCGCGCGACCGTTTCCTCGCTGGCTTTGTCACCAGACCCCATCCGAATCCATGCCCCGGGGGGACTGTACGCCCACCTCGACCGCAACTCCAAGGCGGTATTTTACAACTTTTTCGATATGAAACTTTGCCGCTTTGAGGACCTTTCTGCAGCCCCTGATTTGACAGGGGCGGCCTCACCACCCATGTTCGGGTCGAAATGGCCGACCCGAATCTCTTCGAATCCGGCCTGAATTTCTCCCCTAAGTACCTGGAACTACATGAATATCGTCATTGTGGAGTCGCCGGCGAAAGCCAAGACGATCAATAAGTATTTGGGCTCGTCCTACGAGGTTCTGGCCTCGTTCGGCCATGTCCGCGACCTCCCGGCGAAGAACGGATCGGTCGATCCGGACGCGAATTTCAAGATGATCTGGGAGGTCGACCCCAAGGCGGCCGGCCGGCTCAACGATATAGCCAAGTCGCTCAAGGGCGCCGACCGCCTCATTCTGGCGACCGACCCTGATCGCGAGGGCGAGGCCATCTCCTGGCACGTGCTGGAGGTGCTGAAGGAAAAGCGCGCGCTCAAGGACCAGAAGATCGAGCGCGTGGTGTTCAACGCCATCACCAAGCAGGCCGTCACGGACGCGATGAAGCATCCGCGCCAGATCGACGGCGCGCTGGTCGACGCCTATATGGCGCGCCGCGCGCTGGACTATCTGGTCGGCTTCACCCTCTCCCCCGTGCTGTGGCGCAAGCTGCCGGGCGCCCGCTCGGCCGGCCGGGTGCAGTCGGTGGCGCTGCGCCTCGTCTGCGACCGCGAGCTCGAGATCGAAAAGTTCGTGGCGCGCGAATACTGGTCGCTGATCGCAACCCTGCTGACCCCGCGCGGCGACGCATTCGAGGCCCGCCTCGTCGGCGCCGACGGCAAGAAGATCCAGCGGCTCGATATCGGCACCGGCGCGGAAGCCGAAGACTTCAAGAAGGCGCTGGAGACGGCCGCCTTCGCCGTCACCTCGGTCGACGCAAAACCCGCCCGGCGCAATCCACAGGCGCCCTTCACCACCTCGACGCTGCAGCAGGAAGCCAGCCGCAAATACGGCTTTGCGCCCGCGCACACGATGCGGATCGCCCAGCGCCTCTATGAAGGCATCGACATCGGCGGCGAGACCACCGGACTCATTACTTATATGCGTACGGACGGCGTGCAGATCGACCCGTCCGCGATCACCCAGGCCCGCAAGGTGATCGGCGAGGATTACGGCAACGCCTATGTGCCGGACGCCCCGCGCCAGTACCAGGCCAAGGCCAAGAACGCCCAGGAAGCGCACGAAGCGATCCGCCCGACCGACCTGTCGCGCCGCC
>JAEWBW010000062.1 GCA_023390955.1 Pseudomonadota bacterium
CATTAGCGTTGAAGCCCTGGACGAAGCCGGTGGGAAGTCCCGACACGGTGCCGAATTCACGGGTGCTGTTATCGCCCCAGGCGTAACCGACCTGTGCACCGATGTAGAAGCCGGTCCAGTTGTAAACGGCGACGACAGGTGCGGGAGGAGCCTTCGTGTAGGGGCGGGCGGCCATATCGGCGGCAGACGCGCCGACGGTTCCAAGGAAGAAAGCAGTAGCGGCGACGATGAGTTTTTTCATTGTTTACCCCAATTTCCAGGCACGGAATGCGAACGGTCGTGATGCGATATAGCTCATGAGTCGCGCTCGACATGTCACCGAGACGCCACAACGGCTGCCGTAATTTCCCACTGGCATGCTGAAACGAGTTCCAACGGCATGTTCTCTGTTTCAAATAATCCGAAGTCGAAGGAAAATCAAAAGCTTGCGCAGCCGTGATCAAGTCTCGCAGCGAGCGGGGGAGGCGGAACTGCGGCAAGCGGACGCGGGAGCGCACACGCCCGAGAGCGAGAACGGCGAACGCTTTGCGCTTAACAAATGTTGGTCTGCTCTATAGTCGTTGGCTGAAATGTCGAATGAGCTTTTGCGAAAGCGAAACTGTTTGGTCGCGTTGCCGACCGGCACGCGCTCTCCGAGAGCGGGCAAGCTCCGATTACGGACACGTCCTTTGAGACAAACAAGGCGACGTTGAGCAGATAAACCTTTCGCGGGAACGCCCGCACAAGTTTTTGCCGTATCCGGCAAGTGGCCGCGCATTCCGCCGGACAGCAAAACTAGACCTGCTGCAGAGGGCGGGTGAGCAAACATAGCCGCCGACATGATCGTCGACGAAAACGCTTGGCCGGCACATCCGGATGTCGGAACTTTGATTTCAATGAGGAGTTCATGGCGCCATGACGTGCCCACATTGCCCCAAGCCAATGACCCCTCGCGACAAAATATTCGTTTGTGAATCTTGCAGGGAGTTCGTGATCGTCCTTAGCCCGCAGCATCTGCCGCCGCGAACGAGCATGATCGCGCGCATCCTTCGGCTACTACGACGCCCAACACCGGAAGAGATCGCCCGCGCGATGCTGAAAGATTTCCTCCATCATCTCGACCAAGTGAGATGATGGTCGATCCCGTCTGCTTGCTTGCGTGGCATCCCGCAAGTGGGCGGGTGAACGGTGCGCTCTTGTTCAACAGTTTCGGGTAGCGTTATATTTGGGCGTGCAACTCTTCGAACCGGTGCCCGTCATCCACCCGGTTAAGGCGGTTCTTGCCGGTTAATATGGGCGCACTTTTGGTAGCGTGAAATTCGCGTTCCATCGCTGAGTACCGGGGCAAGCTTTCGAGTCCATAAAGCGAGCACCTAGACCTGAATGATCTTGGGACAGTGGCGACCTGTCCGCGTACGCATCAAACGGCGAGGGGTGCCAAAAAAGCCAGGTACGACGTGCGGGCCCCGTTTCAGAGGGAGCCTGTGCCAGCCTTTATTTGGGCGACTTCCTTTCGGGCGATGATGCCGAGTTCGCCGAGGGTGGTCTGACCGCGACGTGGGGCCTTGAGCAGGAGTTCTGCTACGCTCTTCCGCTCGGCATGGCTGCCTCCGTCAACCAGTTCGCGGCAGGCCTCTTCGAGCACAAGCTCGATTTTGGCAAGGACACGCCGATCAACGTCGCTCACGGCTGCACCCAATTCACTCCGGTGGTAGCCCCAAAGCAGCGCGGGCCGCTGCCTCCCGCTCTAGCCGCTTGCGCTTCAATCCACTTGGGAAGGGAATGGTGTGCCCAATTCGCGCGCTTTCGTTCGAATGGAGTCCGTGGACCGCTTCAGCGCGACGGCGCTGCGCAGGGGAGAGGCGCCGCGTATAATGAACGCTTTAAGGGTTTCAATGTCATTGGAAGTCCAAGGTTCAGCCACAATACGCCGCATCGACAAACCTCATGCTTTGTTGCTCCATAGGCGGCGGCGAGGTGGCTGTCGCTAACAGAAGTTAGTTAGATGGAGAACGTCACCTAGGCCGCGGAGAAGTGTCGCGGCACTGATCGCATCTCCACTTTTGTTAGTGCTCTAACGGAGCAAGCGGTCGACTTCAGCTCATCGCCCTGGCGATCAACCTTCCTGCTTATTGGTAAATTTGGACCTACCTGATGGGGTAGTGCTTAGCGTTGCGTCTGTTTCGTCAGACAGACACTCCACCTGTTGAAAGGGCTCCAGCTATCCTCCCAGTTGCTGGGGCCCTTCTCTTGGAACGCCGAGCCGGGACCCGCGGATATCTTCTGACCTGTTTGGGCAGGTGGATTCGAGGAGAGAGGCGGCACGCCATTGTCCGGCACTTGTTGGCTGCGTCGGTAGCCCGGGGCCCAGTGAGGCCGCAATGTACAGAGACGCCATCTCCGATGAATTGAGACAAATTGAGCGACAGGTCATTGTGGGAGAACGGCAACTTGCGGAGCTTGAGGCGCGTCTCGTTGAGTTAAAGAAACAGAACAAGGATATTACGGGCGCTGAATCCGAGCTTGAACGCTTACGCTGCGATCAGCGCCTTCGCGAGCACGACCGGCAGCGCCTCCTTTCGCGGCTACAACCCTGAGCGTTCGCTGAGGCCTTGGGAGAAGCCTCCAGTCGCATCTCAAATCGAGCGCCGCACTCGGTTCTATGGCCCCGCAAACCGCCACCCTGGCGCCCGAAGAGGACACGAGCACCAGGGCGGCGATCAGTTAGCCGCCGGCACAGGGTGGGGCCACCGGAAGCATTCCTCTGACGCGGCTGGATGCAGATCGTTCCTCGGATGCTATAGAGCCATCAGTTTACATTGTCGCCCAGCATATTCCGTGAAGTTGTTACGACCGCGGCCGTACCCTTACTCCGCGCATCAGCGTGATCGCCACTTTTCTCCATCTGGAGTACTCCATTGTGGTTGCCGACCTTGCGCGCCAACCCACTCAAAATCGCGACTTTCAGAAAATGCGCGATGCCCTCCAGGCGCACGGTGTCGTGTTCCGTCATGGCGGCGAGGGGGTTGCTCAAGGACCTCAGCGACGAGCTTCTCGAACCAATTCGATGACGCGCCTGATGCGGGCGATCTGATCCGGGTCGGCGGACGGCACGATGAATTCCCTCCGGCATTCGCCCTTGCGTAGTGACGGCTTGCGATGGCGTCGCTCCCATGTCCCATTAGGGCTGCGATGGTAGCGAGCGCTTCGAGACGCTCAGCCTCGGTTGGCCACTTGTGAGACAGTGAGCCTTCCAAGCCGCGAACGCGAGGTGGCGGATCGTATAGGGGGCGGCCACTCGAGGCCATCCGGCCCTAAGTCGCGGGTGACGATGGCTCACGCGTTGGAGCCGTCTTGCGTCGACGACATCCTGGCCAACAAAGCCAGCGGGTGAGGTTCCCCGTTTTGGGAAGCCAAGTCGTCTTCGACCCTTATCGCACGGTAGTTACCGGTCATTTTACCGGTGAGTCGGTGTACTGACCGGCAAGTGGCTGGATCTTATATTCGCCGACCACGAAGAGAGAGCGGCCGGCACAGCATAGCTCCGCATCGCCCCTTGGCGTGCTGTCGCGACCATCCCTCCTACAGTCGCACCCGCCTGAAAAAAGTTTCTTGGCGCGCGCTGGCGTCTTGCCCAAAACCGGCGCTGACACTTGCCACGGGGTCGTCTTTCAGCGGTGACACAGGAGGGCTATCGTTCGTCGCGTAAGGCCAACTCTTATTGCCCAAACGGGGGCGAGCAGAGGCGGGGCCGGTTCTCAAATTTTGGCCGCGGAAGCTTCGCATCTCAGCACGCACCTGCATAGGAACACTACCAAGCGCTTCAGGTTCATTGCTTGGAGAACATTCATCAATGCGCCGCACCAGAACTTGGCTTAATCAGACATCCAGCCCAACCCGCCGGCGCGGTCGGTGGCTTGACGTCGAGGACGACGAGGAAGGTATCGAGGACTGGATGGTCGGCGGAGGCGACAACCTGTCGCCTTTAATGCAACGCGCTGGCTAGGTCGCGTTCGAGCCCGGCGCCAGACGCCCTTGGCGTGCGTAAACGCTCGAACGAGCGCGCCAGCTTGGCCGTCCTCTCGGATGGCGCCGATATCGGCGCCATCACCGATACCTCATGATTCACGCGAGGTGCGCTATGCGACAGGCCAGGGCTTCGCTTCTTTCTGTCCGACCTCGATCAGAGGAGTGCTCTGTAGCGGCGGTTCGCCATTCTTCGCTGGCATGATCGAACAAGTTCAGTAATTTGCTACACGATCAAATCGTGAGCTGCATGGAGAGCGGCGTGCCAGGAATGAGTTTGGTGCGCATCTGAAATCTCAATCCCGTTAGCGTCCTGAACCGGCTCAGGCCCCCCGCCTGCAAAAGCATGCTGACCATCGCCATGGTTTTTTTCATTCCCGTGGCTCAGTTTCTGAAGGTCATACATTTCTAAAGACGTATTATCGGCGCCACGCCTGAAATGAAAGGAATCGCTAAGTTCGGTGTCAGGCGTTGATTCGGCCCGATCTCCCGCGGCCCCCTGCTTGGCGTGCCCGTTGGCAGCTCCGGAGCTGTGGTCAGACTCATGCAGGGCCTTCTGCGATTGATCGTGATTTAACCCGTCTCCCGCAGCCTCCTGCTTGGCGTGCCCCTTGGCAGCTCCGGAGCTGTGGTCAGACTCATCCAGGGTCTTCTGCGATTGACCGTGATTTAGCTCGTCTCCCGCAGCGTCCTGCTTGGCGTGCCCTTTGGCGGCCCCGGGGCTGTGGTCGGACGCATGCAGGGCCTTCTGCGATTGACCGTGATTTGGCTCGTCTCCCGCAGCCTCCTGCTTGCCGTGCCCTTTGGCAGCTCCGGAGCTGTGGTCGGACTCATGCAGGGCCTTCTGCGATTGACCGTGATTTAACGCGTCTACCGCGGCCTCCTGCTTGGCGTTCCCCTTGGCGGCTCCGGAGCTGTTGTCGGACTCATGCAGGGCCTTTTGCGATTGACCGTGATTCAAGTCCTCTCCCGCGCCCTCAGGATTAGCGGCTTTGGAGCTGTTGTCGGAAAATCGCAAGTCGGATTGCGATTGCCCCTGATTTGACCCGTCATCCCGGCCGGTCTGCGTTAAGTCACGATGCGCGGCGTCGTTCGCGGCTGCCGCGACAACATCAACTGTGCCGGAACCGCGGGGAATAGGAGTTTCTCGGTCAATGCCACCATTCTCCGCATGGGCATTACTGGCATAAAGCTCGCCGCCCCCCGTAGCGACCGGGGTGCCTTGAACGAATTCGAATGCGGACGCCCCATCGTACACGTCCGTGCCGCCGAAATTTGCGAAGTCGGGAAGTGCGGATGCCAATCCGATGGCGTCGCTTGCAGTAGATGACGTCACGATGTCATGGCCAAAATCGAACGCTTGCGCGGCGTGGTTGGCGCCATCGAGTTCGTAGATAAAGGCGGCGAAAGCTGCAGCCATGAAAACGCTGTAGCCGCTCGAACCCAGCCTCGGCGCGTTTGGTATTGCCTGTGCAAATAGGCCCGTGGCGATCTCGGTCACGGGGTCGACGAGTTTGGCGGTCGGGGATGACGTCCCGGTTGCGGCGCCAGCGCGGTCCTTGCTCGCGCCTCTGGCCGGGGTGCTATCTAATGCTGCTTCCCTGCCGCCAATCTTGATGGTGACGACCCCCGTGTCGCCGTCTGCAGCCACCGTGAAGCTTTCGGTTGCGGCGTGTCCGGGCGAATCGTCCAACGCTGCCAGGATCGCAGCTATCAGGATACTCATCGCACCATAACGACGCGACAGCGCCAGCGCGGCGAGCTCGGTCCGGCTGTTGCTCCCGAGCTTCTGTCGCGCGTGGTCGATATGAATCCTGACGATCTCCAGAGAGACACCGAGCACCCGAGCAATTTCGCGGTCAGACAAGCCTTCTGCGACGAGATCCATGATCGTCCGCTCGTTGACGGTCAGAACCGCCAGAACGTTATTGCCGAATGAGGCGTTTCCCTTGGCTTCGTTACCGACCCTCGCCAGATCTGAACCCGGGTGCTCCAGCCTCAGGGACTGCACCAGTGCTTCCGGTTTGGCGTTCATCGAAATCGCGCTGCAAGTACCGGTCGCCAGTGCCCTGGCAAGATCGCCGCAGGAGACAGTGGCAGTGAAGAACACCAGCCGGGAGGAAAGGTCTTCGTCGTCCACGGCAGCGAGCATGTCGGAGGCGGTTACATCCGTGAACCCGTCCTCCAGCAACACCACATCAGGCGTCAAGCTGCGAATGGCCGCAAGGCAACTCGCTCCATCAAGACAGCACGCGACCACTTCAAAGTCGGGTTGCGCTTCGAGCAGCGATACAAAACCCTGCAGAACAATGGGGCGCCGATCTGCTATCACCAGTCTGACGCGGCGCATGGGCTTCCTTCGCTCAGCCTCGCAACACAATATGAGAAGCGGCGATTTAACTCCGCTCGGCTGATTGTGTTCCTAATTGGCATAATGGGTTGGTGCGCGCGCTTCTTAAAACACAGCTGAGCAGAACTCTCTCGGATGTCGCTGTCGCGCGAAATTTGCCGAAAACAGAGTCGCAGCCGGCTCACCGATGCAGATCGATCTCGACTGCAATCCGCACCAGGTCGGAGTGATTTTTAGCGCCCAGCTTGGACTTCAGCATGGAGGTCGTGTTGGCAACCGTTTTGTAGGAGATCCCGAGTTCGGACGCGACTTCCGAAATGCGGTCGCCACGACCCAAAAGCCTCAGGATCTCGAGTTCGCGTGGGGTCATCTGCGTTAAAGGGCTGGCCTTGATCGCCGCGCTCGCGAATGTCGTCGCCTCCGCCAGGCGCGGTGAGACGAAGCGCTCCCCGGCTGCAACCTTCCGAATGGCCTTGGCCAGCAGCCGGGGATCATCGCTCTTTGAAACATATCCCTGGATGCCCATCTCCACAGCGCGCATCACGAACGCCGGGTCCTCACTCACGCTGAGCATGACTATTTTGGCGGCCGGATCATCTCTGCGGATCCGCCGGGTCAACTCGAAGCCGGTAAGGTCGGGAAGCCCAACGTCAACCACGGTGACGTCTGGATGCTTCTGCAGGTACGAACGGTGGCCGCCCTTTGCATCGGAAGCCTCTAGGATCTCGACGGAAGGGTCCGCCGTGAATAAAGCCCGACAGCCGGTCACGACAACGGGATGGTCGTCGACGATCAGTACCCGCATGTCGATTTGGTCCTCATTGGCACGCTTTCGCTTCCTCTGGTTGTGAAGAACGTCGCGAGCACCGCAATGGTTCAAATGACCGAGCGAGGACGTCGGGCAACCGACCGAAGGCCCGCATCCGAGGCTCGGCAAGGCTACAAAAGGGGGACACTCGGCCGACATCTCGCCTTCGAGCGGCACGACTCGCCTGGTGGAGCGAAATTTGACGATGCTCGAAGGAAAGGGCCGCCGCCCTCCCGGGACGGCCCTTCGTTTGTCAGGCCCGCCCGCTCTCACCAGTGGCGGTGATGTCGATGCCAGTGATGACGAACGACCGGATAAGATCCGCGATAATAGGCGTAGGCCGGAGGGACGGCGCGGCGATAGCGATAACCGTAGGAAGCCGGCACCGTGTAATAGGTGGTGGTGTAGCCGCCGCCCCAGCGATACGGTTCATCGTACCCGTAGTCGTAAGCGTAAGGACCGCCATAATAGCCGGCACGATAGTAGCCCGGGCCGCCGTAGTAACCATAGCCGGGCTCCCAGCCGTATGCAGAGGAGGCAATCCCGCCGATGACGGCGCCGGCAATCAGGCCGCCGGCGATGCCGGGTCCCCAGCCGCCCCATCCGCCTCGCCAGCGGGCTTCGGCAGGAGAGGTGGTCGCCACCGAGGCTAGACCGAGGGCGCCGACCAGCAGCGCCGACATTGCAATCTTCTTCATCGGGGATCCTTTCACGTTTCGAACGCCTCACCGACAACGGGAAGAAACAGCAAATGTTTCTCGCCGAAGGTTGCCAACGCAAGGATGGGGCCGGGGCCCGTGCCGCCCGGGTAGCGCGAGCACGTACCAAGGCAACCTGAATCCCTCGCCCGCTGATCGGGAAAAATAGGAAACTTTCCTAATTGCCTCGAGTTGGCTGCGATAGGGTTAGTCTCCGGAGAGTGACATGGTCGATGACGTCGTCCTGAAGAACGCAGCGGAGACCGCCTGGACCGTGTATCGGGCCCGGAATCCCGAGATCGGCGCGCAGGACTACCGGCGCTGTCTGCTGGAGCGCCACCTGCAGAGGAGGTCGGAAGAGCGACAGAGTGACACCGAAGAGCTTGCCAGCTTCGGAATGGCCTACCTGCACCGCCTCCCCAAAGACGAATGTTAACGAGCTTAAAAATGCTCGTCGAACTCATAGCCAACGGAAGCACAAGGCCCGGTTGGACGCTGCTCGCGATTTCGTTTCTGTTCTCCGCGGCCATCGTGATCGGTCTGCGCATCGCGTTCGGGACTTAGCTCGATACGGATTGCCTAGCTTTCGCTTGGCCGAGAGCGTTCCTCGAAAGTTTCGGCGGTACACGACGAATCGAGGATCTGAATCGGCGGAATATTGACCGGGAACAAGTGGCAAGGATGGACGTTGTGAGCGCGACATCCAACGGATGCTGGCTCACTTAAGGAGATGATCTATGAAAAGGATTCTTGCCGTCGCTTTGCTTGGCACTGCCGTTGTCGGCGGCGCCGCGTTCGCGCAATCCACTCAGCCGGCCGATCGCGCTGCGCCGGCTGTCGCCGCTCACAACGCCGACGCGAAGATGGCGTTCAAGAGCAACTGGCGCGCCTCGAAGCTCATGGGCCTGAACGTCTACAACGAGAACAATGAGAAGCTCGGTGACATCAACGAACTGCTCGTCGACAAGAGCGGCAAGATCAACGCGGTTGTGATCGGAGTAGGCGGCTTCCTGGGGATGGGCGAGCACGACATCGCCGTTTCCATGGACAAGCTGAAGTTCCTCGAAGAGCCTGTCCGGACAAGCTCGACCAGCACCACCACGACTACGGCACGCGACACCACCACCGGCGCGTCTTCGACGAACACCACCAACCGCAATACGAACGATTGGGTGCCCGATCACGCCGTCATGAGCGGCAACAAGGAGCAGCTGAAGGCGCTCCCGCAGTTCAAGTATTCGGACTACAACTAACGGGACGACCGTTTGGGATCCAGGGGCCTCCATTGGAGGCCCCTTTCTTAGTTTCAAAACGCAGGCCAAAAAATAGCGGCCCGCCGGGGCGCCGGCCAGGCAGTGCGCACGTTGCATCCAGTGCATGTGAACAAGGGAAATGCCTCCGGTACGCCCACGACGAGAACGGCAAGAGCGGCCCACGGGGCAATACAGGCATTTTCTCCTCATCCACCTACGTTTCGAACCGGCAGGAACGTAGTCGCTCTTGCCGACTTCTCCACGCAACTGGTCGCTTCTCTCCGGAAGTGCCTGCAGCAGCGAGAGAATGGATGAGACGACTGTTTGCCGTTTTACTGTCGACGCTCTTCACGACGGCTTCCGCCTGGGCGGCGTCGCCTGTCCGATGGACGACCTTCACCATTCCGCAGACTGGCACGTCGGTTGATTTTCCTGCTTCCATCTTCACCGAACAAGCCGGCAAGCCAGACGCTTATGGCCAGCGGTTCCGCACTTCAGACGGACGAGCCAACATTACGATACAAGCGGCACCGAACGTATCGAAGGACTCACCTGCAACGTTTCTCAAGAAGCAGGGTCCTCCCCCGCGTATTCAATACAAACGCGTGACGTCGCGGTTCTTCGCCGTTTCAAGCTACAGAGGAGATAAGGTGTGGTACGACCGCTGCAACTTCTCCCCGCGTCTCGTCCACTGCGTGCTGATCAACTATCCCGCCAGTGAGGAACGTGATTGGGATGACGTCGTCACCCGCATCAGCCTGTCGCTCAGGGGCAGATAGGGAGCCGGGGTATTTAAGAAGCAATCATGCTCCGGACATCTGCTTCGATCAGGCCTGAATTTGGTGAGTGCCCTAGTCGGCGTTCCACGAGCTCAAGCGATCGCGAGCCTGACCAATCGTGGCCTGCAGTTCACTCACAGCCGACTGTGCGCGCAGCCGATCAACCCCGCGTAGTACCAGGTCTCCCAGCTCAATGAGTTTCAGGCTGGCTTCTTCGACGCGCACGAGCATGCCAATGAGACCCACTGGCTCTTCGCCTGAGAGGAGCAGGGCTATCTCGTCGGACAAACCCAGGATCCGTTCCGCGAGCTCCTCGGGCTGAAGACCGTGATGGGGTTGAGGAAACGGGATGATGTTGCTTGTGGCCATGGCTATCTCCACGACTCGGAACGAGCGCCGGCAGGCGTTGGATCACCGCCATGCGAGAAAATCATTAGACAGTGCCGAGGAGACGAGTGGACGCCAGGTAGCCGAGGTACGCGCAGGTCCCGGCCAGTGCCGAGCCCCAAAGGACGTCAATGACCGTGAGAACTGGGGACCAGTTCCGCAAGGTCGCCTGATTGGTGAGGTCGTAAGTCGCATAGGTAAAGAAGCCAAAGAGCAGGCCTAGCAGGACAGCCCGCAAGCCGCCGCCCGACGCATGAGCCGGGAGCACCGCAAAGAGCAGAAGCCCGAGCGGGTAGATCACGTAAAAAAGGACCGCCGGTCCAAGCTGCGGTTCGCTGCGCAGAATGTCGCTGAGCACCGGACGGTACAGACGTTCGCCCATCGTCCTCAGCCAAATGATGTCGACCAGGACGAACGGTATCCAAACCGCAAAGTACATTCCAACTCTTGCAAGCATTGCTATTGCCCACGTCAAACAAATCCACCCACGTGCTCCATAACGCGGAGCATCGGTCGGCTGGATCACAAGGCGGTCGGAAAATAATTGAAGGCGATGGTGATCCGTTCAAATGGACCCATCGTTCTGGCTGTTGGATGCGCGTGGTCTAGATCGCCACACGAGTCCCCGGCGCGTGCGCTCGCGCCGGCCTTGAAAAGGTCGCCCGCTGTCGGGCTGAGACCAGGGATGGAGAACTAACATGAACGTTCGACTGCTCGCCTCTGCGGCCCTCGCAGCCATGGTCGTTGTTGCGCCGGCTACGATGACGGTGGCGAAGGAAAAGACCGTGATGGTCGGCGGCGCCGCGATGTATCCGACGAAGACCATCGTCGCCAACGCGGTTAACTCCAAGGATCACACGACGTTGGTCGCCGCCGTTAAGGCCGCTGGCCTGGTTGATACGCTTTCGGGGCCCGGACCGTTCACGGTGTTTGCGCCGACGAATGCCGCATTCGGCAAGCTGCCGAAAGGTACTGTCGCGACGTTGGTTAAGCCGGAGAACAAGGCGACGCTGTCAAAGATCCTGACGTACCACGTCGTTCCCGGCAAGCTGAACGCGGAGCAGCTGATGGATGGACAGCGGCTGATGACGGTCGAAGGCGAACCGCTTACGGTGAAGAAGTCCGGCGGCAAGGTCATGATCGTCGATGCCAAGGGAGGTGCCGCAACGGTCACCATCGCCGATGTCAATCAGTCCAACGGCGTCATCCACGTGGTGAACCAGGTTCTCATGCCGGCGAGCTAAGGCGCGATCGCGAGCAGGCGCTTCGGCGCCTGCTCCTCCTTCTTCGAGGACAGATGCTCGGCGTGTTGTTTCCATCACCGGCTTCGTGCCGCGTAATGCTTTTCAGGTGCCCCGGTTCTGGTGGTGGACCGTTCGCTGCCTGTCTCAGGCACGGAGCTGCCCAGGTAATCTCGGCGTTACCGCCCGCTATGTCCGAGGCGTATACACCCTGACCGTCTGGACCGATGAGGAGAGCATGCAGGGGTACGTCAAAGCCGGCGCTCATCGCCGGGCGATGATGAGCTTCCGTTCGATGGGGACGGGCAGGACCTACGGATATTATTGCGGCAGCGCTCCGGAGTGGGGGCAGGCTTACTTAATGTGGGCGCGTTACGCGAGAGAGATCTGATCGCAGTCGCTGCGCTCTACTTGAAAGAGGGAAGGCAAGGACCTTGTCTACATAGGCAAGGTCGGCACGGGCTGGGATCGTTCGACGTCCGCGAAGATTCGCAAGGCGCTGGACACGGCGGTTAGCCTAAAGAGCAAATTGAGTAAGTAGCTAAGAACGCCCAAGGCAACCTGCGTTGAGCCTGCTTTTACTGCGGAAATCGAATATCCCGACGTCACGTCTGAATGATTGTTGCGCGCAAGCGCCCTAAAAGGGTTCTTAAAAAGCTGATGTATGTTGTATCGCCCGCCGAGGTCACGGCGTAACATAGGCGATCACCGCGCGGCCCTCGGCAGACATCGGTGATGAGATCGCCCATCACAGCGCTCCCGCCTTCCTCGAAATGGAAAGGAGCAGCGCCATGCAGAGGCGGCGTCGTTTCAAACAGACCGATACTCTTCAGGATAGATTGGCTGCGTTCGCGAAGGAAGCGCGCGATAAAGCCGCGACAATGCCGGCAGGCGTTGACCGCGACGATCTCCTCAAGCGAGCGCGCCAAGCGGATACGGCCTCTCACATCGATGATTGGGTCAGCTCGACCGGTCTTCAGCCCCCGACGTAGGAACGTGAAAAGATAGCCAGCGTTGCTTCCCGAGATGGGGGAACGCAATGGATAATCTCACGAAGCGAGAGCAGCCCGACCGCTCGAAGATCAACATGCACGAGGATTTCGAGGTCAAGTACTGGACGAAGGCGCTCGGTGTCTCGAAGGACGAACTTCGAAAGGCGGTCGACAAGGTCGGCAATGCTGCGGCCTCGGTACGAAAAGAGCTAGGGCTGATGGGTGTGAGCCATTGATCAACCCTCGCTGCGAAACCTGCTTTGGTTTGGGATGGGTTTGCGAGAACCATCAGAACCGCGCTTGGTCAGAAGATCTCGGCTGCCAGTGCGGGGCCGGGATGCCCTGCCAATGCCAGGGTGATCTGGGCGAAGCTGACGAACCGGTAATCGTCGAGATTATCTGCCAGGAGACCAAGCATTGATGCTCGTCGGATCGGGACCTTAGCTTGAGGTGAGTTATGGATCGGACGATTGTGCGGCGTGGGTAGTGGAGCAGCTCCGGCCCGGGCCTAGGGGCTGTGCACAAAGCCGGAGCCGCCCCACCGACGATAGAACCGCCGGCGCAAGGTAAGCGGGACTCAGGGGCATTGTTCCTATTGATTTTAGTGAAGCCGATTGTCTCGACTTCGCGCCTAGGTCATCAAAGTATAGATCAGGAACGCTGACACCGCAGCGAGCCAAACCAGCGACAGCTGGAACAGGACGGAGCGACCTCCCCAGAGCTTCACTGCCAGACCTCCGCGCGGCAGGTATCGCACCGATAGATCGCGACCGGCTTGTCGCGCTTTACGTCAAAGATCGAGGTCGCAAATCGCACAGGCCGTGCACAATTCGGGCAGAGCGGCGCGACGGGCGGTGGTTTCGAGGCTGACTGAGATTCCCACTGATCGGTCAAAATCAACCTCCTCAATGCGAAGGTTCCTAAGTACCAAAATGGGCAGAAGTTCCATAGGGAAAAAACGGCAATCCGGTGAAACTCGGTCCACTTTTGAACGTTAGTCGCGCGGGAAACCGAGAAGTTCGTATCATGGATCGGGCGGAGCGTTTCTTTCTTGGGCTCACACTGGCAGGCGCGGTGTGCCTCGCAGCTTCGTTCACCCTATGGGTGATGACGACCAGCCCCCATAAGCCATTCAAACATTTCATTGCTGCCACGGCTCCTGTGTCTATCCCAGCGGGCGGTGCCCTGGAGACCTACACGCAGGCGTTGGGGATGCTGTAGCCGCTAGAGCGAGTCGTCCACATCAAGTACCTCGTGCCTGTTTTGGCCCGCTAGGAATCGATATTTTGACTCGCGACGTACGGCTCGCTTCGGTGTCCGCGTGCGACAGCAAAAGATCACTTTCGGCGAGATGCGCAGGATGGGCGTGCGCGGCGTGCTGGTCTGCTGCAGCGACTACCGATGCAGCCACAGCGTGGCTCTGAGCGCTGACCGCTGGCCGGACGATGTGCGTCTCTCCGATGTCGAGCAGCGCTTTACATGCAAGGCATGCGGCAAGCGCGGCGCCGATGTCCGGCCGGATTTCGAGGGAGGCGGAGCGCCCGAAGCGATGGGTGTGCTGGCGCTTCCGAAAGGGTGAAGTCTACAAGAAAGCCGTCAGGCTGGTGGCTGCAAGCCCGGTGAGTGCAGCCATTCGCTCATGTCCGCCCCCGTGTCGCACTGACGGGCTCTGCGCAACAGTTGCTCGCGCTCTGCGCTAGGTTGGAGCTTCATGGCTTCCTCGCGAAGGCGAGCGGCCTCCATGGCAAGTCGAGTTTCCAGACTTTCTGCCTGCTTGGTCCTGCGTTGCGCTGACATCGCGGAATGCTCCGTGAGGCCCTGATGTCAACGTTCCGGTGTTGTGAGAGTTCAGACCGCACACAGGAATTGCGACTAACAAAAATCAAGTTAGGCTCGCGGTTCAACGCCAAAAAGGGGCCTCAGGACGCGAGTGCCTGAGGCCCAGGACTACCTTGCTTGCTTCTAGCCTTACGCAAAGTAAAGCTCGAAGCGCTGATAGAACGGCTCGCGCCTGAGGCCGTTCCGCGAGGCTCCGTGACTGGAACTCAAATCCACGTGGTGCATTTTTTCTGGCATGCCGAGATATTTTTTCAACGTTCACCACGTGGAGCCCAGCACCGACGATTTAGGTGAGGAGTTGCCCGACGACAAAGCGGCGTGGCGAGAGGCGAGCAACTATGCCAGCGACCTGTTCAGGGATATCGATGGCAGATTCCGGCCGGGCCAGCATTGGAGCGTCGAAGTTACCGACGCCGCGCGCAAGACGCTCTTTGAGATCCACATCAGATCCGAGAGCAAGGGGTAGGGTGGATGGGTTGCCGCCAGGCTCCAGGTCGGACGAGGACGTTCTCCGCAGGTAACAATGGTCATCGTGACACGCATGCCGCTGCGCTAGGGTCGCCTCGCAGGAGGGCCTGCGGGTGAGATTGTTGACGGAGTATCTCGAGCGCGCGGTGCAGCTCGAAAATCTGGCTGCGAGCGAACCGGATACCGTGTTCCAGATGCAGCTGTTCGAGCAGGCAAGGGCCTATCGCAAACTCGCGGCGAAGCGCGCAAGCGAATATGGCCTGCCTGCGCCAAGCCCACCTGCAATCCAATATTGATGGATCGGAGCGGGATCTCTACGAGGCTCTACGTCATCAAGGATGGAATACCCGTTGTTCTCCATCCGTGAACGATGTTCCTCTATCCGGGGCACCGTCGACGGCTTGCGCGACGTCGGTTCAACTCATGAAGTCTCCCAACGGAACGTCACTTGTCCTTTTCGCTAACTACGACCGGGCGAAGGGGCGCAGGCTTATTCGCCTTTGGGGTGGGCGCATCAACAACCAAGCTGTCAAGATCCATATTGGGCGCCGCCTTGATCACGAGGTCCTTCGGCGTGCCATCGCCGGGCTCATACCAAGGCGATTTCTCGATTGCACCGCCCTCAAGTGCCTGGGCCATCAACTGTCCGATTTCCGGTCCCGTGAGCGGGACCAGGCTGCCATTCTCGTTCTTGTAGAGCTGGGGACAGAAATAGAGCGCGTGTATCCTTGGATCGTAGCCGTCTATAACGAGGAAATACCGCGGCTTGCCGAATAGTTTGCGCCTCTTTACGAGCTTTCGCTCTTGCGTGGTCAGTGCGACCCGCAGCTTGTCGCGTTGCTGGCCAACAATGGTGGCTGCTTCCAAGAGGACGAGCCAATCTCTCGTTTCAGCGTTGTCCGCGTGAACGGGAACCAGAGTGCCGCGCTGTCTACCAAAGATGCCCATGGGTTCAGCCTACCAAGGCGTCCTGCAACGTCAACCGGCGAGCCGAGCTGGGCTGAAATAGTTGTCAGCATGCGTCCGGCGGGGCCGCCCAACCGTACTTCGGTGCCGAGCCAGCGTGGCGTCAAAAGCTATTCGCCTTGGCCGTCATGGCGCGCTCGATCTCGTTCGCCAGTACATCCAGATGTTCAGCCAACCGCGCGAAAAGCTCCCGCTTTCCCTTATCGATTGCCAGGTCTCTGATCATGGCGCACTCGGCAGCGTCGGCCCGGAGTTTCTCCCAATGCGTAATCATGTCTTTCATCCGGACCCCCTCGAAAGCCGAACCAGCCGCAATCGGATCGGAGACAAAAGGGCGGCCGCGCGACACTCGCCTATTGGATCGCCTTCGGAAGGTCTTGCGATTCCGGGTCGATCTTTTGCTCTATGCGGCCACGTCGGACGAATGGTCGAGCGGGCAAATAAACTGGTGTGTTCTCGGCGCACCGCGAACTCGGTTCATGGCCGGAGAACTACGGACATTTCAATTTTCTAATTGGTTCGGTTCGCGGACGGCCGCGGCTCGCGACGCTAGGCAGGTCTGCTGTGAGTCAAAAGCGGACCTTGAGAGGCAACGCCCGGAAGGTCGGCTACGGGCCAAAAGCGGCCTTTCGTCGCCTCGCAGTCCACCTTCCTCCCTTCGCGACGCGGGCAACTCCGGCAATGGCTCTGGGCAGACTTTCGAGTACAATCCCGGTGCTATTCGTCACAAAGCTCGGCGTTCACCGCCCCAGTTCTCGTTAAGGGTGTCAAACCGAAACAGGCCCTCCTGCCCCGAAGAAACGTGAGCACGTCGACGCCTAGGATCACGATAGCCACGATGGGCCGGTTGAATTTTGTCGCATCTTTACAGCCACGAATGCTGTCGATCACTTTACTACGCGATCAATTGCACACTTCGACAGACAATCCTTGTCCCGCCACTCCTGATGCTGCACCCCCTGTGCCCGGCCCTGACGCTGCTATCGACAGTCTGCACCCCGGCCGAACAGCACGGCAGCCGGCCGTAGTGCAGATCATTTGTCCCGACGACCTAGCTTCTGGCTTAGAGGCCGCGCTCTCAGCCTCCTTGCGATTCGCGTCCCGCTTTTTGGCATCTTCCCGAGTTGCGACGGGCTTCTTGTCTTGAACCTTCTCGCACTCGTTGTCGTCATTGACGCGATAGCCCGTACGACAGGCGATCTTCACGCAAGTATTGCCATCTGCCTTGAATCCGTGGTTGCACACCAGTGGACAGACGCGACTAGGCTTGGCCTTGATGGCGTCGAGCGCATCCGCGCCCGCAAGCTTGGCGTCGAATGTCGTGCCGGCGTACTTGTTAAACAATGTTAGGGACCGCTGCGACGATGCGTTCCAGTCGCCATCGGCCGCCGTTGCCAGACATCCCACCCGGCGCAATTCCAGTTGAACCAGCTTCGCTGTCTCCTGCGGAGACAGGCTGGACTGTGTGGCAGTTGGAGTGACAGCGGCGATCTTCTGCTCGCCGTCGGCCTGCGCCTTCTTCTCTGCCGCTTGTTTGGCCGCCAACTCGCGAGCCGCCTTGTCCGCGGCGATCCTGTCGGCGAGGGCCTTCTCAGCGGCGAGCTTGTCGGCCACGGCCTTTGCGACTGCGGCTTCAGCGTCCTTGCGTCGCTGCTCGGCAGCGGCGGCTTTCGCTTCCTCGGCCTGTCTGGCTTTCTCTGCCGCGAGCTTGGCCGTCTCGGCTGCCTTAGCCGCCGCGGCGGCCTTATCCTGCTCGGCCTTGTTGGCGCGCTCGGTCGCTAGGCGGGCCTTCTCATCCTCGGCGTGTTTGGCCTTGTCCGCAGCGGCGGTGCGCGCTTCTTCGGCGGCAATCCTGCTCAACTGTCCCTTGGCAAGGCTGGCGTAAAAACCTTCGGGATACTGCGCCAGGAAGGCCGCCCAGACCTCTCGTGTGGCGATCTGCAGCGCCAGTTCATAATCCCGGCGGACGGAATCCTGCGGGTTCGGTTGTGGTCCGACAGCAATTGGCTTGGCCGGGATCAGCGGGACATCGTCGCCACCAAGCGAACCGTAGACATAGGGCTCCTGCTTGTAGCCTGTGTTTTTGAGCACGTCGTCGCGGACGAAGCCGAAGGCCTTGCGCAGATCGAGCCCCGGTGTCGGCAATCGTTCGACGAGAGCCGCCGCAAACGGACTGTTCCTGGAGTCGCCATCCGAAGCCGTCGAGCCAGCCTTCGCCGCAAACGCGATCATGGTGTTCGGGCTGGTCGGCTCCACCTTGGCAAGTCCGCGACCGATGGCACGGGCAGCGACGGTGCGCTTCATCGTCTTGGCAAAGGGATTGTCGCGACAGGCATCCAGAATGACGAGCCGCAATTGCTTCGCCGGTTCGACGGCGAACAGCGCACGGTCCAGCGCCACCGTCTCGTCGAGCACATCGCCGTCGGTTTCCAGCGTCGCATCGGTCGGGACCAAATAGTTGTTGCCATCAAGCTCGATGCCATGCCCGGCGTAGTACACCACGGCAACTTCGGCATCGCGCGTCCTGTTGGCAAAGTCGCGCAGTGCCCTGCGCATGTCGGCCGCGCTCACATCCAGCTTGATATCGACGCTGTCGAAGCCAGCCTTCCTGAACATGCCCCCGACGAGCGCGGCGTCATTAACCGGGTTGGCAAGCCGGGGAACGCTCTTATAAGCCGAGTTGCCAATCACCAACGCAACGCGACGCTCGGCATGGGCCGCGCCGCATCCCGCTAGAATGAGAAGGAACAACAAAAACCAGCGAAATGCGCCCATCGAAGCCCCGAAACAAACAAGCTCACGGTATGCAGAGACTGCCGAAAGGCAAGGACGATTTGTGTGATCCGGGTCACGCTTCCTTGCGACTTTGGACGATCGCAAGTCCGCACTTCTGATTTCCGCTTTGGGTCAGAAGCGGCCATCAACCGGCGTGCTCTGGAGATCGGCTATAGGCCAGAAGGAGACATGACACCCCACAACACAGCGACACTGCCTCGAAAGTATCCGGGGGGCCGCCAATTACTCGCGTGATATTGGGAGATACAGGGCGTCAAGGTCTTGCGACCTAGTGAATAGACGGAAAAAGGAAGTCCGGAGGGGCCATGATGCAGCCCTTTTGTCGGCTGAAAGCGCGGTTTGTCTCAGCCACCATCCTCACTTGGCCCTCAACGAAGGAATTTCTCCGACGCACGCCTTGAGCGTTCCACCTCAAAAAGAAAGAGTGCGGTGGATCGAACTGGGCTAGGATGAGGTGGTCCCTACATGGGCAAACGGCTCCGGAGCCTTAATTTGAACCTCTCCCGCGCTCGTTCCACCGATCAACTTCCGCTCGGAAGGCGGCAGCTGCTGATTGTCGAGGATTCCAGTGTCATCGCTGTGAAGTTGTCCCGGGTCCTGACGTTCGCGGGAGCCGACATTGTCGGTCCGGTGGCGACCGTCAAAGCGGCAATCGAGGCCATCGGCGCTACACGCCAGATCGACGCCGCTCTGCTGGACGTCGACCTGCGCGGTGAACTTGCTTTTGGTGTTGCAGAGGCACTCGTGGCCCGCCACGTCCCACTACTGTTTCTCACGGGCTACGACGTAAAGGCTCTTCCCGAACCTTGGCGCGAATGGCCGCTCATGCAAAAGCCATTTGCTTCGAAGGATATAGTCTATGCAGTCCGGGCCGCGATCGCGGCGGGTCCGCGAGCGTTGCAAGACAAGCCAGGGGGATCGTTAGCCTCTGGAGATCGCCGCATCTTCGATGCGATGAATTCTAGTCGGAACCTGATCATGGAAAGTCGGATAATTCGCCAGAAGGATTAGCACGGAAGATTGACGGAGACGTGCATGCCATCACTTGTGAACTCGACTGATGTCCTAGCGTCGAGCTCAAAAGGCAACAGCACTTCGAGAAGCTCCAGGCCAAACCCTCGGGTTGATGTCTGGCCATCGGCGCTCAATTCAGCACCGCGCTCGCGCCAGTCAAGCCGAAGCATGTCACGGCCGTCGTCCATGATGTTGCTCCAGCTAATCTCCAGGAGTCCCTTAGGCCGCCGGAGAGACCCGTGTTTCAGGGCATTGGTGAGAAGCTCGTGGACTGCCAGCGCAAGTAACTGAATGGCTGCGGACGGCAAGGGCTGGCTCGGTCCTTCGTGAAGGATGATCTTGTTCCCTTGATCCAGTCCGAGGGCCGTAAGCTCCAGCCGGATCAAGTCTCCAACGGTGACGTTCGGCTGAATGTCGCGCGACAGCAGCGACTGCACTCGACCAAGCGCGGTCAAGCGTTCCTCGAAACGCTGTGCGAAATCTTCCAGCGATCGGCTGGCTGCCACCGTCTGATCGGCAACGCCCGAGATTACAGTCAGCAGATTTCGTGTCCGATGCTGCAGTTCGTGAATGAGAATCTGGCTTTCGCGGCTCTTCCTCAGCGCAGCCTCAGCCCGATCCCGCTCCACCAGGTGAGCTGCCGATCGCGCAAACAAGTTAGCCCATCGCAATTCACGTTCGCTGGGTGTGTAGGAACTTGCGAAATGTACAGTGAGCACCCCCAGCAGTTCGTCGCGCCGCGTTTTCATCGGCGAACTGAAGGCCGCGGCATATCCGATGCTAGAGGCCGTGGGCGCATGCTCCGCCCAGCGAGGGTCTGAGGCGATGTCAGCCGCCACAACCCTTTCCCCGGTTCGGATGCAGGCCGCGCAAGTGGAATGGAAGTCTCGGTCTATCGGCGGAATCCCGGCCAGGGCCTGCTCGTCGAAACCCCGCGATGCCGCATAAGACAACGTCTCAGTTTCCGGGTTGAGAATTTGAATCGTGCCGCGATCGCTGTCGAAGACGTCCATTGCGGCATCGAGCACTTCGCCCAGTCCGGTCGACAAGTCTGCAATGGCAAGCAACCGATCGGTGAGTTCGTGCATCCGCGTCATGATGCGCAGTTCGTCGGTGAGCTCGGCTTTGGCGTGCTCGCCAGTCGCAACACGGTTCGACAGGTTAGAGGACAAGCTCAGCTCCAGGCGACGGAGAACTTCCCAAACGTAGTGCGGGGCGCCTCTATGTAGGCATGCTTGGGGCATTTCACCAAGGGCCTTTGCACGTGCGAGCGGCGCTTTAGGGAACCAAACTAGCCTGTGTTAGTCTCGGAGCTGTGGTACAGGCCGCCGCGCCCTAATGGTACGAACTGACCGCGCCATCGCGGAGGCTAAGCGGCCAGCGGCGTGTCAGGCAGCGCTTTCGTCCGCAATCGTTGGTCGCTTGCACGCTCTGAAAACGAAGCTGGCCGATTACAGACCTGCTCTCAGCTAAAATTTGCAGCGACCGCCGCACGGCCTGGCGGCTTTGCGCGACTAGCTCACAGTCCGATTGAGTGTCGATGTAAATCCTTACCACAGGGGGAAGCGGAACTTCGTTGGGCATGGGTCCTAATCCGTGCACAAGGTCGCCGTCGAAGTAAGCTGACGCGCAGTCCAAAATCAAGATGGCGACGCGGCGTCGCGATGGCAGCTTTGGGTCACTTGCGGACTTAATCTCGAGCCCACTGTTACGTCAGCTAACGGGCGGCGGCGGACTTCTAAACGTTCGCAGTGAGTAGATGAGCGGCTATTGGAAACGACAACCCGCGATTGCCGACGTATTTCTCCAAAGCCGACCTGGCATCGATTATCAGACGTTCACGAGCTGCATCGGTCGCTTGCGATACATGACCCGCCAGTGGCGAACCTGCGACGTAACCCAGCACAAATCGTTCGACTGATGGAAATTCAACGGTGCCGACCTTCCGTTGGACTCTTATGCCTCGAAAATCCGCAGCGGCGACAAGCCGATTCAGTTCATCAGCATCGGCCAATCCAAACGGCGCACGCATAATGCTCGCAGCCGCAGAACTGACGTTCCGCTCCAGTGTTTCGGCAAAGGAATTAAAGCCGGGACTTTCGTGTATGCCGCACCATACCATGAGAGCGAGCCTGCCTTTCGAAGACAAGACCCTGCGCATTTCGCGCAATGCAGATAGCCGATCAGCGAAGAATTGAAGGCCGAGCTGACAATACGCAATGTCGAAGGAGTCGTCCGGCAACGGCAACCTGTCAGCACTGGCTTCGTGCCACTGCATCGGTGCAGCGTCATTCCCTGCCTCCAGGGATCGGGCGACAGTCAACATACCGGGATTGAGATCGATACCGGCAACTGCCCCGGTTGGGCCGACCTTCACCGCGGCGATGCGAGCGATTATTCCGGTGCCGCAAGCAATGTCGACTACGCGTTCGCCCGGCTTTGGTTGGGCGAGGTCAACCAGAATAGGGGCCCATGCGCCAAAGACAGCCGGGACCAGCTCCCGTTGGTAAACCTCGGGGGCACTACCGCCGACTTGCCATTGTCCTTGCTGACTCATCGGATGGCCGCCAAAGGACCTAGTTTCCCCAGGTATCATAGCTAGAACCAACAACTTCCGCTACGGGTCACTTGCCGACATGACTAAAGACCGCTCAATGGTCGGCAACGGGGCACGAGCGGAAGTCCCGCCAAGGTCATCGACTTATTCGCTGAAAGGCGAGCCGCGTCGCTCACAAAAAAGCTGCCCGCGAGCGCGGGCAGCAACTGTTGAGAAATAGATTACCGGACGTTGGTCGACGTCGTGGACATCGTCGGCTTTGAGCCGGGCGTATGCGACATTGTCTTTGTCGTCGATCCCACTTCTTGGCCGGCCTTCACCTTCGTCCGGGTATGCGAGCGGCTGAATGTCCCACCCTCATGCGCTTGCGCACGGGCGTTGGAATTGAGAACCGGACCGTTTCCCTTGTTCATGCTCGTGCCGGTTTGCGCCTTGCCGTTTGCCGCAGCGGCGCTGCCGCCTGCAGCAATGGAAGAACCCGTCTGTCCCGTCGCCGATGTCGATGTGCCGCCGGTGCCCAGCGTGGTCGCCGATGTGCCCCCGGCGGCTGCCGATCCGCCGGTGCCGCCAGTCATGCTAGTCTGGGCGAAGAGGGGCGATGCGGTTGCAAGCAACAGGCTCAGGGCCGACGTTGCGATCAATGCTTTCATCTTCAATTCCTTCGCTTATGGCGACGATGTCGAGATCGTGCAGCCGTTGATGGTGACGGTACTTGCGCTGGTCGAACCTGGACCGCCGGCGGTTGATGATGAGCTGGACACGTTGCCGCCTCCGGCCTGAACGTGCACCGACGATCCTCCTGCGGAGCTGGAGCTCGACAGTGCGCCGCTGGAAGCGGTTGAGCCCGTTGTGCCGGATCCGGATGAGCCGATCGCGGTCATGCTGCCATCAGCGTGCTTCTCGACCGTCACGCGACACGTATCACCGGAGGCCGTCTTGCCGGTCTTTTCCGTGGTTTCGGCCAAGGCAGTGCTACCCATCAAAGCCAATGTCGCGATTGCAACGATTGATCTGTTCATAGGGTGTCTCCTTGAGAGAGGAACGGAGCGGCGTGGTCGCCGCTCCGTTGGCCAATGTGTCAGTTCTTGTCCTTGTGGTGGCCTTTGCCTTTCTCCATGCCCATGTCGCTCGCATGACCGGCAGAGGAGCCGGCCGCACCAACGGTCGAACCGCTCTTGCCGCCGCCGGCGGACGAGCCGCCGGTGCCAACGGTCGAGGCCGAGTTGGAGCCGGAGCCGGCTGCAGAACCACCGGTGCCGACGCTGGAGGAGCTCTTTCCGCCACCAGCCGACGAGCCGCCGGTGCCGAGCGTCGAGGCCGAACCACTGCCCGTACCGGAACCAGCTGCCGATCCGCCGGTACCGACGGACGAGCTGCTGGTACCGCCGCCGGCGGAAGAGCCGCCCGTGCCCAGCGTTGAGGCCGACCCGGAGCCCGTGCCGGAGCCCGCCGACGAGCCGCCGGTGCCGACCGTCGAGCTGCTGGTGCCGCCGCCGGCTGACGAACCACCGGTGCCAACCGTCGAGCTCGATTGCGCCACAGCGAGCGCCGTACCGGCCAGCAGCGCAGCTGCAGCCGTAGACAACTTCAGAATCTTCATGAGTGTCTCCTCCGATTTTCAAATTGCCAAAACAGGCACGGGATAAAGTGGCATAGCGAGCAATCGTTCCGAGACGCGTGTGGTGATGAGAGTTCCAAATGATAGAATCAAAAGGCCCAGCCGAGACGCACGGCTGGGCCCTTGGAGAATCCGTACGGTGAGGACGTACGGACAGAAGAGTTCGATGACGAAGAAATGCCGCGCGAAAGCAAGCGTTCCTGAGAGTCGATCGATTGCCCCTTCGACTTCGGATGTTTTATCGCGACCCGGATTCGTTCTGATGCCAAACCTAACAAATATCAGCTTCGCGCATGTAAGCGGCTTGCCCCACGCACTCGAAGGCGCTTCGACCGGGAGATGATTGGCGTCCGGATCGGGAACTGGCGGAACTAGGCAAGCAACCAGACAGCGACTGACGTCAGCATCCGCAGCAAAATGTAGATCCAGGCGGCCATCGTCAAAAGCAGAGCTGCGCCAAGCGTCGCGCCAATGGCAATATCTTTCAGCCGATCCCGTTTCTGGACATCCGCTGGCTTGCTGGTAGGCTGCTCCACGACACTCATACGCCACTCCACCACATGCCCGGCAGCATCATGCAGTCGGGAAAAAGCGGCAGTCAGCAAGATTGTTCCTCTGGCACGGCCTCGACGACGCCGGCTGGCGCGCCCCTTGATGCAGTCGCTTCGGTGGGCGGTCCGTGCTCGCTTCTTCAGGCAGGGTTGGCAGAGCCAGGCTTGATTTCTGCGACCGCCTTTCGCGCGATAATACCGAGTTCACCGAGAGTGCTTCGTCCGCTACGCGCAGCCGCCAGCAAGATCTCTGCGACGTGCCTTCTCTCCTCGTGACTGCCACCATGGGGCAGCTCACGACAGGCCTCCTCGAGCACCAAATCAATCTTGGAAAGCAGGTCGGGCTGGACTTCGCTCACCGGGTTCAGACCTCAGACATTCGCGGAGGTGTCTTAATCTCTCTCGGGCGCTGCAATCGCCGGCGCCGGAGGTCCGCGCTTGATGGGAATGGGGTACCTAACTCTTGTCCTTCGAGCGCACGGAAGCGGTCGAACGCTTCAGCGCAATAGAACTCCCCGTCGGGGAGAAATTGCTACCCGATTACAGCGGCAGTCGCCCCTGATCTTCGGACCAATCGATGACCTCGAAAAACATCCCTCGGTTCAGCATTTCAGTCTCCAGATTTGCTGCGTGCTCTTTCCAATCGCGGGTCTCCCGAATACGAAAGCGAGGCTCATCGCCGGCAGCCCTTTGAGCGTCATCAGATTTCAACGCTCCGCGAATACTTTCATACATCATCGTCAGACTGTCGTTCGTGAACGCTCGATAATCCATACGTAGGCCACCCCTGTCGCGCCTTGCCAGCTTTTCCCAATTCTAGATTACGCGCAACTTGCTTACGGTTCAGGTCTTGCAAAATTGGTCGGTCCAGTGCGCCAAGCTTGGATCCCTGACGCGGCGCGGCCCACATAGCCGGAAGGGCAGTTGGCCATCGCACATCGCGCCTGATTCTGATCAGCTTCCGATAGAGAAGACCATCCCGACAATGCACATAGCCATCGCGGCTGTCGCGATCCAGCCCAGCCAGTAAACCGGTCCCGAGACCACAAGATCGCCCATGACCGATTTGCGGCGCACCAGCAGCATCATGACGGTCATGATCGGTGCGGCCAGAACGCCATTGATCACGGCGCTCCAGTAAAGCGCCTTGATCGGGTCGAGCGCCGTGAAGTTGAGGGCAACGCCGAGCCCTACCGACAGGGCCAGCACTGCGTAGAAGGCGGCGGCTTCCTTGGGTTTTCGCGACAATCCGACCGGCCATTTTCGGCCTTCACCGATCGCGTAAGCGGTCGAGCCGGCGAGTACCGGTATCGCTAGTAGTCCTGTGCCGACGATGCCGAGCGCAAAGATGAGCTCTGCCAACGCTCCCGCGACGGGCCTTAGAGCTTCTGCGGCCTGCGCGGACGATTCGATATCGGTTTTGCCGGACGCGTGGAGGGTCGCGGCGGTTGTCATGATGATCGCAATGGCAATGACGTTCGAGACAGCCATGCCCACCAATGTATCAATCCGGATCCGCTTGACTTCTTCTTGTTCCTTGTGAGGCTCATGCTTCAGCGGCTTTTTGTGAGGATCAATGCGCTGCTCTTCCGCCTCCTGCGACGACTGCCAGATGAACAGATAGGGCGAGATCGTCGTCCCGAGGATGGCAACCAGCGTTGTCAGGAATGCGCCGCTCCATTGGATCTTCGGGATCAGTAAGCCCCTTATGGCCTCGCCCCACGGCACCTTTACGAGGAAAAGGGCGACCACGTAGGCGAATAATACCAGCGTGAGCCATTTCAAGATCGACACGTAGCGCTCGTACTTGAAGAAGATTTGCGCGATGACTGAGATCGCGCCGAAGCCCGCGACGTAGAGCGTGCCCGGGCCACCGATAAGGAGCTTGAGGGCATCGCCCATTGCGCCCAGGTCGGCGGCAACATTGATGGTGTTGGCGACGAAGAGCAACGCGATTAGTGACCATATGACCGGTGCGGGAAAATTGCGGCAGACGTTTCCAGCGATGCCGTGTCCTGTCACCCGGCCGATGCGGCCGGATATTTCCTGAATTGCGGCCATCAATGGATAAGTGATCAGCATCGTCCAGCCGATGCCAAAACCGAGTTGAGCGCCAGCCTGACTGTAAGTGCCGATGCCGGAGGGATCGTCGTCAGAAGCGCCGGTGATGAGCCCAGGGCCGAGGCGTTGCAAAAATCCGTCCTGGTCGTCGTTCTCGGCCGGCTTCTTGCGCTCAGACCCTGTCTTCGTCACCGCGCCCTCCTAGCTCCTAGCCAAATTCGGCCCTTGGCAACCCACGTCCGGAAGACGGGTTCCCGGAGCTTTGCGTGGTGGGGATTCCTAACTTTTTTGTCGTCGGGTAAGCACGGCACTGCTCCAATCGTAGCGCGGGAAATCCTTCATCGTGCCGTCGAACGTACGCGACCGTCTTTGGGCTGCGCTCCGTCCTCAAATTCTGACATCGGATTGAGATGCCAAGTTTTCCCGATTGGGAACTCGTGACCTGATTGCGTATTGTCGGTGGCGCGTTTAGATGGAGCGGCGTGGACCGCGCTTAGAGAGTATGGAAAGAGATCAACGAGGCACGCTGGACGACCGGTTGGTGGCGCTCGTGGAAGGTGAATGGCAGACAGCTGCTCAGCTCCAGCGTCTGTGCGGCGGCGAAACACTTGAGGTCGCGAAGGCGTTGGATCGCTTATGGGAAGCGGGGCGGATTGAGCGGGATGCGCAAGACATCGGTCTTGGTGCAGCACGCCGGAGCGGCGGTGCGCAGCTACGCCGTATCAGATGCCGGCGATCTGCTCGCTGATTCTAGGGCACGCGTTTGTGATGATGTAGCTATTCGCAATGTACAGAGACGCCATCTCGGATGAATTGAGACAAATCGAACGACAGGTCATCGCTGGCGAACGGCAACTGGCAGAGCTAGAGGCGCATCTCGTTGAGTTAAGGAAACAGAACCAAGACACCGCGGGCATCGAAGCCGAACTTGAGCGGTTGCGCCGCGACCAGCGCCTTCGTGAACTCGATCGGCAGCGCCTCCTCTCGCGGCTACAGCCCTGAGCCCTCGCAGAGCATTGAGCAAATCCTCGAGCATCTCGGCACCGAAGCGCCTACTCGGCTTTCTGAAGGCTCTGCGCAAGCCGCCACCCCGGCGCGCGAAGAGGAGACGAGCACCAGGGCGGCGTTTCAGTTAGCTACCGGCACAGGGTAGGGACACCGGGAGCAATTCGCAGACGCCGCTGGATGGAATTCGTTCCTGTAGTGGGTAGAACTTCAATGCGTTGTCGCTCAACGCTGAGTAGTCGCTGGAACTGCACCGTCAAGCAGCCCGCCGGCGGAGTGCCTGAGGCTGGGCCGTCGTGCGAGGATCGTTACGGTTTCGAGCCCGTTATCGGTTGCAACCCAAGGCGGCAGCGCGCGATGGACGACAAGGTCAGCAGGCAGGTCACGGGAATGCGCTCATCCGATCGCGGATTTGTCCGCGTGCGCGGGGCGCGCGAGCACAACCTGAAGGACGTGGACGTCGACATTCCCCGTGACGCGCTCGTGGTCTTCACCGGCGTGTCCGGGTCGGGAAAGTCGTCGCTGGCATTTGGTACGCTGTACGCGGAAGCGCAGCGGCGCTATCTCGAATCCGTCTCGCCCTATGCAAGGCGGCTGTTCCACCAGATGGCGGTGCCGGAGGTCGACGAGGTCGAGGGCCTGCCGCCGGCGGTCGCGCTGCAGCAGCAGCGGGGATCGCCGACCACGCGCTCCAGCGTTGGCAGCGTCACGACGCTATCCAATCTGCTGCGCATGCTCTATTCGCGCGCCGGCGACTATCCGAAGTCGCAACCTCTGCTCTATGCGGAATCCTTCTCGCCCAACTCGGCGGAAGGCGCCTGTCCGAAATGTCATGGGCTCGGCCGGGTTTATGACGTGACCGAGCGCTCCATGGTGCCGGACGACAGCCTCACCATCCGCGAGCGGGCCGTCGCGGCGTGGCCGACCGCGTGGCACGGCCAGAACCTGCGCGATATCCTCACCACGCTCGGCTACGACGTCGACACGCCATGGCGCAAGCTGCCGAAGAAGCAGCGGGACTGGATCCTGTTCACGGACGAGCAGCCCACGGTCCCGGTCTATGCGGGATATGACGCGAAGGAGGTCCAGCGGGCGCTGCGGCGAAGGGAAGAGCCCAGCTACCAGGGCACGTTCACGGGCGCGCGGCGCTACGTCATGGAGACTTTTGCCAACACCACCAGCGCGATGATGAAGAAGCGCGTCGCGCAGTTCATGCTGAGCACGGAATGCTCGGCCTGCCACGGCAAGCGGCTGAAGCCGGAGGCGCTGTCGGTCAAGTTCGCCGGCATGGACATCGCCGACATCGCGCGCATTCCCCTGAAGCAGCTTGCTGAGCTGATGCGTCCCTATTGCGAAGGTGGAGCCGGGCGCGAGCGCGCGCATCCGGAGAAGGCGATCGTGGTGCAGCGCATCGCGCAGGACCTGACCGGACGGCTCGGCGTGCTTCTGGATCTCGGCCTCGGCTACCTCACGCTCGAGCGCAGCACGCCGACGCTGTCGCCGGGCGAGCTGCAGCGGCTTCGTCTGGCCACCCAGGTGCGCTCCAACCTGTTCGGAGTCGTTTATGTGCTCGACGAGCCCTCGGCCGGCCTGCATCCGTCGGATACGCAGGCGCTGCTCCGGGCGCTCGACCGGCTGAAGGCGGCCGGCAATTCGCTGTTCGTCGTCGAGCACGAGCTGGATGTCATGCGCCATGCCGACTGGATCGTCGATGTCGGTCCCGACGCCGGCGTCCACGGTGGCGAGATCCTCTACAGCGGCCCTACTGAGGGTCTGAAAGCGGTCGAGAGATCGCACACCGCAAAGCACCTGTTCGGCGCGGCCACGCCGCCGAAGCAAAAGGGGCGGTCGCCGCAGGGATGGCTGCGCCTGCGCGGCGTCACCCGCAACAATCTCAGCGATCTTGACGTCGACGTTCCCCTCGGCGTGCTCACCGCGGTGACGGGCATCTCCGGCTCCGGCAAGTCCAGCCTCGTCAGCCAGTTCCTGGTCGAGGTGCTAACCTCGCATTTCGGACATCCGGCCGCAGCAGAGGAGACTGAGGAAGATGCACTCGACCGCGCGCCGGTCGGAACCTCGGGCGGCGCTATCACGGAAGGGATCGATCGTGTGAGGCGGCTGGTCGTCGTCGACCAGAAGCCGATCGGGCGCACGCCCCGCTCCAATCTCGCGACCTACACCGGCCTGTTCGATCACGTGCGAAAGCTGTTCGCGCAAACGAAGGAGGCGCGCAAGCGCCGCTACGATGCCGGCCGCTTCTCCTTCAACTTGCCGAAGGGCCGCTGCCCGACATGCCAAGGCGAAGGGTTTGTCAGCGTCGAGCTGCTGTTCCTGCCGAGCGTCTATGCGCCATGTCCGGAATGCCAGGGCGCGCGCTACAACAAGGACACGCTGCAAATCAAGCTCAACGGCAAATCCATTGCCGACGTGCTCGGCATGACCGTCGATGCGGCCCATGCCTTCTTCGCCGAGGATGCTCACATCGCGCGCTCCCTCGACGTGATCCGGCAGGTCGGCCTTGGCTATATCAGGCTCGGCCAGCCGGCGACGGAGCTGTCGGGCGGCGAGGCGCAGCGCGTCAAGCTCGCGACCGAGCTGCAGCGCAGCCAGCGCGCGGGCAGTCTCTATGTGCTGGACGAGCCGACCACGGGCCTCCACCCCTCCGACGTCGCGCGGCTGATCGCGCAGCTCGACGGGCTGGTTCAGTCCGGCAGCACGGTGATCGTGGTGGAGCACGATATGAGCGTGGTCGCCGCGAGCGACTGGGTGATCGACATCGGGCCGGGCGCCGGCGACGAGGGCGGCAAGGTCGTAGCCGCAGGCGCGCCCGCCGAGATCGCACGTCACCCGCGCAGCCGCACCGCGTTTTATCTCGCGCGGGCGCTGAAGCCGTAATCGCTAGGCCTTCTTGACCGTGCCGAGTGGTCCCACAGCCGGCGCGTTGATTGGCTGTCCATCGACATCGAACATCGAGCCGTGACAGGGGCAGTCCCAGCAGGTCTCAAAGCTGTTCCAGTGCAAATGGCAGCCGACATGGCTGCAAGCCGCCGAATTCAGATGCAGCTCGCCGCTCTCGTCGCGGTAAGCGGCGATTTTTTCGAGCCCCCGCCGAACGATCGCGCCCTGGCCGCGGCCAAGTTTGTCCAGCGAGCTCAGCTGCCCAGGCGCGATGTATTCAGCAAAATTCTTCAGAACCGTCGTGTTCTCCATGACAAAGTTCTTTGCCGCTTTCACTGGTGTACGGCCCGGCGCATACAGTTCTTCCCAGGGATGCTTCTCGCCGAGAATGAGCGCGGTGTTCAGCATCGCGCCGGCGACGCCATGGGTGAGGCCTTGGCCGGAATCGCCCATCGCGACATAGACGTTCGTGCCGCCGGGATCGCGGCCGATGAACCCGGCATAGTCGATGGTGTCGAGCACCTGGCCCGACCAGCGATGCGTTTCCTTTCCGAGGCTGGGTATCAGCTCGCGTGCCCAGGCCTCGAGCCTGCCGAAACGCTCGTCGGCGTCGTCGGCTTGTCCGCTCTTGTGATCTTCGCCGCCGACCAGCACGTAGTCGATGCGGTCGGGGCCGGGCTGCAAACGAACGTAATGATAGGGATCCTCGGTGTCCCAATAGAGCGCATCGGGCAGGGCGCCTCGGGTGATCTCGAACGCCATGACATAAGTGCGATAGGGAGCGGTCTTGGTGTGGATCGCAAACCGGTCGGAGATCGATGAGTTCGTGGCGACGACCGCATGCTGCGCCCTGATCGTCCCATGCTGCGTCTTCACCGAGACAGTACCGGCGTCCTCGCTGACCTCCTCGACCGCGGTATCCCTGAAGAAGCTCGCGCCGTTGTCGTGGCAGCCCCTTGCCACGCCGGCGAGATATTTGCGCGGATGAAAGGTCGCCTGCCGGGGATAGCGCAGCACATGGCGCTTTCCGCAGCCGTTCAGGGGCACGCCGACCAGCCGCTGCACGGGCGCGCCGATCGCGCGCACCGCCTCTCGCTCCTCGTCGATGATGTCGGCGGGCATGTCGCGCCCCTGAAACAGATAGCCATCGAGCCTGCGGAAGTCGCAATCGATAGACTCGCGCTTCTGGATCTCCTCAATGCGGTCGACCGCGGCCGCCTGGCTATCGCAGAACAGCTTCGTGGCGTCCTGTCCTTTGATCTTGGTCATCTCGCTGACGAGGTCGTCGCAGAGCGGTGCTAGATGCGCCGATGTCCGCGCCGTCATGCCGCCGCAGATCGGACCGCGATCGATCACCGCCACCGACTTGCCGCGTTGGATAAGCTCGTAGGCGGTCGACAGGCCCGCGATGCCCGATCCGATCACGGCGACATCGCAGGCGAAATCACCCGGTAGCGAGCCTGCTGCCGGCACGACGTCCACGTCCATCC
>JAEWBW010000097.1 GCA_023390955.1 Pseudomonadota bacterium
GAATTGCGCAGCCAGCGCGACGAACTCGTCAATGCCAGCGACCTCATCGACAGCCGCCGCCGCTTCATCGAGGCCGTGCTGTCCTCGGCCAGCGCCGGCATCATCGGGGTCGACGCCTCCGGCAGCGTCGGGATCCTGAACCGCTCCGCCGAGAAGCTGATCGGCCACGCCGAGTCGGAAACGCTCGGCCATCCGCTGTCCGAGGTGCTGCCCGAGCTCGACGAGATGATGCAGACCGCGCGGGAGGGCACCCAGCGGCTGGTGCAGGGCCAGATCACCATCACCCGCGACGGGCAGGAGCGTAACCTGTCGGTACGCGTCAGCGCCGAGAAGACCAGCCAGCCGCGCGACAGCTACATCATTACGCTCGACGACATCACCGAGCTGGTCTCGGCGCAGCGCACCTCGGCCTGGGGCGACGTCGCGCGCCGCATCGCCCACGAGATCAAGAACCCGCTGACGCCGATCCAGCTCTCCGCCGAGCGCATCCGCCGCAAGTTCGGCAAGACCATCACCGAGGAGAAGGACAAGTCGATCTTCGAACAGTGCACCGACACCATCGTGCGCCAGGTCGACGATATCAGGCGCATGGTCGACGAGTTCTCGCGCTTTGCGCGGATGCCCAAGCCGGTGATGGAAGGCGAGGACGTCGTCGACACCGTGCGCCAGGCTGTGTTCCTGATGAAGGTCGCCCATCCCGAGCTCGACATCGAGACCGAGTTCAGGGAAGAGCCGCTGCGGGCCCAGTTCGACCGGCGCCTGATCTCGCAGGCCGTGACCAACATCGTCAAGAACGCCACCGAGGCGATCGAGCAGGTCCCGCCGGAGGAGCTCGGCAAGGACGGGGGCTTGGACAGTGGCAAGGGCCGCATCGACGTTGTGGTTTCGCGCGAGGGCGAGGACGTCCTGATCGACGTCATCGACAACGGCATCGGCCTGCCCAAGGTGGCGCGCTCGCGCCTGCTGGAGCCTTACGTCACGACGCGGGCCAAGGGCACCGGCCTTGGCCTTGCGATCGTCGGCCGGGTCCTGGAGGACCATGGCGGCCGCATCGAGTTGAAGGACGCCTCCGATTTCCGCGAGGGCCAGCGCGGCGCGTGGATGCGGATGCGGTTCGCGGTCTCCGGCCATGCCAAGGACACGATCGAGGGCAAGGACGGGGCCGCAGCCTCCAAGGGCGAGGTCACAAATGGGCCGGCCGTCGGAACCAATGACCCCGGTGAAGCGACTAATGAATCAACAAAAATCGAAGCCTCAACAGGCACCTGACAGAGCGGGCGCGATCCATGGCAAATGAAATTCTGATTGTCGATGATGAGGCCGATATTCGGGATCTCGTTGCGGGCATCCTCGAGGACGAGGGGTTCGTGACCAGGACCGCGCGCGACAGCGACTCGGCGCTGGCCGAGATCGCCAATCGCCGGCCGCATCTGGTCTTCCTCGACATCTGGCTGCAGGGCTCCAAGCTCGACGGTCTGCAGCTGCTCGAGCAGGTCAAGAAGGAAAATCCCGACCTGCCGGTCGTCATGATCTCTGGCCACGGCAACATTGAGACCGCGGTCGCGGCGATCAAGCGTGGCGCCTACGACTTCATCGAGAAGCCGTTCAAGGCGGACCGCCTGATCCTGGTGGCAACGCGGGCGCTGGAGAATTCGCGGCTGAAGCGCGAGGTGAGGGAGCTGAAGCAGCTGGCGCCGACCGCGAGCCAGCTCGCCGGCCGCTCGCCCAGCATGAACCAGCTGCGCCAGACCATCGAACGCGCGGCCAAGGCGAACAGCCGCATCCTGATCGTCGGTCCCGCCGGTGCCGGCAAGGAGCTGACTGCACGTACGCTGCATTCGGCCTCCGGGCGCGCCGACGGCCCCTTTGTGGTGATCAACGCGGCGGCGATCACGCCCGAGCGCATGGAGCACGAGCTGTTCGGCGTCGAGCAATCCAATGGCGAGCAGCCGCGCAAATCGGGTGCGCTCGAGGAAGCCCATGGCGGCACGCTGTTCATCGACGAGATCGCGGACATGCCGCGCGAGACCCAGAACAAGATTCTGCGCGTGCTGGTCGAGCAATCCTTCCAGCGCGTCGGCGGCACCGCCAAGGTGCAGGTCGATGTCCGCATCATCTCCTCCACCGCGCGCAATCTCGAGGAAGAGATCGCCGCGGGTCACTTCCGCGAGGACCTCTATCATCGTCTGTCGGTGGTGCCGATCCGCGTGCCCGCACTGTCGGAACGGCGCGAGGACATTCCGGAGCTGATCGACTATTTCATGGACCAGATCTCGGTGGCGACGGGCCTGCCCAAGCGCCAGATCGGCCAGGACGCGATGGCCGTGCTGCAGTCGCATGTCTGGCCCGGCAATGTGCGCCAGCTCCGCAACAACGTTGAGCGCGTCATGATTCTCGCCGCCGGCGGGCCGGAAGTGATCATCACCGCGGACATGTTGCCGCAGGACGTCGGCTCCATGGTCCCGGCCATGCCGACCAGCAATAACGGCGAGCACATCATGGGCCTGCCGCTGCGCGAGGCGCGCGAGGTGTTCGAACGCGACTACCTGATCGCCCAGATCAGCCGCTTTTCCGGGAATATTTCGCGCACCGCGGAGTTCGTCGGCATGGAGCGATCGGCACTACACCGGAAGTTGAAGGCACTTGGCGTCGGTTGAGGCAGGTTCTGATCGTCCGCAGTGCAGAATTAGAGAAGGAAATCATCGTTTTCCGTAGATTTTCGGAAAAAATAGGATGTCGAGTGCCGCGCGAAGCGGCTTGCCTAAAAAGCGTACCTGTCCTCTAATCGTATTTGCCGGCCCTCCGAGGGGGATCTCATGAGGGACGGCAGCCGGACGAGGCCTCGTGTTTCAAAAGAGGGCCGCGACGGTGCAACTACGACGATGCAAATAAAAAGAAACTCAAAGCGAGATAACAACAATGGCGGCAGACCGCGCACAAAACCTACAAGACACCTTCCTTAATCACGTTCGCAAAACCAAGACGCCACTGACGATCTTTCTGGTCAACGGAGTAAAGCTCCAGGGCATCGTGACCTGGTTCGACAACTTCTGTTTGCTGCTTCGGCGCGACGGTCATTCGCAGCTTGTCTACAAGCATGCGATCTCGACCATCATGCCGGGCGCCCCGATCCAGTTGTTCGAAGGCGGCGAGGACCAGCCGGCTTGAGAGTGATCTGATTGGAACCCCGGACTTTTGGCGGGGAGGCCGACCGTCCGCGGTCGGCAGGGGGAAAGCAGACGGGGCGGGTGATCGTCATCGGCCCCTATTTGCGACTGCGCGCCGGCACCACCGACGCGCAATCGGAAAACCATGTCCTCCGAGACTCCGAAGCGCGGCTTGAAGAAGCCGCGGGGCTCGCGCGTGCCATCGATCTCGTCATTGCCGACGCCATCGTGGCGCCGGTCAGCCAGATCCGGCCCGCGACCTATATCGGCAAGGGCAAGGTCGAGGAGATCACCGGGCTGATCAAGAGCCACGAGGCCGAGCTCGTGGTGATGGACTGCGCCTTGTCGCCGATCCAGCAGCGCAACCTGGAAAAGGCCTGGAACGCAAAGGTACTCGACCGCACCGGCCTGATCCTCGAAATCTTCGGCCGTCGCGCCAAGACCAAGGAAGGTTCGCTCCAGGTCGAGCTCGCCCATCTCAACTACCAGCGTTCGCGCCTCGTCCGCTCCTGGACCCATCTGGAGCGCCAGCGCGGCGGCTTCGGCTTCATGGGCGGTCCCGGCGAAACGCAGATCGAGGCCGATCGCCGCCTGATCCAGGAGCGCATCTCAAAGCTCGAGGGCGAGCTGAAGAAGGTGCAGGCAACGCGGCGGCTGCACCGCGCCGGCCGCCAGCGCGTGCCGTACCGCGTCGTCGCTCTGGTCGGCTACACCAATGCCGGCAAGTCGACGCTGTTCAACCGCCTGACGCGTGCCGACGTGCAGGCCGCCGACATGCTGTTCGCGACGCTGGATCCGACGCTGCGCGCGCTCAACCTGCCGCATGGCGGCAAGGCGATGCTGTCAGACACGGTCGGCTTCATCTCCAATTTGCCGACCCAGCTCGTCGCCGCCTTCCGCGCGACGCTCGAGGAGGTGCTGGAGGCCGACGTCATCCTGCATGTTCGCGACATCGCGCATGAGGACGCCGAGGCCCAGCAGGGCGACGTCGACGCCGTGCTGCGTCAGCTCGGCATCAACCCCGACGATTCCGGCCGCATCATCGAGGTCTGGAACAAGATCGACCGTTTCGATCCCGAGCAGCGCGAGGAGCTGTTGAACATTGCCGCGCGCAGGCCGGAAGACCATCCGGCGATGCTGGTGTCCGCCGTGTCAGGCGAGGGGCTGGATGAGCTGCTTGCCGCGATCGAGCAACGGCTGGCCGCAAAGCGCACCACGCTCGATCTCTCGATCGACGCCGCAGACGGCGCCGGCATCTCGTGGCTGCATCGCAATTCCGAGGTGCTGGCGAAGGAGTTGCACGACGGCCGTTTCGACATGACCGTGCGGGTCGATGAGACCAAGCGGGACATCGTGGTGTCGAGGTTCGACGCCGTGCCGCACGAACCTGCGTAACGGCCTAGCGATGCGCTGTGCCGCGCGCCCCTGACGCCGGCTTCTCCTCACCCTTCGCCGCATTCCACAGCGCGTCCATCTCCTCCAGCGACGCCTGCTCCAGCGTCCGGCCCTGTGCTTCCAGCGCGCGCTCGATATAGGCAAAGCGCCGCTCGAACTTTGCATTCGTCGCACGCAACGCCGTCTCAGGATCGGCATCGACATGGCGGGCGAGGTTGACCAGCGCGAACATGAGGTCGCCGGTCTCGTCCGCAATCTCGCTTCTGTCGTTGCGGTCGAGCGCCGCCTCGATCTCGTCCGCCTCTTCGCGGATCTTCTGCAGCACCGCGCGCGGGTCGTTCCAGTCGAAGCCGACTGTTGAGGCCTTGCGCTGTAGCTCGATGGCCCGCGTCAACGGCGGCAGGCCGGCCTTGACGCTCGACAGCAACGATTTGTGCGCAGTCTCGTCCGGAGGCCGCCGTGCAGCGCGTTCGGCCTTTTCCTCCGCCTTGATCCGCTCCCACGCGCTCTTCACGCCGGCCAGCTGGATATTGCCGTCCTTGTCGGCGAAGACATGCGGGTGGCGCCGGATCATCTTTTTCGTGATCGCCTCGACCACGTCGCCGAACGCAAAGGCCTGCTGCTCCTCCGCCATCTGCGCGTGATAGACGACCTGCAGCAGGAGATCACCGAGTTCGTCGCGGAGATCTTCGAGATCGCCGCGGGAGATCGCGTCAGCAACCTCATAGGCTTCCTCGATCGTGTAGGGCGCGATCGTCGAAAAGTCTTGCTCGAGGTCCCAGGGGCAGCCGGTCACCGGCTTGCGCAATGCCGCCATGATCTCGATGAGGCGGGAAATGTCGCGGGAAGGGGTCATGGTGAAATACGGTGCGCTGTTGTCATCTGGTTCGATCTAAACGGCCTTAGCGCGCCTGATCCTCTGGCTGGTGGGGCCATGCGCGCCACTTTCGTACCCAATAGCGAGCCTGGTGGAGCGCGGCAACCGTTGCGCCGCGACCCAGCACGATCGCGGCCCCTATCGTCAGTTTCGCCAGGACTTGCAAGAGCAAGGAGACCTGGAACCCAGTGACGCCCGTCCAACTTGACACGAGCGTGGCTGAGCCATCGAGCGAATAGACCAAGCCCTGGCCGAAACTGAATCGGCAGAACTCGGCGAATCCATCCGCAAGGAAATAGAATCCAATCACGGTCACGAGGCTGACCTCGATACTTTTGAAGTCGGCAGGCGCTACCGGCGAGGCGTCATCGTGTGGGGCAAGGCTGGCCCGATCTACGATGCGGCCGCTCCACCAAAATAAGATCAGGCCGAGCACCGCATAGATCGCACTTGGCCCAAACTGGTAGGTTACGGCCATGACGATGGAAGACAAATCATAGACAACCCTTGCGGCAGCCCATACCTGCATCTCCAACTGAAATCGGTAGATGGTGGTTGGCAGGCCGATCGCCGTGCTCAGGAGGATGAGCAAGCCGAACACTTTCATGAAAAGTCGCGTGAGGTCCCGGCGCGTCACTCTCAAACCTTTTTGTGGGGAAGGGATGTTGTCGGCAGAGCAAACCATCTTCTCCCCATCACCTCAACCTCAGCGAGAGCGTAGGCTCCCTCGTTCCCGGCGGAGCAGGGCGGCTTCCACCGATTGGCCGAACGGATTGTTGATGCTAAAGCGCTCGCTATGAGCGAACAAACCTCGACCGAAACCGCGCTGGTGCTGTTTTCCGGCGGCCAGGATTCTACCACTTGCCTCGCCTGGGCGCTCGACCGCTTCGCGCGCGTGGAGACGCTGGGCTTCGAATACGGCCAGCGCCATGCCGTCGAGCTCGACTGCCGCGACCGACTGTTCGATGGCATCAAGGGCCTGAGCCCCGACTGGGGCGCAAAGCTCGGCGAGAGCCACACGCTGTCGATCCCGACGCTGGCCGCGGTCTCCGAGACGGCGCTGACCCGCGACGTCGCGATTGCGATGGGCGCCGACGGCCTGCCCAACACCTTTGTGCCCGGCCGCAACCTTGTGTTTCTGACCTTCGCCGCCGCGCTGGCCTACCGGCGCGGCATCACCCACATCGTCGGCGGCATGTGCGAGACCGATTATTCCGGCTATCCCGATTGCCGCGACGACACCATTCGCGCCATGCAGGCCGCGCTGTCGCTCGGCATGGCCCGCAAGTTCGAATTGCATACGCCGCTGATGTGGATCGACAAGGCCGCGACCTGGAAGCTGGCGCATGACCTCGGCGGCGCAGACCTCGTCGATCTCATCCGCGACCAGTCTCACACCTGTTATCTCGGCGAACGCGGCGCCCGTCACGACTGGGGCTTTGGCTGCGGCGAATGCCCGGCCTGCAGTTTGCGGGCGAAGGGGTGGCGGGAGTATATGGCGGCCGGGTAGTCCCACCGTCATTGCGAGGAGCGGAGCGACGAAGCAATCCAGACCTCCGCTGCGGAAACATTCTGGATTGCTTCGCGGAGCCTGTCATCGGGCCGCGCTTCGCGCGGACCCGTTGGCTCGCAATGACGGGTGTGCGGAGAGCTACCCAAAATCCTCCGGCCTGAGCTCGATCGGCTTGCCGTGCGGGGTGCGGTCGGCGGCGTGGTCCCAGGCGTCGCGGTAGCGGTGCAGGGTTTCGGTCGAGGCGACGCCCTTGCTGGCGACGAGGCCTTCGAGGGTTGCGAGCCAGTGCAGATAGTAGGTCTCGCCCGTATCAGGATCGCCGGCCGCCTGCGCGCGCTTGATCTCGTCGGCGAGCGCTGAAGCCCATTCCGGCCAGGTGAAGACGCCGCGCTCGTGCAAGGTCAGCGCCATCGCAAAGGCGTGCGCTTCCCAGGGCGCCCGGAACACCGGACCGTCATCGTCGCGCGGAATGCTCGGAACCGCCGCGGTTGCGGCCGCAGCAGCCTTGCTGCTCATCACGCCGGATCCAGGTAAGGCTCGAACGCATCGATCGAGACTTTGAGCGTGGGATCGCCATCCTCACCCCAGAGATCGCGGCCGTCGAACACGACGGTGTAGAGCCATTGCGGATTTTCGCCGAGCTCCATTGCCGCCGAATCCGGAAACACCTGGCAGCCATGGTTCAATTCGACGACGCCGACGTGCCCGCGCACATAGCGCGGCAGCCGCGTATGCGTCGTCGGATGGATGTTCTTGGCCCGCACCTTATCGCCGGTCTTGAACTTCGCTTGCGCCGGGGCAGGGCGGGCGAACTTGCCGCGCACCATCACGCGCTCGACGTTGGCGAGATCGAACTTGCCGTGCTTGAGCGCCTTCCCGGGCTGCATCGCGTGGCCTGCGGCGACCTCCTCACGGGTGAGGTAGCCCTTCTCGATCAGCATCTCCTCGAGCCCGAGAAACCATTTCTTGTAGTAGGAGCTCGAGAGATAGACGTGCGGCGGCAGCGTCTCGCGATAGAAGCGCGAGGTGTCGATGTTGAAGGCGCCGGCCGCGCCCATCGCGCGCACCATCGCCAGCACGCGGGATTCCCACTCCTCGTGGAACATCGGCTCGTTCAGCTCTGGCTCGACTTTGCCGAAACCGTCCATGCCGCCCATGTCGTGGACGCCGTTCACGACGGTGCTCCGGGCTTTTTGGGGAAGCCGGTGCCGATCATGGAATCGCGCGTGACGAGCTCGGCAAGCTGCTCCTCGCTCCAGCCTTCGGTGCCTTCGGGACGCATCGGCAGCACCAGGAAGCGCGTCTCGGCCGTGGAATCCCACACCCGGATTTCCATGTCCTTCGGCAGGCTGACGTCGAAATCAGCGAGCACGCCGCGCGGGTCCTTCACGGCGCGCGAGCGATAGGGCGCGGCCTTGTACCAGACCGGCGGCAGGCCCAGCATCTCCCAGGGGTAACAGGAGCACAGCGTGCACACGACCATGTTGTGACGCTGCGGCGTGTTCTCGATCACGACGAGATGATCGCCGACCCGGCTGACATGGCCGAGCGTGCCGATCGCCTTGGTGCCGTCCTCGAGCAGCGCCTTCTTGAACGCCGGATCGGTCCACGCTTTTGCAACGACACGCGCGCCGTTATGCGGCCCGATCTTGGTCTCGTAGGCCTGGATGATGGCATCGAGCGCGGCCTGCTCGATATAGCCTTTCTCGGTCAGGATCGTTTCGAGCGCGCGCACGCGCAGCTCGGTCTCGGACAACTCGGAATGGTCGTGATCGTGATGATGATGATGCTCGCTCATGGACCCGAACATAGTCCCAGAATCCGGGCCTTGTCGAGGCGAAGACTCTGCTAACATCCAGCCATGGGATGGGCTGCAGGACGAGCCGGAATAGCCGCCGCGATAGTGGTATTCGCTGCGTTTCCAGCGCGGGATGCGCACGCCGCGAATGGCGCCTATGCGGTCGATGCAGCCGACATCTCCGAAGTCGGCTCCTGCAAGGTCGAGAGCTGGATGTCGGCCGCCACCAACACGGATTTCACCGCAGTCGCCAATCCCTCCTGCGTCGTCGATCCCTTCAGGCCGATCGAACTGAGCATGCAGACCATCCGCGCCCGCAGCGATGGCGACTGGACCACGACCGTGGCCCCGAAGGCCAAGTCGAACTTCATTCCGACCGGGATCGGCCGCTGGGGACTGTCAGGTTATGCCGGAGGATCGTTCGATGCGGCCACCGGCGAAGCGCTGTCCGCTTTTGCCGTGATCCCCGCGACCTTCCGCTTGTCGGAGACCATGCGCATCAACCTCAATGGTGGCTGGCTGTGGGATCGCAGCGTGGACCGGCATTATCTGACCTATGGCATCGGCTTTGACTGGAAGTTCACCGATACCTTGCAGTGGACGATCGAGGCCTACGGACAGGCCGGCGCCGCTGAGGTCGCAAGTGTCGTGCAGCCGCGCTTCCAGACCGGTGTCCGCTACCGTCCGAACGAGATATTCTCCGTCGACGTGATCTACGGCCGCAACATCACCGGCGAGAATGCCAACTGGATCACCATCGGCACCACCATTCGCTTTCCGGTCGAGGGCAGCCAACCCGAGCATCGGCGCACCGGGCACTTGTGAGCTAACCGAGAACAAGAACGAGGAGGTTTGCGTTGTCTGACTTCGTGAAGATCGAGAAGGGGCAGGGGCCCGAAGGGCGGATCGCAATCGTGCGTTTCGACCGCCGCGACGGCATCAACGCGCTGTCGCCGGAGGCGCTGCGTCAGCTCACGGCCGCCGCACGCAGTTTTGAAGACGACGCCGCGACCTCGGTCGTTGTTCTGACCGGCAGTGCCGACGCCTTCAGCGCCGGCTTCGATCTCAAGGATGCCGAAGGACGTTCGCGCAAGGAGATGGATCTCGGCGCCTTGCGCCGCCATCTCAAGCTCGGACCGCGCCTCACCCGCGCCTGGCAGGAGATGGAGCAGATCACGATCGCGGCCATCGAGGGCTTTTGTGTCGGCGGCGGCGTGGCGCTCGCGGTCGCGCTCGATTTCCGCATCATGGGCCGCGATGCGCATCTGCGTGTGCCCGAGATCGGGCTCGGCATGAACATGAGCTGGCAGAGCGTTCCGCGCATGCTGCATCTGATGGGCCCGGCGCGCACCAAGCAGGCTGTCATTCTCGCCGACGAGCGCATCTCGGCGGACGAAGCCTATGAATGGGGCCTGGTGGAGCAGGTGACCGATCCCGGCAAGGCCTTCGATGCCGCGATGGAATTGGCCCGCAAGGTCGCCGCGCAGCCGCCGCTCTCCGTCGCGATGACGAAACTGACCGTCAATCGCCTCGCGCATGCGCTCGATGATCTCGCCAGTCACATGGATGTCGACCAGTTCGCGCTGGCAAGCCTGAGCGAGGACCACAAGGAGGGCGTGGATGCATTCCTGAATCGCCGCAAGCCGCGGTTCCGGGGCCGGTAAGTGTGCCGCGCGTCAGGCCACCAGCCTGGCGCGCCGCAACGTCTCCGAGGGCAGCTCGGAGAAGTGGCGCTTGTAGTCCAGCGAGAACTGGCTGAAGTGCCAGAAGCCGTGCTGCACGGCGACGTCGTAGACCGAGGTTCCGCCGCCGCGCTTGAGATCACGCCGAACCCGGTTGAGGCGCATGGCGCGCCAATAATGCATCGGGCTCGTGCCCAAAACCTCCTGGAAGCAATAGCCGAGCTTGCGCGGGCTCGCGCCAACGCTCTTGCAGACCTCCAGCATCGACAGCGCGCGGTCACCGCTGCCGTGCATCAGCTCGCGGGCCCGGTCGACGGTACGCCGGCGCGCCGCGGCGCTGCGGCCGGGATCGCTCGCGCGCGCGCTCGGCAGCATGTCCATGATCTCGACGAGGAGGGCGTCCTCCAGCGCCTGCCGTGCTGCCCGATCGTCGAACGCCCCAGGGTTGGTCGCGATGGTGTCGTGGATGGCAGCGAGATGGGCGCGCAGCCGCGCCACCGGCGCTTCCGCCGTCTCGATGACCCGCAGTTGGTGCCACACGGCGCGCGGCAATTCGATGTCCAGCCGTGCGGCAAGGTCCGCGATCAGCACCGTGCTGGCGACGACACCGCGCAGTTCAAAGGCCTTCGGCGTGCACATGTCGATTTCGGCGTCGATGCTGGCGAGCACACGGGCACCTGCGGCACTGGTCCCGTTGCAGGTCAGTTCGCCATCGCTGTCCCAAGACCTGTCCCACGGCAGGCCGATGCCAAAACTATCCGCGCCGAGCTGACCGTATTGGCGCACCTGCTGGCTGGTGATCTCGCGGAACACCTCGACCCGGGGGAGCGACAGTTGCGTAAAGCTGCCCGCAAAACGGCCCGCGCTGATCTGGTCGTAGCTCAGCCGCCAGCGGCCGAGCGAGGCGCAATGCTCGTCGACATCGGTGCTGCTGGCCTGAAACAGGCTGGCTACCGAGTCCGGAATCGGAAGAGTCGCGCTTAAGGCCATGACAAGACGCCGAAATTGGTCTGCCCAAAACTAGCAAGAACCGCGCCAGAAACCGGATCAAGACTGGCACGTCCGCGAACCCTGTCCAGTCAAAATATTGCCGGATCTCGATAACGCCCGGCCGCGTCCGGGCGCAGTCTTCCGTCCTTGCCGTTGCCGACACCGGGGTCGGGATGGGCTTTCGGAGGATCCTGATGCGACCGACGGACATCATGCGCGGCAGCCCGCCGGCGCCCGAGGCCCAGGTGACGCGCGCGAATTGGCGGACCTCTCCCGCCATCCGCTGGGGCTTTACCCACACCCGCGAGATCCTTCCGACCGCCGAGGTCCGCCGATCAGCGCAACCGACGCCGATGCGGAGCGCGCCGCGCGAACTGGCAAAGCTCGGCTTCACCGCGCCCGACGGCACGGCGACCACGATCGAAGCGACCCTGCGCGAGACCTTTGGCGATTCGCTGCTCGTGATGCACCGGGGTACGCTGGTGCACGAATGGTACGTCGACGGCATGAGCGCGACGACGCCGCATCTGATCTGCTCGATCAGCAAGGCCATCGCCGGCACGCTCGGCGGCGTGCTCGCCGCACGCGGACTGGTCGATCCGGAGGCGAGGGTGGTCCGGTACGTGCCGGAACTGGAAACTTCTGTCTACGGCACCTGCACGGTGCGCAATCTCCTCGACATGGCCGTCGCGATCGCGTTCGAAGAGGACTACGAGGACCCCGCCGGCGACGTCGCGCGCTACCGCTTCTCGTCGGGCTGGGATGTGCCGCCGCCCGGCGTCGAGCCCGGCCATCAGCGCAGCTACCTCCCGACCCTCCGCGGCACCGGCAAGCCGCATGGCAAAGTGTTTCACTACGTCTCGACCAATACCGAGGTGCTCGGCTGGGTCTATGAGCGCGCCTGCGGCATGCCCTACCATCGGATTTTGTCCGAATATCTCTGGCAACCAATGGGCGCGGAGGAGGACGGCTCGCTCACGCTCGACAGCCACGGCATGGGCCGCATCGCCGGCGGGCTGTCCGTCACGTCGCGCGACCTGCTGCGCTTCGGCGAGATGATCCGTTGCCGCGGCGTGGTCGACGGGCGGCAGGTGGTGCCTGGCTGGTGGGTCGACGACATCCGCAACAATGGTGATCCCAAGGCCTGGGCCGACGGCGACCTCGCCGACATCTTTCCTGGCGCCAGCTATCGCAGCAAATGGTTCAAGATCGACCCGTCGCGCAACGCGATCACCGGGATCGGCATTCACGGCCAGTTGCTTCATGTCGATCAGGATACCGACACCGTCATCGTCAAGCTCGCGACGCAGCCGAAGGCGATGGACGTTCCGCTCGACAAGCGCTGGCTCGCCGCCTTCCGCGCCATCACCGCGCATCTCGCCTAACGTCTGGACATCCCATGCTCGATACCGTCGCGACCAAGTCGCCCACCTTGACCACAGCTCCGCATCCGCTCGACCCGTTGACGGCGGAAGAGATCATTGCCGCCTGCAACCTGGTGCGCGCGGCGGCTGCCTCCGCGGCGAGCTGTCGTTTCCCGACAGTGCGGCTGGAGGAGCCGACCAAGCAGGAGCTGGCCGCGGGCGGGACACGGCGCCGGGCCTTCGTGCTGACGTTGGACGTCGCGACCGGCGACGCCATCGAGCACATCGTCGATCTCGGCCGTAACGAGATCGTCGACCGGAAGCCGCTGCCGAACCGCGAGGCGCCCTATGGGCAGCCCTCGGTGATGCTGGAAGAGATCATCAAATGCGAGGCCCTGGTGAAGGCCGATCCCGCCTGGCGCGCGGCGATGTACCGGCGCGGATTGACCGACAAGGATATCGAGCTGGTCCAGGTCGACCCATTCTCCTCGGGCTTCTTTGACTACGAGTACGAACGCGGCACGCGCATCGTGCGTGGCATCAGTTTTTTCCGCGAGCATCTCCAGGACAACGCCTATGCGCACCCGATCGAGGGTGTCGTCGCTGTCGTCGACCTCATCAGCGGGAAGATCCTCGACCTCACCGACGCAGATCCGGTCGTGCCGATCCCGCGCAAGAAGCGGAACTACGGCGCGCACGAGGTCAAGAATCCACGCACCGACATCAAGCCGCTGCACATCGAGCAGCCCGAGGGCGCGAGCTTCAAGGTCGATGGCTGGAAGGTCGACTGGCAGAGATGGAGTTTTCGCGTCGGCTTCACGCCGCGCGAGGGCCTGGTGCTGCATCAGCTTGCTTACCAGGACGGCGCGCGCAAGCGCTCGCTGATCCATCGCGCCAGCGTCACCGAGATGGTGGTGCCTTACGCCGATCCGACCGACAACCATTTCTGGAAGTCGGCCTTCGACGCCGGCGAATACGGCCTCGGCATGCTCGCCAACGCACTCGAGCTCGGTTGCGACTGCCTCGGCAACATCCACTATTTCAGCGTGCCGGCCGCCGACAACAAGGGTGAGCCCTTCGTCATGCAGAACGCGATCTGCATGCATGAAGAAGACTACGGAATTGCCTGGAAGCACTACGAATTCCGCAACGGCCTGTTCGAGGTCCGCCGCTCCCGCCGGCTCGTGATCTCGTTCTTCGCCACCGTCGGCAATTACGATTATGGCTTCTACTGGTACCTCTACCAGGACGGCACGATCCAGCTGGAGGCAAAGCTCACCGGCATCATCCAGACTGCCGCGGTGCCATCAGGCGAGAAGTACAAATGGGGCGGCATGGTCGACGACAATCTCGGCGGCCCGACGCATCAGCATTTCTTCAACGTGCGCATGCACATGGATCTCGACGGCGGCGGCAACACGGTATCGGAGCATGAG
>JAEWBW010000357.1 GCA_023390955.1 Pseudomonadota bacterium
GCGCGGCCCTGGCTGAGGCCGGCATGGTCTTCGAAGGTGTCCCCGAAGTCGTCGATCTCAAGCGCGAGGTGCTGGGAGCAGCATCACGGCAGGTCAGGCCCGACACTGTCATTGCGTCGACGACCTCGACGATCCTCGTCGATGATCTCTCAGGCGCGATCGAACATCCCGAGCGCTTCCTCAACGTGCACTGGCTCAATCCGGCCTATCTCATACCACTGGTCGAGATCTCGCCGGGGGCTGCGACGGATCCCGCCATCGTCGGACAGGTCAAAACCTTGCTCGAAGGCATCGGCAAGGTGCCGGTGGTTTGTGCAGCGACACCCGGCTTCATCGTGCCGCGCATCCAGGCGCTTGCGATGAACGAGGCGGCGCGCATGGTCGAGGAAGGCGTCGCCAGCGCGGAGGACATCGACAAGGCGATCCGCTACGGTTTCGGCTTCCGCTACGCTGTCCTGGGGCTGCTCGAATTCATCGATTGGGGCGGCGGCGACATTCTCTACTACGCCAGCCGCTACCTCGAAGGCGCGCTCGGCAGCGATCGCTACCGTGCGCCCGAGGTCATCGGACGCAACATGCAGGAGGGCCGGATCGGCATGCGCTCCGGTGCCGGCTTCCTCGACTATTCCTCGCTCGATATCGACGCCTATCGCGAGGCGCGGCTCAAGGCCATGGTCGACCTGCTCCGCCACTTCAACCTTGCGCGGCCGCCGGTGCTCGACAAGAGCTAGCCGAACACGTCCTGCAACACGCCTTCCTTCACCACAGCGACACCGTCGAGCTCGATCGTCGTCCCCATCATCGGCAGGTCGAAATGGTCCGCCGTGTAGTGGCCCGCGAACTCGTTCGCGCCGGTCGAGAACAGGAAGTTGCCAGAGACCGCGCGGATCTCGGTGCCATTGGTGTCACGCTGGTCGTACATCGACAGCGCCTCGTAGCGCGCGGCGGGGTTCATGCCGAAGCCGACATGCGACACCGCATAGGCCTCGCGATCGCCCCAGGCGGCGAGATAGGCGCGCATCATCGCCGCGTCCGTCCCCTCGCCTTCCAGTTCCACGACGTAATCGTTCTTCAGCGTCATCTTCACCGGCGAGGCCAGATAGCGCTTGAAGGTGAGATTGATGTCGCCCGGCGCCATCACCAGCGTCCCGTTGATGGTGCCGCTCTTCGGGAAGCTGACGACGATCCCGCCCGGCCAGTGCGCCAGCGTGCCCGGCTTGTCGGTCCATCCCCAGACCCCGACAGTCGATGCACCGACCATGTCGACGTCGAGATCGGTGCCGGCCTTCGAGGTGACGCGCATCCGCTTGGTCCCGCGCAGCATCTTTGCAGCCGCCCGCACCCGCTTCTCCAGCGCGGGATCCGGCACCATGCGCTCCAGCGCCTCGGGGTGCTCGTTGGAAATGACAAGGATGCGTGCGCCGGCCTTGAGGATTTCCGGCGTTTCGACGGCATGCATCAGGCCTTCGATGGTGCAGTCGACCACGAAGCCGGCCTGCTGTAGCGCGCCGATCACCGGGCCCATTCGCTGGATGGCCTCGCTTGCTCCGGTCGAGCGGACCGGGACGATGTGACGGTTGCGCGGCGTCGGCATCACCACGTGAAACGGCCGGGCGCCCATGCGCAGCAGCGCGAGTTCCGCCAGGTGCACATTGAGTGCACGTGACTGCGTCTCGGAGAGGATGGCAGCCGTATCGCCGGCCTTGACGGCGCAGCGTTCAAAGATCTCGCAAAACGCGTCGATCCATTTTGCTTCGATGCGATCGGCCAGCATGGTTCACTCCCGGTTTCTTCGTCTCTTGTTGGTTGGATATCAGGCTTCTGGGAAGCCGCGCAGCAGGTAACCGCGCAAGACCTGCAACAGGCCGTTCAGGATCAATCCGAGCAGCGAGATCGTGATCAGCGGCACGAACATGTTGACGGCCTGGAACGTGCGCGCCGCCGTGACCAGTTCATGGCCGAGGCCGTCGGTCGACGTGATCATCTCGGCCAGAAACACCACGATGCAGGAGATGACGAGCCCGATCCGGCAGCCGGTCAGGATCGACGGCATCGCCGCCGGCAGCACCACCTTGAACAGGATCTCGCGGCGCGGCGTTCCTGCCGCCATTGCCGACCAGATCAGCTTCTGCTCGACCGTAGAGGCGCCGTAATAGGTCGACAGCAGGATCGGAAACAGCGCGTCGGCCGTCACCAGCGTGATCTTGGAGCCGTGTGCGAAGCCGAGCAGCAGCAGGAGCGCCGGATAGAGCGCGACCTTGGGCAGCGGCGCAAGGACGCGCACGATCGGCCGCACCACCGCGTTGACCGCAGGGCTTGCCGCAGCCGCAAGACCAATGCTGACGCCGAGGACGACCGCGATCAGGAATCCCGCAAACAGGCGGAACAGGGTCGCGGCGATATCCTCCTGGAACCCGCTGGTCACGAGCTGCTGCAGCAGCCGCATGAAGACGACGCCCGGTGGCGGCAGCAAAGTGACGGGCGCAACGGCGAACGATACGAGGGCCTGCCACAGGGCAATCAGCAGCGCGATCGGCACCAGCCCAAGCAAAACGTCCATGGTCAGCGCGCGCGACTTCATGAGAAGCTCACGGGCATGTCGAATTGAGGCTCGGACCAGCGCACCAGACGTGCACGGATTCGCTCGAACGCAGCGTCGAGGCCGATGCCCATGGCACCGACGATGATGATCATGGCAAAGACGGTCTCGTACTGTCCCATGTCGAGCGCGTTGAACAGGATGTTGCCGGCACCGGACTGGCGGGCGATCATCTCGCTGGTGATCATGGTGATCAGCGCCAGCACCAGCCCGGTGCGGCAGCCGGTCAGGATTTCCGGCAAGGCCGCCGGCAGCACGATCCGGACCAGGCGTTGCGCGGCCGACAGCCCCATCGCAGCGCCCGACCACAGCATCTTCTCCTCGACGGCCTTGGCGCCCTCAAAGCTGTGATAGATCACGGGCAGGCTGACACCGAGAAAAATCACGAGGATTTTTGCGACTTCGCCGACACCGAGCCAGAGCATGATGATCGGCATCAGTGCCGCCTTCGGCACTGGATAGATCACCATCAGCAACGGATTGAAGAAGGCCGCGACAAACCGGCTTCGCCCCATCATCAGGCCAAGCGGTATCGAAACCGCGATCGCCACCGCAAAGCCGATCACCATGCGACGGAGCGATGCGAGAATGTTGATCAGCGATTCCTTGTCGCCGAGAATGTCCGGCACCGCGCGGAGCGCCTCGATCGCCGTCGGAAAGCTGTCATTCCTGAGGAAGAGCGATGCGATCTGCCATGTCGCCAGCAACCCGATGCAGGCGAGCACCGGCGCGACGCGACGGCCTATGGCGGCCGAGGACATCATGGCCGCGACCCGGCCTCGTCGCCATCATCGAACATCCGCTCGATATCGACGACGTATTTCTGGTAGCGGGGGTCGAGCAGGAGCTCGGTGCGCCGCCGCGGGCGCGGCAGGTCGATGTCGATCACCTCGCGGATGCGGCCGGGCGAGCGCGACATCATCACGACCTTGTCCGACAGGAACACGGCCTCCTCGACCGAATGTGTGACGAACAGCACCGTCTTGCGATCGCGCTCCCAGATGTTCAGGAGGTCGTTCTGCAGGCGCGTGCGGGTGTGCGCGTCGAGCGCGCCGAACGGCTCGTCCATGAGCAGGACTTCGGGGTGATAGGCGAGCGTGCGCGCGAGCGCCACGCGCTGCTTCATGCCGCCCGAGAGCTCTTTCGGGTAGAAATTCTCGTAGCCCTTGAGCCCGACCATCTCGATCAGCGCCCGGCTCTGCGCCTCCGCCTCGGACGCGCGGACGCCTTGCTGGCGCGGGCCATACATGACGTTGCCGAGCACGGTCTTCCAGGGAAACAGCGCGAACTCCTGGAACACCGGTCCGCGATCCGGCCCGGGACCGGTGATCGCCTTTCCCTTCACCTTTGCCGAACCGCTGGTCGGCGTGACGAAGCCGCCGACGATGTAGAGCAACGTCGACTTGCCGCAGCCGGAGGGCCCGAGAATGGAGACGAAGGCGCCTTCCTCGATCGACAGAGAGATATCCGACAGCGCGAGGTGATCCTTGCGCGCCGACGTCTGGAAGATTTGCGAGACCTGGTCGATCTCGATCATCGCCGTCGCAGGCTCCCGTTTCGGCACCGAAGCCGTCATCTCAATCGACCTTGAAGGCAATACCTTCATTTCGTCTCTCGCCTCATTCGCACGCAACCGGCCTGCTGAAAGTCGTCAACCGCCGGCACCAGCTTAGCAAGAAACTTGCCAGACGAATCTCGTCGCGTATCTCGTCACTTGTGCCAATCAACCAAACCACGGCCACTCTGCGGGACCTTCATGCGTCACGGCCCCTCCAGGGGCCTGACCGACCAGACGCGCATACTTTGCAAGCGCACCGGCACGATGGCGCGCCGGTCGCGGCTTCCAGTCACGCTTGCGGGCCGCAATCTCCTGCTCATCGACCAGCAAATCCATCCGGCGGTTCGCGGCATCGATCCGGATCATGTCGCCATCCCGCACCAGCGCCAGCGGTCCGCCGACAAAAGCTTCCGGAGACACATAGCCGATGCACATGCCGCGCGTTGCGCCGGAGAAGCGACCGTCGGTGATGAGCGCAACCTTTTCGCCCATGCCCTGGCCATAGATCAGCGCGGTGACGCCGAGCATCTCGCGCATGCCGGGACCACCCACCGGGCCTTCGTTGCGGATAATGAGGATCTCACCAGCCTTGTAGTTGCGGTCGCGCACGGCAGCGACGCAGCCTTCTTCATCCTCGAACACGCGCGCGGTGCCTTCGAACAGCAGGCTCTTCAACCCCGCAACCTTGATGACGGCGCCGTCTGGGCACAGATTGCCCTTGAGCACCGCCACGCCGCCATCCGGCATGATCGGCTTGCCGGCCGTGTAGACCACCTCGCCGTCAGGCGCGTTGGCCTCGCGATATTCCTCGGCGAGCGTCCGTCCCGTCACCGTCAAGCAGCTGCCATCGATATGCCCGCTGCGGATCAACTCGCGGATAACGACAGCCGCGCCGCCGATGTCGTAGACATCCTTTGCCGTGTACTTGCCGCCCGGCCGCAAATTGCCGATCAGGGGCGTCCTGGCGAAGACCTCGCCGACATCGTCGATCGTGAAGGCAATGCCCGCCTCGTTCGCAAGCGCCGGCAGATGCAATGCCGCGTTGGTCGAGCCACCCGTCGCCGCAACGATGGCGGCGCCGTTCTCGAGAGCCTTCCGCGTCACGATCTCACGTGGCAGTGGCCCGCCCCGCTCCAGCATCTCCATGATCAGCCGGCCCGCGCGCCGGGAGACCTGAGCCCGCTCGGAATAGACACCCGGGATCATCGAAACGTTGGGAATGGTGAGGCCCATCGCCTCCGACACCATCCCCATGGTGTTCGCCGTGAACTGTCCCGCACAGGCGCCAATCGTGGGCAAACAGCTTCGCTCGATCCGTTCGAGCGTCGCAGCGTCGATCTCGCCGGTCATGAAGCTGCCGACGGCTTCGTAGGAATCCAGCACCGTCAGGGTCTTGCCATCGATGCGGCCCGGCAGCGAGCTGCCGCCATAGATGAAGATCGAGGGCACGTTGCAGCGGATCATGCCCATCATCACGCCGGGCAGCGTCTTGTCGCAGCCGCCATAGCCGATCAAGGCGTCATAGGCGAGGCCGTGGACCACGGCCTCGATGGAGTCGGCGATCAGCTCGCGCGAGAACAGGGAGAACTTCATCCCCTCGTGATTCATGCTGATGCCGTCGGAAACCGAGACCGTCGCGAACTCACGCGGCGTGCCGCCGGATTCCTCGATGCCTGCCTTGGCTGCAGCCACCTGGAAATCATGCGTCATATTGCAGGGCGTCTGCTCGCCCTTCATGCTGACGACGCCGACCATCGGTTTGGCGAGGGCCTCATCATCCAGCCCCATCGCACGCATGAACGCACGATGCGGCGCACGGTCGAGGCCGTCGACAGTTATCCGGGAGCGCAACTTCTTCATACGAATATCATCTTGATCCGGCGTCCCGACAGATCGGAACGCCGCAGGTCTTCATTGGGTGAATCAGTCACGCCGCCTATTGGATCGGCGCGACGATGGTCGGGTGCTTGAACTGTGCAACATCAAGCTTCGGCAGCATCCCCGTCTCGGCATAGATATCCAGCATCTTCTGGATCGCCGGGAAATTCGGTGCCGCACCGGGATCGCGACCGAAATCGTTATCCTTGAGCAGATAGGTCTCCAGCACCGGGATCGGCGCCTTCAGCACCTCGTTCACGACCTTCAGCGTCTCTTCGCGGTTTGCCAGCGCCTTCTTCATGCCCGAGGTGATGTCTCGGACATAGGCCTTCACCAGCTCCGGATTCTTGTCGACGAAGTCGGCGCGGCAGGCTTCAAGGATGTGCACGATGTTCGGCATCGCCTCCGACAGCGAGAACAGTTTGCGCGTGCCGCCCTTGGCCTCGGCGCGCGCGGCGAAGGGCTGGTTCATGTTGACCGCATCGACGCGACCCTGACGCAGGGCATCCTCGGAGACGGCAAAGCCGACCTCGACGAGCTTGATGTCCTTTGCGGGATCGACGCCGTTCTTCTTCAGCAGCAGGTTGAACGGTCCCTGCGTGCCGCCGCCAATCACCGAAATGCCGATCGTCTTGCCCTTGAGATCGGCAATCGTCTTGATCGGGGAGTCATCCTTCACCGCCCAGTAAACCGAGAAACCGCCGGGCTTCTCGAACACATGTTGGGCCACGATATAGGCCTTCAGATTGCCACCGACGACGCCATTGGCGAGCGAGAGCGGGGCCTGGGTCGCGCAATCCAGTGCGCCGGCCGCCAGCGCCTGCGTCATCGGCGCCGTGCCCTGGAATTGCGTCCATTCGATATTGTAGGTCTTGCCGAGTTCGGGAAATTCCGCGGTCCGGCGCATCATCCAGTACTTGGATTCTTCGGCCGGAATGGTCCAGCCGACACGGATGGTCTGTTGAGCCTGAGATGAGCCCGCACTTCCGGCGATGACCGCCGCTGCCCCGAATGCCAGGATCCACTTCGAAACCGTCCGCATCATGCCGCTCCGCTGCTACGGCGCCCGACAGGCGCCCCCAACCCGACCGGCGCCAAATGTTTCATGGTTCAAACAATCAAGCAAGCCATGCGCGCTGCCCCGATTCCGTTGCCGTATGCGTCTATGGTAGGAGAAGCTCAACCAGCATTGCACCGCGATAAAAGGAGACGACCAGTGGCTGAATCCACCGAGCCAAAACCGCAATCAGCCGCAAAACTCGCCTATCTCGGCCTCGGATTGATGGGGACGCCGATGACCCGGCGGCTGCTCGCGGCCGGTCACGAGGTCACCGTCTGGAACCGTTCGCCGGGCAAAGTAGCAGCCCTCGTTGAGGCCGGTGCGAAGGCGGCCCATAGCCCCCGCGACATTGCAGCCGCTGCTGACATCATCTTCATGTGCGTGACGGACGCGGCTGCAGTTGAGGAGGTCATCTTCGGCGCCGATGGACTTTCGTCGGTACCGGGCAACGGCAAGCTCGTGGTCGACTTCTCGTCGATCCATCCGGATGCGGCGCGCGATATTGCCGCACGGCTCAAGGCCGCGAACGGCATGGGCTGGATCGACGCGCCGGTCTCCGGCGGCACCAAGGGCGCCGAGGAAGGCACGCTTGCCATCATGGCCGGCGGGGAAGCCGCCGACATCGAGCGCGTGCGCCCTTACGTTCTCGCCATGGCGCGCAGGTTCACTCATATGGGCCCGACCGGCGCGGGCCAGACCACAAAGCTCTGCAATCAGGTGATCGTGGGATGCGCCATGGCCGTGCTGGCCGAGGCAACGCGCCTTGCCGAAAACGCCGGCATCGACGCGGGCCGGTTGCCGGAGGCGCTTGCCGGAGGCTTTGCCGATTCCATTCCGCTTCAGCTATTTGTCCCGCGCATGGTCAAGGGCATTCACTCGCCACCGCTCGGACACATCGCGACGATGCTGAAGGATCTCGACACGGTTGCGGATGTCGCACAGGCAACCTCGACGCCGGTGCCGATGGCCACGCTCGCCGGCCAGATCTTCAGGATGGCGAAGGCATCGCGCGGTGCAGACGCGGATGCGCTGGAAATCTACAAGCTGTCGGCAACAGCCAAGCGCGAATAAGTTGGTCGGACCAACGCGCCTAACCGCTGTCGTCCGGCGTAAGCCGGGCGTATTTGCCGCGCGCGAACAGCAGCGGCTCCTTGCCGCTATAGGCGTAGGCCTCGACCGCGCCGAGGAAGATCACATGATCGCCGCCATAGTAGCGGTTGACCGAGCGGCATTGAAAGTTCGCGATGCACTCCGCAAGCACCGGGGCATTTCCAAGCCCCGGGCTCCAGTCGACGCCGGCGAATTTGTCCTCGCCCGACTTGGCGAATTTGTTCGCGAGCGCCTGCTGCGACACCCCGAGAATGTTGACCGCAAAGTGCGTGGCGTTCTGGAACACGGTCAGGCTCGACGAATAGACCACGAGACTCCACAGCACCAGTGGCGGGTTGAGCGACACCGACGCGAACGAATTGCAGGTCAGCCCATAGGGCTTTCCGTCCGGAGCGGACGCGGTGATGATCGTCACGCCCGTCGCAAACGTGCCGAGAGCATTGCGGAAATCGCGAGGATCGATCGTCGAGCTGTCGCTCGCCAATTCATTGGCGGGGTCCATGGCGGACGGCGGCTTGGGCACATCACTCATTCGCCGGCCTCACAGCGTCAAATTCTCGGACGGAAGGCCAAGCGCCACACGGCCGTAATTGGTCCCAGCCGCATCGAAATTGAACGCGAGGTGAGAATTGATGGCGTGCGCATCGCGGAACTGCCGTTGCAATCCTCCGGTCGTGAACAACCCGCGCGCACCGCTCGCCGCGAACAGCATCGACACGGCCTCGGTGCACAGATTGACCGAGAATGCGCCATCACGACGATACCTGGTCTTGGTGGCCATGTGGGGGATACGGCCCGCGCGCGCATCCTCCATGGCGACCACACACGCCGAACGCATTGTCAGCCGCGCGGCATCGACCTTTGCGGAAGCGTCGGCAATCTTGATCTGGGTGCTCTGGAAATCGCTGAGCTTGGCGCGATTGTAGGTCGAGATACGGTGGCGCACGACCTCGACATAATCGTCCAGGCACGCTTGCGCGTTTCCAAGCGCGACACCCGACAGGACATAGGGAAACAGGGCAAACACCGGTAGCGCGTAAAGCGGATTGGGATTGACCGCGCTCCCCGGCGTCGGACCGCCAGCGAGATCGCCAACGCCGACGGTCATGTGATCCGGAACGAAGACGTCGCGGACCTCGACATCGCTCGAGCCGGTGCCGCGCAATCCCGCGACATTCCAGGTGTCGAGAACCTTGTAGTCCCCCTTGGGAAGCAGGAAGAGACGGTATTCGATGCCATCGGCCTCGTCGTCGGAATAAACCACGCCTGCGAGCATGTTCCACTCGCAGGATCCGACTCCCGAGGAGAACGGCCAGCTGCCGTGCAACCGATATCCGCCGTCCGTCCGCTGCGCCCGCCCGGCCGGGAAGATGAAGGACGATGCGATCAGCACATCGGCGTTACTCCCCCAAACCAGCTCCTGTGCCTTTGGCTCGAACATGCCGAGCATCCAGTGATGGCT
>JAEWBW010000115.1 GCA_023390955.1 Pseudomonadota bacterium
GGCATCCTCGCCTCGAGCGCGCCTTATGCCGCCGTGATCGACGCCGACCTCCAGCATGACGAGACGCAGCTGCCCAAGATGTTGCTGCTGCTGGCGAGCGGCGAGGCCGATCTCGTCGTCGGCAGCCGCTATATCGAGGGTTACAAGGCCGAGGGCTTCAACAAGCAGCGCGCCGGCGCCAGCGCGCTCGCGACCGAGGTCGCCAAGAAGGTGCTGAAGGTCGAGATCGCCGATCCCATGAGCGGCTTCTTCATGGTCCGCACCGACCGCTTCGAGCAGTTGGCGCCAAAGCTCTCGGTGCACGGCTTCAAGATCCTGCTCGACCTCGTCGCGACCGCGCACGGTTCGCTGCGCGCCGTCGAAATTCCCTACACGTTCGGCGCGCGCCAGCATGGCGAAAGCAAGCTCGACTCCATGGTGGCGCTGGACTTCCTCGGCCTCGTGCTGGCGAAGGTCACCAACGACATCGTGTCGCTGCGCTTCCTGCTGTTCGCGATGGTCGGCAGCATCGGCCTCGTGGTGCATCTGACGACGCTGTTCATCGCGCTGAAACTGTTCAAGGTGCCGTTCGCGGAGGCGCAGGCCGCCGGCGCGATCGTCGCCATGACCAGCAATTTCATCCTCAACAACTTCCTCACCTACCGGGATCAGCGGCTGCGGGGCCTTTCGATCCTGACCGGCCTGATCGCCTTCTACATCGTGTGCAGCGTCGGCCTGCTCGCCAATGTCGGCGTCGCCTTCTCGGTCTACGACCAGGAGCCGATCTGGTGGCTGGCCGGTATGGCGGGCGCGCTGATGGGCGTGGTCTGGAACTACGCGATGTCCGGGCTGTTCGTCTGGCGCAAGAAATAGCGCACCATGGGTGGGGCTGACGCGCGGATCGTCCGCAACACCACGCTGACGATCCTTGCGCTGGTCGCCTTGCGGCTCGTCGCGGCAGCCTACACGCCGATCACCTTCGACGAAGCCTATTACTGGATGTGGTCGAAGGCGCTGGCCGGCGGCTATTACGACCATCCGCCGATGGTCGCCTATGTGATCCGCGCCGGCACCATGATCGCCGGCGATACCGAGTTCGGCGTCCGCCTGGTCTCGATCCTGCTCGCGCTGCCGATGAGCTATGCGATCTATCGCTCCGCCGCGATCCTGTTCGGCGGTGCACGCATCGCCGCCACCAGCGCGATCCTGCTCAACGTCACGATGCTGGCCTCCGTCGGCACCATGATCGTGACGCCGGATGCGCCGCTGCTGGTCGCCTCCAGCTTCGTGCTGTTCTTCCTCGCCAAGGTGCTGGAGACCGGGCGCGGCGCCTGGTGGCTCGCGGTCGGTGTTGCGATCGGCGCTGCGCTGCTGTCCAAATACACCGCGATGTTCTTCGGGCTGGCGATCCTGATCTGGCTCGCTTGCGTGCCGAAGCTGCGGCGCTGGTTCCTGTCGCCCTGGCCCTATCTCGGCGGCATCGTCGCATTCGCGATCTTCTCGCCGGTCGTGCTCTGGAATGCGGACCATCACTGGGTCTCGTTCATCAAGCAGATGGGCCGCGCGAGGATCGAGGATTTCCGTCCCGTCTTCATCGCCGAACTGATTCCGACCCAGATCGCGTTCGCGACGCCCCTGGTGTTCATCCTCGGCGCGATGGGGCTGCACGCGCTGACCTGGCGCAGGATCGGTGCGTCGGCCTCACGCGTGCTGGTCGAGACGATGTTCTGGACCATCGTCGTCTATTTCGTCTGGCATTCGCTGCATGCCCGCGTCGAAGCCAACTGGTTCGCGCCGGTCTATCCCGCGTTCGTGGTCGCGGCCGCTGTCGCTGCCCACATCGCGCAATGGGCGCCGCGGCAGCAGCGGCTCGTCTCGTTCTGTCTGCGATGGGCCGCGCCCGCCGGCATCGTGATGTTTGCCGCGCTGGTGGTGCAGGCCAACACCGGCGTGCTGTCCGGCTATCGCCGCGACGCGACCGTTCGCAGCGTCGGCGTCGGCTGGCGCGCGCTGGCCGACGAGATCGAGGCGGTGCGCGCGCGGACCGGCGCGACCTGCGTGCTCGCGATGGATTACGGCACGACGGCCTGGCTCGCCTTCTATCTTCCGCGCGGCACCTGCGTGGTGCAGCAATCCCAGCGCATCCGCTGGATCAACATGTCCGAGCCCGATCCAAAACTGCTCGGGGGCAAGGTGCTGCTCGTCGACGAGCTGCGCACGGATGGCCATCCGGCCCTCAACGACATCTTCTGGCAGGTCAGCCGCGTTGCCGAGCTGACGCGCAAGCGCGGGCCGCTGGTGGTCGAGACCTACGGCATCGATCTGCTGGAGGGCGCCAAGCGCGACGTGCTGGACCGCTCGCCGCCGCCGGAAGCGCAGTAATCCTCAAGTCATGGCGTCGGCGTCTGCCGCGGCGTCGTGCGACCTGTTCAGATCGCGCCAGAACCAGACTCTCAGCGCTTCGTCCCGGCCGCGCACCTGGGTGCGCCGCGGGCCGATCAGGATCCCGTCGGGATCGCAATAGCCGCCGGCGGCATCGATCAGGACATCGCTGAGCGCCAGGCAGGAATCGTTCTGCGCCGCGATCTCCATCAGCCGGCTCGCCACATTCACCGTGTCACCGGTGGCGGTGATGTGCGCGTGGCTGCCGCCGAGCCGGGAGGCGACGATCGGCCCGTAATGCGCGCCGATCTTGAAGCCGATACGGCTCCTGATCGCCGGCGGCAGGGCTTCGATCCAGCGCGCGACGGCGCGATGCAGATCCATGCCGCACCTCATGGCGCGTGTCGCGTCGTCCGGCATCTCGCGCGGCAGGCCGAACAGGATCATGGCGCCATCGCCGAAGAATCCGGTGATGACGCCGCCTTGATCCGCGGCGGCGTCGTCGACGAGGGCGTGAAAAGCCTTCAACAAGTCGCGTAGCGTGTCCGGATCGGTCCGTTCGCTCAGCGCAGTGAATCCGGAGAGGTCGATGAAGACGATTGCGGCATTCTGCCGGACCGGCTGCGACAGGAAATCCGGATCCTGCGCCAGCCATTCCCGGACGGCCGGGGCCTGGAATTGCGCCAGCGAGCGGCTGCGCGTGTCGAGATATTGCGCGCGGCGGCCGCCGGCCCAGAGCTGCACGCCGGCAAAGACCGCAACGGGCGGCACGGTCGCCGCGAGCGTCGTTGCGCCGTTCAGCCAGACGCCGTGGGTGAATGCGAAAAGGTTGAGGGCGGCCCAGCCGACCATGACCACCGCCGCGGTGACGAGGCCGGCCGCGCTGCGTCGCCAGGCGAGCAGCCCCACCAGCAGCATCGGCAGCAGGATCGCGGCAAGCGCATCGGCGATGCGGACCTTGCTGTCGCGGACGATGCCATCGCGGGCGACCAGATGCGTGATCGCGGTCGAGATCACCTCGACGCCCGGCATCAGCGAGTCGAACGGTGTCGGGAAGAAGTCGCCGCCACCGGCGACGGAGGCGCCGATTACGACGATACGATTCTCGATCGCCGCGCGATCGAGCGTGCCGTCGAACACGGTCTGCGCACTGACGGTGCGGATCGTGCGGCGCGGACCGTAATAGGTGAGGGGAAGCGCGAAGCCGGCATCGGTCGACACCGCATGGTCGCCGAGCGTGAGCCGATCGGGCGCGATCGTCAGCGGCTTGTCCAGCGCGCGGCTGGCGACCCGGAGTGGAAACGACACCTCGACCTTGTCGCGCGTCCGGAACAGCATCGGCACCGAGAGCGGCGAACCGGATTGTCCCGTTGCCACGTTGACGACGCCGACATCGGCATGTTCGGCGAAGGCGGGAAGCGGCAACAGGAAACGATCGGCCTGCGGCAGGCCGGCGAGCGGCCCGTCATTGCCGACCTCCACGGTTTCGCTTGCGGTCGGAAACAGCGCGGCTGCGGCCAGCACCATCGGACCGGTCGCCAACGTCTGCGCCAGCGTGGCGTCGCCGATCGCGGCGCTGCGATCGACCAGCAGCAGGTCGACCGCGACGACCTTCGGCTTGAATTGCACGATCGTGTCGATGACGCGCGCGAGATCGGCCCTGGGAAGCGGATAGCTGCCACCGCGCTTCACGACAGTGTCGTCGATCGCAACGATGGTGACGACGTCGGGCGGCCGCACCACGCCGCGGGCCAGCGTCCGCAGATCCGTCAGCGTCGCCTCGACGCGATCGAGAAAGCGCAGATGCCCGTTGGCGTGGCCGAGATAGATGCCGCCTCCCCAAAGCGCGGTGAGGACGAGGGCAGCCAGGATGTAAACGCGTGATCTGTTCATGCGATCGTTCTGAAATCCGACTTGGTCAAAATTAGTATTGCGACGGGGCCTTTTTGTCGGGGCCATCTCGTCCAAGTCTCATTGAGTTCTTGTCCAAGTTTTATTGACCCGGGCTTTACTCACCGGGCCGTGATCGGCCAAGCCTGATTGCGCACGATCTCACTGCCCAAGGCGCGCCATCAGCGCGTCGACGCGCGGCTGGCCCCAGCGCTTCACGGTCAACGGGGCGGTTGCCTCGACATCGACACCTTCGCCGGGCCCGAGCACCACGGCGCGCCCGCGCGTGCGGCGGCTGACGCCGACGCGTCCATCCGCCACGAAGACAGACGTTTTGGCGTCAGCGACATCGACGGCCCATTTGGTGCCGCGCACCGCCGCGATCGCCTGCGGCGTCAAAACCTTGAACGGATTGCCGCGGGGCTTCTTGGGCACTTCGACGAGCAACGCCTTGCTGCTCAACTCGACGGAATCGACATGGCCGTCGCGGTTGGCGTCCCTGAGCTCGAAGCGTGCGCCGTTTTCGACGATGATCGTGATCCCGTTGTCGCAGCGCCAGGTCTGTGTGCCCGCAGCGGTCGGGGACGGCGTGCAGCCTGCATTGGTCTGCGCGGTCGCTTGTCCAATCAACAGGTAAGAACACGCCAGGGCGAATAGCCCGGCGCGCACGGCGCATCTCATGCCAGCCTCCATAATTGAAATCCGGCACTCACCAGCGATGTTGATACGGCACCGTATCACACGCGGAGGCTGCTGAAAAGCACCACGGCGGTGAGCTATTTCTCCCCGGGTGGTTTTCCAGATGGGCGCCCGATCAACTTTCAGTCAGGTCTCATGTCGGATTTGATGTCGGATCGGCCTGCCCGGGATCGTCTTGCAGTGAGGCATAACCGACGAGGTGAGTGATGAGCCTGAAATCCGCCAGCGAACTCGCAAACACCAATCGCACGCGACTTCCCAACGAGAGCCCGGACTACCGGCGGGCGCGCCAGGCGCTGCTCGTCGAGGAGATCGAGCTGCGCCGTCATATCGAGCGCGTCGCCGCGCAGCGGCGCGCGCTGCCGCCGGGCGGCGAGGTGACTAAAAGCTACGTCTTCGAGAGCGAGGCGGGGCCGGTCGCACTCGCGGACCTGTTTGCCGGCAAGCAGACGCTGATCGTCTACAGCTACATGTTCGGACCCCAGCGCGAGCAGCCATGTCCGATGTGCACCTCGTTCATGGGCACGTGGGAGGGCAAGCTCGCCGACATCGAGCAGCGCGCGGCCTTCGTCTTCGTCGCACGTGCGCCGCTCCCACGGCTCCTCGCCGCGGCCAGGGCGCGGGGCTGGACGCGTCACAAGATCCTGTCCGATCCGTCGGGCGACTACACGCGGGCCTATGTCAGCGCGGAGGACGCCGACGTTCCCGGCTACACCGTGTTCACGAAGTCCGGCGGCACGATCCGTCATTTCTGGTCGGCGGAGATGGGCATGGACACCGCCGATCCGGGCCAGGGACCGCGCGGCGCGCCCGATATTGACCCGCTCTGGACGATCCTGGATACAGTGCCGGAGGGGCGCGGGACCGACTGGTACCCAAGTCTGAAGTACTGAAGAATCATGGTTAACGACGGGGACTAAGCCCGTAATTTCGCGGGCTTTTTCCCGAAATGGAACAGCGTTAACGCCTTGCCCCAGATCCGCCCGAACTTAATCCGCATTTAACTAAAAGTCGCCTTAATGACGGCCCGACCCTCTGCGAGTGCTGCTCCTGACATCGTGACCAGAAGCGGCGCTTCGAAGGGGAACTAAGTGACACCGTCCTGGACGCAAGGCGAATGAGTACGAGTATCGCTGCGCAAAGTTACGCGGCACGGAAGTCGAAGAAAGTTTCCAAGGAAGTCTCGAAGAGCTCTTCTCGGAAGTCTTCCCGCAAACTGACCATCCGGAACGTCGCCGGGGCCGCCGCTATCGGCAGCCTGGTGCTTGGTGCCGGCTGGACCGTCTACAGCAACATCTTCGGTGCCAGTGTCTACCCGACGGTTGGCAGCATCGGCTACGACGAGCCCGTCATCAAGCGCGCCCCCAAGGTCGCGCTGCGCGAGGCCAGCGAAGCCGTGAAGGACGTGTTTGCGCTGCTGCCCGACAAGGGCCAGTTGGTCACGCCGATCACCCGCGAAATGTTCAACGAGCGCTTTGCCGCTGCGGCTCCGCAGGGCGTCGAGTCGAATGCGGCCAGCGCGGCCGTGTCCAAGATCGCCGAAGCCAAGGACGCCCCGAAGCCGGTTGACCCCGTCAAGGTCGCGGAAGCGCCGAAGACAACCGCGCCCGCCAGGATCGCGGATGCCGCCAAGGCCAAGCGCGCGCCCGAGGCGAAGATGGAGCTTGCCTCTGCCGATCCGGCCCAGATCGTACCGGCTCCGGCCGCGAAGCCGAAATCGTTTGCCGACCGCGCCAAGGCGGCCGTGCTCGGGATCACCGAGCCGCGGCAGTCGATGGTCGAAAAGCTCTGGGGCAAGCGCGAGCCGTCCGGCGGACTGCTCGCCTATGCTTCCGCCGATGCCAGCGTCACCTCGGCGATCGCGCCGAAGGAGCAGAACCCGATGTTCGGCGGCGCGCCGCCCTACGATCGCGAGACCGCGGTCTACGACATCACCGCCAAGACGGTTTACCTGCCCGACGGTACGAAGCTCGAGGCGCATTCCGGCCTCGGCTCCAATCTCGACGATCCGCGCTCGCAGCGCATGCGGATGAAGGGCGTGACACCGCCGCACATCTACACGCTGAAGCCGCGCGAAGCGCTGTTCCACGGCGTGCCGGCGCTGCGCCTGACCCCGATCGGCGGTGAGAGTGCGATCTATGGCCGCGACGGCCTGCTCGCCCACACCTTCATGCTCGGACCGAATGGCGACTCCAACGGTTGCGTGTCGTTCAAGGATTACTACGCATTCCTCGACGCCTATCGCAACAAGGGCATCCGCAAGCTCGCGGTGCTGGCGCGGGTCGAGTAATCCCGCGCCTTTCGTTTCGTACCCGACGCTACCGCTTCACGAAGTTGACCGTGCAGGGCCGCGCCTCGTTGCGCTTGCCCGTGCCGCGCAGCCGCTCGAATTGTGCGTCGATCGTGTAGCTGTAGGGCGTCCCGGGTGCGGCGCCGTTGACCGTATACGCGCTCGGCCCCGTCAAGCCGCGGGCACTCAGCGTCGTCTTGCCATCGGGCGGAATCTGGCCGTCGATGGCGAGCCAGTTCGGCTTGCCCTGTTCATTATCCTCGGCGTGCAACACGCCGTTGGTGACGGTGCCGGTTAGGGGCCTGGTATAGCCCTGCGCCTTGCCGGAGCCCGTACAACTCACGGTGACGTCCCACTTGCCGTCGAAGGTGCTTGCAGCGGTGCGCGGTTCGGCAGGCGGCGCAAGCGCTGCCGTCTTCTTCAAGCCGTCCATGCGCGCCTTGGCGAGGGTGGCAAAAGCACATTTCGAAAATCGTGCGAGATGATCTTCATATGCGGCCGCGGTTGCGATCGCTTCGGTCGCCTTCCAGTGCGCTTCCGCTGGCGCACACGGATCGGCCGGGGCTGCCGATTGCGCCGCCGGCGGCGTGACCGTGATCGACACCGGCCCGTTCAGATAGAATTTGCCGATGATCGACAGTGACAGCTCCGGGAGCTGTGTCTTGCGGCTGCGTTCATAGACGTCGCTGCTGATCTCGCGAAAGACATCGCCGATTTCGCTCGGCGTCTCGATGTGCTTCAGGAAGGCGGACGTGTAGGGGCTGTTGCGGCCGTCGCCGTCGTCGGCGGTCTGGCCGGATTGGGTCGAGAAGGAGATGATCGTGCCGAGCGGCGCCTCCATCTTGGTGAGGCCGCGTCCGATCGAGCCGCTGCGCGTGGCGCCCGAACGCTTCAGGGTTTCGGCAAGTGGGTTGTCGCGGCAGGAATCCAGCACCAGGATGCGCAGATTCTTAGCCTGCTGCAGATCGTTCAGGATGTCGTCGACGCGCGCGAAGCGCCGCAGATCGGCTTCATCGCTGAGCTTGGCATCGACAGGCATCAGATAGTTGACGCCATTGTACTGCATCGCGTGGCCGCTGTAGTAGAACACGGCGACATCGGATTTGCTTGCCGATCGTGCGAAGCGGATCAGCAGCTCCTGCATCGCGGCCTGGCCGAGGTCCGTGCCGACGATCACCTCGAAATTGGTTTTCTTCAGCGCGGCGGCGACGTCTTCGGCGTCATGTCGCGGATTGGGAAGGGGCGCGCCATTGACATAGGCGCCGTTGCCGATCACCAGCGCCACGCGGGTCTCGGCCGAAGCGTGCGTGAGCCCAAGCAAGCAGGCGGCAAGTATCAGGCACAATCTGCACAGCATGCTCATGTGTCCCCCAAAGGCATAAAATATCGGTCAGATTAGCGCGCACACTCCACCAACATCAACGTCTCCCTCTGTGAAATGGATCACAGTCCTCCGCGCCACGATGGCGCGGACCGCGCGATGTTGTCCCTAAGGGCAGGTCGCATCGCCCCCCAAGAGACTGTATGACAATAGAAAGACGGCTTGCGGGCAGCCTTCGCCCGTTCGGGCGTGAACGCCGTCCGAGCCCGGTGCGACAAACGGCGAGGGCATTGCGCGCGCCAGGCTGCGCGCTAGACTCGATCTGAGGCTCAGGGCACGGCCGGCGCATGACGATGGTTCAGGACACACTCAATCCGCCGCAGACACCGCCGCGGCGATCGTCCGAATGGAAGACGATCGTCATCCTGATTCTGCTGATCCCGGTGTTGTGGTCGCCGCCGTTCCTGGTGCGCTACTTCCTGTACCAGCCGTTCAACATCCCCTCGGGTTCGATGACGCCGACCCTGGTCGTCGGCGACTATGTCTTCGCTGCGAAATATGCCTATGGCTACAGCCGTTACTCCTTCCCGGGCTGGCTGCCGGCGTTCACCGGTCGCATCTTCGCCGCAGAACCTGCGCGCGGCGACGTCGTGGTGTTCCGTTCGCCGAAGGATTCCAAGGTCGACTACGTCAAGCGCGTGGTGGGGCTGCCGGGCGATCGCATCCAGATGCAGGACGGCCAGCTCGTCATCAATGACAAGCCGGCGCGGCGCGAACGCCTCGAGGATTCCCTCGAGACCGACGCGTGCCTTGCCGATACCGCAACGAAGGTGAAGCGCTGGCGCGAGACGTTGCCGGGCGGCGCCAGCTACGTGACCTATGACTGCGCCGACAACGCCTTCCTCGACAACACGATTGTCTACACCGTGCCGCCCGGACATTTCTTCATGCTCGGCGACAACCGGGACAATTCGAGCGACAGCCGCGCGATGTCCACGATGGGCTTCGTCCCGCTGGATCACCTGATCGGCCGCGTCAACCGCATCTTCTGGTCGATGGACGACGACGAGGAGCCGCGGTTCGAGCGATTCGGGATGAAGGTGGAGTAGGGGCGGCTCCGTCATTTCGTCGCCCAGGTAACGTGGCGACGCGAATCTTATCGCGAATTCACGTCAGGGTAGCGCTACACCAAGGCAACTGCTACGCACGACACCGGTGGTGGCAGGCGGGGTTGGGAATGTCGGGTGTGGGACCGGGGGATGCGGCGGGAGGATCGCCTCCCTTTCTAACGATCTGGTGGAGGCCGAGGGAGACGATCCAGCACGTCGTCGGCCAAGCACCCAGCTCGCTGGTTCTGCTCTTCGCGGCGCTTGGCGGCGCTGCATCCGCCATCGCCTGGTTGCTGAGCGTGGGCGTCGATAAGTCCCTGGCTGATTGGCGGATCCTCCTTGCCAGCCTCATTGGTGGCGGCTCCCTCGGCATCTTGAATCTCTATGTCGGTGCCTTGATTGCTGCAGGCATAGGATGCGCCCTCGGCGGGGCCGCATCTGCGGCGCAACTGCGCACCGTGTTTGCGTGGGGAATGTTGCCAGCTATCGCGGGAGCCGTCATGGCGATCGCTGTGGTGCTTGGATTGCGCCTCGCCGGGGTCCATGTGCCGATGTTGCCGGCAGTGCTTTCGCTTACGGTCGGGACTTGCAGCCTGTGGTCGATAGTGGTGACGCTGTTGATGCTGGGGAGCGTCGAAAGGTTCGGTTTCTTTCGCAGCCTCGTTACTTACGGCACGTCCGCGCTCTTTGTGCCCGCAATCATCGCGCTCCTTATCCGAACATTCCTGTTTCAGCCGTTCAGCATCCCGTCTGCGTCGACCGTCCCCGCTCTGCTGCCCGGCGACTATGTCTTCGCCAACAAATTTGCATATGGATATGGCCGCTTTGCGCTGCCGTTCGATATCGTGCCGATCCAGAGTCGGATCTTCGCTGCTGACCCCGCACGTGGAGATCTGGTCGTCTTCCGCTCGCCGAAGGATCAAGGGATCGACTACGTCAAGCGCGTCGTTGGACTGCCCGGCGATCGCATCCAGATGAAGAACGGCGAACTCCTGATCGACGGGACGCCCGTGCAGCGCGAGAGATTGGATGATCTCACAGGCATCGCGGCATGCGGTTCGGGGCCGGCCCCTACGACGCGTTGGCGGGAGACGCTGCCAAACGGGGTGAGTTACGAGACGCTCGACTGCATCGACAATGGCCGCTCCGACAATACCACGATCTATACGGTCCCGGCCGGGCAGTTGTTCATGCTCGGCGACAACCGCGACAACTCGATCGACAGCCGCATGCCAACGATCGGCTTCGTTCCGATCGACCACGTCTTTGCGCGCGCGAGCATGATATTCTTCTCGCGTGCGGCGGGCGGGCCGGGCGAACCATCGAGCATCCGGTTCGATCGGATCGGCACGATGGTGCAGTGAGGCCGGCCGATCTATCGGCTCCGCAGTGACGGGAGAGGACGTTCCCCAAAACAAAAACCCCGGCATCGCTGCCGGGGTTTCGTAGTTCTGGAAGGTGGCTGGACTTAGAAGTCCATGCCGCCCATGCCGCCACCCGGGGGCATCGCCGGACCGGCGCCGCCCTTCTTGGGCAGCTCGGCGACCATGGCTTCCGTGGTGATCAGGAGCGCGGCAACCGAGGCAGCGTTCTGGATCGCGGTGCGGACCACCTTGGTCGGGTCGATGATGCCCTTCTTGACGAGGTCGGCATATTCGCCGGTCTGGGAGTCAAAACCGTAAGCGTAGGTCTTGTTCTCCAGGATCTTGCCGACGATCACCGAGCCGTCTTCACCGGCGTTGATCGCGATCTGGCGAGCGGGAGCCGACAGCGCCTTGCGAACGATCTCGACGCCGGTCTTCTGGTCGTCGTTCTTGGTGCGCAGGCCCTTGAGCTGCTCGGAAGCACGGAGCAGGGCGACGCCGCCGCCCGGGACGATGCCTTCCTCGACAGCCGCGCGGGTCGCATGCATCGCGTCATCAACGCGATCCTTGCGCTCCTTCACCTCGACCTCGGTCGCGCCGCCGACGCGGATCACCGCGACGCCGCCAGCGAGCTTGGCCAGACGCTCCTGGAGCTTTTCACGGTCGTAGTCCGAGGTGGTCTCCTCGATCTGCGCCTTGATCTGCGCCACACGCGCCTCGATGTCGGCCTTCTTGCCGGCGCCGTTGACGATCGTGGTGTTCTCCTTGTCGATCATCACCTTCTTGGCGCGACCGAGCATGTTGAGGGTGACGTGCTCGAGCTTGATGCCGAGGTCTTCCGAGATCGCCTGGCCGCCGGTCAGGATTGCGATGTCCTGCAGCATGGCCTTGCGGCGTTCGCCGAAGCCCGGAGCCTTGACGGCAGCGACCTTGAGGCCGCCGCGCAGGCGGTTCACGACCAGGGTCGCGAGCGCTTCACCTTCGACGTCCTCGGCGACGATGACCAGCGGCTTGCCGGTCTGCACCACGGCCTCGAGCAGCGGCAGCAGCTCGTTCAGCGAGGAGAGCTTCTTCTCGTTGATGAGGATGTAGGCGTCGTCCATCT
>JAEWBW010000320.1 GCA_023390955.1 Pseudomonadota bacterium
TCGCTGCGCTCGCAATGACGGAGGATAGACCTCAGCCCGGAATAATATTCGCGTTGGGCTGGTCGGTCGTGGTGGGAATTTCATCCTCCGCGTCGAGCTCGGCCTTGGCCGCATTCCAGAATTCCTCGTCGCGGCCCTCGGGGCGGCCGGCCTTGTCCCAGAGTTGATAGGCGTAGTTTCGAATTTGCTCTTCCAAAGCCATTGCAGCCTCCATTTCATCGAGGCCCAAACACGGAAAAGCCGGCCTCGTTCCTAATTCGGGCGGCATCGCGGCATGGAACCTTGCGCATTTAGAATGCGTTTCAACAGGGAACACCATCCAGCCGAGGTCAATCATGAGCAAGTCCGACGACCAACCAATCACGCGTGAAAAACTGGCAGCGCTGCTCAACGAGGATCTCGCCCGCGAGTACCAGGCGATCATCGCCTATGTCGTCTATTCGCAGGTGCTCAAGGGCGCCGAATACATGAACATCGCCGATCAGCTGCAGCAACACGCCGCCGAGGAGCTCAATCACGCGCTCACGATCAGCCGGCAGATCGACTATCTCGGCGCGATGCCGACGGTGCAGGCGAAGCCGGTGAAGGTATCCGACAAGGCCAAGGACATGCTGCGGTTCGACCTCGAGAACGAAGCCGACACGATCCGCAATTATCGCGAACGCGTACGCCAGTGCGAAGCGCTGGGCGAGTTCGCCATTGCCGAGCACATCCGCGAAATCCTGCTCGACGAGCAGGACCATCTGATCGACCTCGCCACAGCGCTCGGCGAGGACGTGCCCGACATGAGCAAGCGGCAATCCTGACCGATTGAGAGGGCGCGTTCCGAGAGCCTGACCGCCCGGCCAGGCAGCCCGCGCACGGGAGGTCCACATCTTTTCCGATGACGACGGCATCGACCAGAACGACTTGCGAAGCGAGGCGACGCCATGGGTGAGGAGCGGCGGACCCGATCTTCGACCCGTGACGGACAGCTTCGCCTGCGACGTGCTGATCGTCGGCGCCGGTATCACCGGCGCCATGGTCGCAGAGAATTTTACGCGGCGCGGGCGCGAGGTCGTCGTCATCGACCGGGAAACGCCGGGACATGGCAGCACCGGTGCAAGCACCGCGATGCTGCTGTGGGAAATCGATCGCCCGCTGACCCAGCTTGCGCAATTCTACGGTTTTGAGCGCGCGGCGCGCGGCTACACCGCAAGCCTGCGCGCCATGCAGGGATTGCTCTCGCTCTCCCGTCACTACCGCATCTCCCGCCACATCAGGGAACGGCCCTCGCTCTACCTCGCCGCCGGCGACAGCGAAAAGTCGTTGCGCGAGGAGTTCGAACTGAGAACACGCGCCGGCCTGCCCGGAATCTTCCTCGATCACACCGCCCTGCTCCGCCGCTTCGATATCGCCCGCGCCGGCGCCATCCTGTCGCCAGTTGCAGCCGATGCCGACCCGGTAGAGCTCACGCATGGGCTTCTGAGACTCTCGGTCGCGCGCGGCGCTTCACTCATGCAGGCCGATGCCACCTCCTTCGACAGCGCCGGCGCGCGCGTCATGGTCGGTCTCGACGGCGGGCAGGAGATCGAGGCGAACATTGTCGTGCTCTGCACCGGCTATGTGATGCCCGATATCGTGCGGCCGGGCATCCAACGGCCAACCTCGAGCTGGGCGATCGCGACGGAGCCGCAGCCGCAAAATTTGTGGCCGGAACAGGCGCTGATCTGGGAGGCAAGCCAAAGCTATCACTACGCCCGCACCACGTCGGATGGCCGGATCATCTTCGGCGGCGAGGACGACGACGATGCGATCGAACCCGCTGCGCGCGAAGTGGCAACGCCCGCAAAGCGCGAGCGCCTCGCGCACGAGCTCTCCGCGCTCCGGCCAGGCGTCTCGCAGAAAATCGACTATTGCTGGTCGGGTGCCTTCGACACGACCGCTGACGGACTGCCACTGATCGGCGCCGTGCCGGGCCAGAACAACGTCTATGCCGCCTATGGCTATGGCGGCAACGGCATCACATTCAGCTATCTGGCGGCCGAGCTGGTCGCCACGCGCCTCTCCGGCGGCAATTCCACGCTGTTCGACGACTTCGCCATCGACCGCAGCCTGTGACATTCAGCGGTGGATTTCGCCGCTTTGGCCGCGGAAATGCAGGGCAAAGCCGGCCCTCCGGCATATGACGGAGAGGCGTTCCATTGACACCGCTGCAAGGGCGGGCAATTTTTCAATTGCTGGCGAATCAGCGTGTCTCCTCCGAGTATTTTTCCGGGCAGCCTGTGCTTTCGAGACTGATAGCGTTGATGAGCCGCTTCGCTGCGGCGCCGATTTCCAGGCTGCGAGGCCTGCTGCGCGGCGGCCCTGCCGATGTCGCGCCTGTGGCGACCGACACTGCGCCGGCAGCGCCCGACGTCACGATCATTCCGGATGCACCGGTTGCGCGCGACGATGCCCCTGCGGCTGTTGAGCTAAGCGCGGACATTGCACCGGAGATAGTCGTCGAGGTCGCGGCGACTGTCATCTCCGAGCCTGAGATTGCCGAGCCTGCAGGCGCGGAACTTGAAAGCTTTGAGGCTGCAAGCACCGAAGCTGCAAGCACCGAACTCGCAAACACCGAACCTGCAAGCACCGAACCCGCAAGCATCGAAGACATGCCGGTGGCTCACATCGAGTCTCCCGTCATTCCGGAAGAGCCGGTGGCTCTCGAGGTCGCGAGCGAGGCAGCTGAAGCGGTCGCGGATGTGCCGGTGGTCCTCGACGCCGAAACCGAGATTCCGGACGAGCAAGCCGACGCCGAGCCGGCGGCGGCTGAAGTCGTGGAGCTGACGCCCGACGCTCCGCTTGTGCTGGAGATCGAGGCCGCACGCGAAGATGCGACGCCCGATACGCCCATTGAGACCGCGGCGGAGATCTCCGCCGAAATCGTGATCGCCGAAGAGCCCGCGGTTGTCGAAGCCATCGCGACCGACGCCCTCCCTGCGCCGGAAGAAGCGCCCCTCATCCTCGACAGCCTGGTCGTGGTGGATCAGCCCAGCGAAGCGCCTGTCGCGCTCGTCGAAGAAATTTCAGTCGTCAGCACTGAAGCCGCGCCCGAAGCTGAACCGGAGGTGGCCGTCGAGCCTCCTCCGCCGCCCGCCAAGCCGGAGCAGCCGCCCGCAAAGCCCGCCGTTGTGGAGGATCGCCCGACACTGATCCGGCGGCGCTGGACCGAGACCGGGATCAGGATGTGGAACCCGCGCCTGCATGGCACTGGCGAAGCGACGCTGAGCATTCAAGGCCAGGTCGCACTGCTGCCGCCCGAGCCCGGCGAGACGCTGCCGCGCTACGACAGGCTCGAATTCAAGCTGCTCGGCGGGCAGATCGTCTGCGAGGGCGTCATCCTCGATGCGCCGGTCCATGCGTCCCGCCGCAATTTTACGCAGCTTGCCGATCGGCAACCGGAACGCCCGCGCGAGATGCCGGCGGAACGGCAGGCGGTTCTGGCCTGATCGTGATCCATACGCTTTTCGGACTGTGCTAGGCTGACATCCTTCCAGGGAGATCCGCTTGGGATACGTCGCATGCCCGGAAAGCTGCTGCATCTGATCGTGATCGGCGCTCTGTGCATCTCGCACACAGCCTATGCCGCCTCGGCCAAGAAACCTCGCCACACCACCGCGCAGTCGCGGGTGCAGATTCCTTCCACCGATGCGGCCGCGCCCTACAAGGCCGACCGGCTGTCGTCATCGCGCGGCGAGCGCATCCTCGACACGCCCGGGCAGAGCACCGTGCTGACGCGACAAGTGCTCGACGACATGAACGCGACGAGCCTTCGCGATGCCATGCGCTCGACCGCGGGCGTGACAATCGGGCGATGACATCCCGCGATTTTCGTTCGCGCGACAGTACGTAGCACCGCCGCATCGCGCATGGTTAGCAAGCCGTAGCGGTCGCGTTTTGCGGTCATTTGCTACCGTCCACAGCGCCTCTTCCGCCTTCTATCCTTAACGTGGCGTCACCATGTTCGCGCGGCTGGTAGCCGCCGCAAGCCTTTGCAACCAGTCGCGGGATCCCGCGTGGAACCGGCCTAACGTGCCCTTTACTCCTCCCGTAGAAGCTCGGGCGAATTGCTGGAATGCAGAGCTCGTATTGAAATGCCCTTTCTCAAGCTCCGATACTATTTGGCGTCCGCGCGGCTGCTGTTTCATGTCCCAACCGACAACCCGGACCTGATGCGGGCGCAGTTCGACGCCTTCTCCAAGCAGATTCCACTGCTCTACTTCATCCTGATCACCAACACGATCGCGGTGGCCTACACCTTCCTGCCGCTGGCGCCGGCCTCGCTCAGCATGATCGTGCCGGCCGCCCTGGTCTCCGTGGCAGGCCTTCGGACATTCTGGTGGTTGCGGCAGCGCCATGTCGTGCGCAGCGACGCCGACATCGTGCGCAATCTGCGCGTCACCAACTGGATCGCGGCGCCGATCTCGCTCGGCTTCGCCGTCTGGGCCTTCTCGCTCTATCCCTATGGTGATGCGTTCGCCAAGAGCCACGTCGCCTTCTACATGGCGGTGACCGTGATCGGCTGCATCTTCAGCCTGATGCATCTGCGCTCGGCCGCGCTGATCGTCACCCTGGCCGTCGACGTTCCCTACGTGGCATTCTTCTTCGCCACGGGCGAGCCGGCGCTGGAGGCGATGGCCGTCAACAATCTGCTGGTGACGGGCGCGATCATCACCGTGCTGTTCATCTACTACCGCGACTTCGCCGACCTCGTCTCCAGCCGCAAATCGCTGCTGGCGCAGCAGGCGGCAACGCAGGCCCTGTCTGACGAAAACTTCCGTCTCGCCAATCTGGACTCGCTGACCGAGCTGCCGAACCGGCGCCGTTTCTTCGCCGAGCTGGCAAGCGCGTTCGGCGATGCCGAGCGCAGGGGCGTTCGCGTCGCGGTCGGCATCATCGACCTCGACGGCTTCAAGCCGATCAACGACAATTACGGCCACACCGTCGGCGACCGCGTGCTGATCGAGGCCGGCCGGCGCATCCGCGAGGTCTGCGAGGGCTTTGGTCCGCAGCGGGTGGAATTCGCGCGGCTCGGCGGCGACGAGTTCGGCCTGGTCGTATGCGGCGATCCCGAGGACGAGGATCTGCTGCGGCTCGGCCAGCGCATCGGCGACCAGGTCAAGCTGCCCTACCAGCTCGACACCGCACACACCGGATTGTCCTGCTCGATCGGCTTTGCGCTGTACCCGCAATCGGCCACCGGCGCCGAAGCGCTGTATGAATGCGCCGACTATTCGCTCTATCACGCCAAGCGCCACGCGCGCGGCCGCACCGTGCTGTTCTCCAGCGAGCTGGAAGCCGAGATCCGCAGCCGCGGCGTCATCGAGAACCTGCTGCGCAGCTGCGACTTCAGTAAAGAGCTGGACCTCGTGTTTCAGCCGATCGTCGACGCCATGAGCGAGCAAACCGCGGGCTTCGAGGTGCTGGCACGCTGGCACAGCCCGCGACTCGGGCTGGTGTCTCCGGCTGACTTCATTCCCGCCGCCGAGCGCATCGGCCTGATCCGGCCGATGACGCAGGCCCTGCTTGTGCGCGCCCTCGCCGCGGCGAAGACCTGGCCGGACGACATCCGCCTGTCGTTCAACCTCTCCGCCCACGACATCTGCGCGGCCGAAGGGATTTTGCCGCTGATCCCGATCATCGAGAACAGCGGCGTGCCGACGCGCCGGATCGACTTCGAGATCACCGAGACCGCCGTGACCTTCGACTTCGCCAGGGCGCAGCAGTCGATCGCCACGCTGAAAGCCATGGGCTGCGGCATTTCGCTGGACGATTTCGGCACCGGCTATTCGTCGCTGAGCCATGTGCACCGCCTGCCGCTCGACAAGATCAAGGTCGACCGCAGCTTCGTTGCCGACGTCAACGAGAACCCGGTCAGCCACAAGATCATCAAGTCGCTGACGGGCCTCTGCGCCGACATGGAGATCGCCTGCGTCGTCGAGGGCGTGGAGACACGCGCGCAACTCGACAGCCTGCGGCGGCTCGGCTGCGACTACATCCAGGGCTACTACTTCGCCCGGCCGATGAAGGTCGACGCGGTGACCGATTATCTCGCCGAGGAAACAAGGCGGCTGGGGCTGTACACCGAAGCCGCACCGCTGGTGGTGGCGTAAGGCGGCTCACACCGCGCAGTAGCGCTCCTGGATGTCCTTGTCGGCCAGCAGCGCCGCGGCGCTGCTCTGGTGCACCACCTCACCCTGATCGACGATCACGGCGCGATCGGCGAGCCGCAGCGCCCATTCGACGTTCTGCTCGACCAGCAGCAGCGTCGTGCCGGCATCCCGCAGACGGCGGAACAGCACGCCCATTTCCTCGACCAGCACCGGCATGATGCCTTCTGAGGGCTCATCCAGCAGGATCATCTTGGGCTTTGCGATCAGCGCGCGGGCGATCGCCAGCATCTGCTGCTCGCCGCCCGACAGCGTCACGCCCTCCTGGTCGAGGCGCTCCTTCAGCCGCGGGAAGGTTTCGGCGATCTCGTCGATCGCCATACGCTCGTCGATGCCGCTGCCGGCGACGAGGCCAAGCCGCAAATTCTCACGCACCGTGAGCCCGGGCACGATGCGCCGCTCCTCCGGCACATAAGCGAGGCCGAGATGAAAGCGCCGGTGCGCGCGCAGCGGCAGCAGCTCGCGGCCGTCGAAGCGCACCTGGCCCGTCGCCTTCGGCATCAGCCCCATCATCGCCCGCAGGGTCGTGGTCTTGCCGGCGCCGTTGCGGCCGACCAGCGCGACCACCTCGCCCGGGTTCACGTGCAGGGAGATGCCATGCAGGATGTGGCTCGCGCCATACCAGGCGTTGAGGTCGTGGATTTCGAGCAGCGCGGTCTCAGCCATAGCCTTCACTCTGTCCGAGATAGACCCGGCGCACGTCCGGATTGCTCCTGATCTCATCGGGGGCGCCGTCTGCCAGCAGCCGGCCGTGATGCAGCACCACGACGCGCTTCGACAAGCCCAGCACCATCTTCATCTTGTGCTCGACCAGCAGCACCGTGCGCCTTTCGGCGAGCCGCTCCAGCAGCGCGACCATGTCCTTGGTTTCCTCCGGCCCCATGCCAGCGGTCGGCTCGTCCAGCAGCAGCAGCTCGGGCTCGGAGACCAGCGCGATCGCGATCTCGAGCGCGCGCTGCTGGCCATGCGCGAGGAATTTTGCCAGCTCATTGCGCCTGCCGAGCAGGCCGACCGCTTCGAGCGCGGCGTCCGCCCGCGCACTCAGCTCGACGAGCCGCGCGCGGTTGCGCCAGATGTCATAGCTGACGCTCAGCGCCTGCGCGGCCACGCGGACGTTCTCGTGCACACTGAGGTCCGGGAAGATGTTGGTGATCTGGTAGGAGCGCGAGATGCCCTGGTGCACGAAGCGGTGCTGTGGCAGGCCGTTCAGCGCGCGCCCCCGGAAGGTCAGTTTGCCCGAGGTCGGGGGAAGCGCGCCGGAGAGGATGTTGAAGAATGTGCTCTTGCCAGCGCCGTTCGGCCCGATGATCGAGGTGAGCTGGCCGGCCGCAAAGGACACGGTAATGTCCTCGAGCGCGACGAAGCCGCCAAAATGCTTGCCGATGCCCTCGGCGCGAAGCAGCTCCGTGCTCATCGTCGCCCCCGCGTGAACGGCAACGCATCCAGCAGCGTGCCCCAGATGCCCTTCGGCAGGAACAGCACGAACAGCACGAAGATGCCGCCGACGAAGATCTGCCAGTGCGGGGTCCAGAGCGAGATCACGTCCTCCAGGATCAGGAAGGCGGCAGCGCCGACGAAGGGCCCGAAGAAGCTGCGGGCGCCGCCGAGCAGCACCATCATCACGATCATGCCAGAAGTCTGGTAGTGCAGGATGTCCAGCGGCACGATCGACAGATGCAGCGCCAGCATGCAGCCGCCGAGCGAGGAGATCGCACCCGAAAGCATGAACACGATCAGCTTGCAGCGCTCGACGTCGTAGCCGCAGGCGCGCGCCCGTTGCTCGTTCTCGCGGATCGCCTCGATCACGGCGCCGAAGGGCGAATTGAGGATGCGCGACTGGAACCACATCGCCAGCGCCGCGAAGACCATCAGCACGTAGTATTTGTTGACGGGGTCGAGGAAGTTGACCTGAAGACCGAAGAGGCTGATGCGGTCGACGGTGAAGCCGCGCAGGCCGTTCTCGCCGCCGGTGATGGAGGAGGCCTGCAAGGCGACGTAGTAGATCAGCTGCGCCAGCGCCAGCGTCACCATCGAGAAATAGATACCGCGGGTGCGGGTCGAGACCACGCCGACGGCGGCCGCCAGGATTGTGGTGAAAGCGACCGCGATCCCGGCCGCGGCGAACCATGGCACACCGTAGCGACCGATCGCGATCCCCGTGACGTAGGCGCCGCAGCCGAAGAAGGCGGCGTGGCCGAACGATAGCAGGCCGGTGTAGCCGAACAGCAGATTGTAGCCCATCACCACGGTGCCGTAGATCAGCACGTTGACGGCCAGTGCCTTGGACGGCAGCAGCCACGGCAACACCGCCAGCACGAGGATGGACAGCAGCACGCGCTGGTCGAGCAGCCAGGCGAGCCCGCCAGATGCGGGCTTCGCAGTGATCTCGGAGGACGGCAAGCTCATGCGGTCCTCCCCTTGAGGCCGAACAGGCCCTGCGGGCGGATCAGCAGCACCACGGCCATCAGCGCGAACATCACGATGGTCGCCATCTCGGGGGCGAACAGCGCCACCAGGCTGATGGAAATGCCGACCATCAGGCCGGCGACGACAGCACCGACGATCGAGCCGAGCCCGCCGATCACGGTGACGACAAAGGCCTCTGCCAGCACCAGCGAGCCCATCTCCGGATTGACGCTGCGCATGGGGCCGGCCAGCACGCCGCCGAGCGCGGCCAGGCCAACACCGAGCCCGAAGATCGCGAGCCAGACCCCGGCGATGTCGACGCCGAGCACCTGCATGATGGTGGGATCGCGCGCGCCGGCCCGCACGATCAGGCCGATGCGGGTCTTTTCCAGCATCAGCCAGAGCAGCATCAGGACCACGGCCACCAGCGCGATAACGAAGACGCGGTAGCGCGGGAAGAAGCCGACGCCGAGATCGAGCACGCCGATCAGTTGCGGCGGGGTCGGAAACGGAATGCCGTCGCTGCCGAACACGATGCGGACGCCCTCCACCAGCATGTAGCTCAGACCAAAGGTCAGCAGCAGGGGATCATCGATGGAGCGTCCATAGAGCCGTCGGATCAGCACGAACTCGATCAGCATGCCGAAACCGCCGATCAGGATGGGCGCAAGCAGGAGCCCCCACCAGAAGCTTCCCGTGAGCGAGGCCAGATACAGCCCCGCATAGGCGCCGATCATGAACAGCGCGCCATGGGCGAAATTGACCACGCCGAGCATGCCGAACACGATCGTGAGTCCGAGCGCAGTGATCACCAGGACCGCGCCAAGCGCGATCCCGGAGAGCAGCTGCATGATGATCAGCGACAGGTCCATCAGGCGTACTTTACGTGGCGTGGCCGAGTTCGCTGCAGGTCCGCAGCATGTCGTCGGAGCCGGCATCGTTGGCCACCACCGCGAACAGATCGTTCTCGTTGGCCATGGCCGACTTCTTCTTGGACTCCAGCACCAGCACGGACTGAACCGACTGGTGGTCGCATTTGCGGTAGTGCTGCGGCCCCTTGGTCAGATCGTATTGCAGCTTCTCCAGGGCGTCGACGACCTTGTCGGTGTCGGTACCGCCGGCGGCCTGCATCGCGGCCAGCAGCGACCCGACGCCGGAATAGCCGTAGGCGCCGTAATCGGTCGGGATCGCGCCGCCATTGGCGGCCTTGAACGCCGCATTGAAAGCGGCGGCCGTCTTGCTCTGCGTCTCCAGGCCCCAGTAATAGTTGGCGCCGCCGACCACGCCCTCGAACACGTCAGGGCCGACCGCCAAGCGCTGGTTGTGCAGGATGACGGGCACGACGATCTTCATCTGCTGCTTGACGCCAAAATCCACGGCCTGCTTGATCGCATTGGCCTGGTCGCGGCCGAAATTGGAAATGCAGAGCACGTCCGGCCGCATCGACATCAGGCGCGGCATGAAGGTCGAGTAGTCGGCCGCACCAAACGTATGCAGGATCTCGCCGACACTGTCGGCGCCGATCGCCGTCTGCGCACGCTTGAAGCCGCGCAGCATTTCATGGCCGTAGGCGTAATCGGCAACGAGATGCGCGACCTTCATGCCCTTCTTCAGCGTCTGCCGCGCCACGGCAGCCGTCGTCATGTGAGGGTTCAGCGCCTCGTGGAAGGTGAACTTGCTGAAATCCTTGGCCTCATTGATGGTATCGGACTGGCTGATCGAGACGTAGATCACGCCGCGGGCGCGGGTGACCTCGTTGACCGCGAGTTGCACGGCGCTCGAGAGCGCGCCGACCACG
>JAEWBW010000356.1 GCA_023390955.1 Pseudomonadota bacterium
AGGTGATGGTGATCTGGCCGAGCTCGAACGCGCCGCTCATCCAGGAGGGATTGCCGACCTCGCGGTTGGTCGGGCCGAACATGGTGCGCACCGCCTGCTGCAGCACCAGCGACAGGCCCCAGGTCGCAAGCAGCGTTTCCAGCGGGCGGCCATAGAGGAACCGAATGATGCTGCGCTCGATCAGGACGCCGATGGCGCCGGCGACGACGAAGGCGAGCGGCACCGCGATCAGCAGCGAATAGTCGAACAATCCGGGATAGCGGGTACGGATCACCTCCTGCACCACGAAGGTGGTGTAGGCGCCGATCATCACCATCTCGCCATGCGCCATGTTGATGACGCCCATCACGCCGAAGGTGATGGCGAGCCCGATCGCCGCCAGCAGCAGCACCGAGCCGAGCGACAGGCCGTACCAGGCGTTCTGCACCGTGGACCAGACCGCAAGCGAATTCTGGATCGAGGTGATCGCGCTTGCGGCGGCACCGGTCACGGAGGCCGGCTGCTTGCCCATGCCGGTCAGCATCGCCAGCGCGTCCTGGTCGCCGCGGGCCTTGATGACGGCGACGGCTTCGAGCTTCTCGACCTCGGTGGCGTCGGGCTTGAACAGCAGGATCGCCGCGCGCGCTTCGGTCAGCGCGGTCTTGGCGGATTTGTTGGTTTCCTTGGCGAGCGCGGCGTCGACGGCTTCGAGCGCCGTTTCCTCGTGGGACTTGAAAACCGATCGCGCGGCCTGGATGCGGGTGTTGAGATCCGGCGACTGCAGCGTCAGGCTGCCGATCGCGGCGGCGACGCTGCGGCGCAGCCGGTTGTTGAGCCGGACGGCGCTGGCACTGGCGGGGACGCTCGCGACGGGCTGTCCGGTGGCGGCGTCCACCGACTTGCCGTCGGCGCCGGTGATGTAGATCTTCTTGGTGTCAAGGTCGGCCATGAGACGGCCGTCCTGCAACGCGCTGATGATGGGATAGGCCTGCGCATTGCCGCTGCCCGCGATCGCGCCGATCGCAGCGTCAGTGTCGGAGAAATCGTCGTTGGCGAACTTTGCGACCGCATCCTCGAACGGACCGGCGAAGGCCGGGAGTGCGAATGCGATCAGGAATAGCGAGAGCGCAAGCGTCAGAAGCCGCGCTGAAAAATTTACGAGCACTGTGAAAACCCCGGCAGGAGTGGGTGGAGAAGGCGGCGGAATGGCCGCCTTCTCCGGTCGTGAATTGGTCGTCAGATCAGGATCTGACCTGGGTCGGATCTGGGTCCGACCTTGGGATCAGATCAGGTGCCCGAACCGAGGCACTTGCCTTCCTTGACGTTGTAATTGCCGCACTTCTTCTCGACCCAGTCGCCGATCAGGTCCTTGGAGCCGGGGAGCTCCTTCGACCAGGCGTCGCCCGCGACGAGGCCAGGGGTCTTCCAGACCACGTCGAACTGGCCGTTCGCCTTGATCTCGCCGATGAAGACCGGCTTGGTGATGTGGTGGTTCGGGAGCATCTTGGAGGTGCCGCCGGTCAGGTTCTTGGCTTCGATGCCCGGGAGAGCGTCGATCACCTTGTCCGGATCGGTCGACTTCACCTTCTCGACCGCCTTGACCCACATGTCGAAGCCGATCACGTGCGCTTCCATCGGATCGTTGGTCACGCGCTTCGGATTCTTGGTGTAGGCCTGCCAGGCCTTGATGAACTTCTCGTTCTCAGGGTCCTTGATCGACTGGAAGTAGTTCCAGGCCGCGAGATGGCCGAGCAGCGGCTTGGTGTCGATGCCGGCGAGCTCTTCTTCACCCACCGAGAACGCAACCACCGGAATGTCGGTCGCCTTGATGCCCTGGTTGCCGAGCTCCTTGTAGAAGGGAACGTTGGCGTCGCCGTTGATGGTCGAGACCACGGCGGTCTTCTTGCCGGCCGAGCCGAACTTCTTGATGTCGGCCACGATCGTCTGCCAGTCGGAGTGACCGAACGGCGTGTAGTTGATCATGATGTCTTCCTGAGCCACGCCCTTCGACTTCAGGTAGGCTTCCAGGATCTTGTTGGTGGTGCGCGGATAGACGTAGTCGGTGCCGGCCAGCACCCAGCGCTTCACCTTCTCGTCCTTCATCAGGTAGTCGACGGCAGGGATGGCCTGCTGGTTCGGCGCAGCACCCGTGTAGAACACATTGCGCTCGCTCTCCTCGCCCTCGTACTGCACGGGATAGAACAGGATGTTGTTCAGCTCCTTGAAGACGGGGAGCACGGACTTGCGGGACACCGAGGTCCAGCAACCGAACACGACGGAGACCTTCTCCTTGGTGATCAGTTCGCGCGCCTTTTCGGCGAACAGCGGCCAGTTGGAGGCGGGATCGACGACAACGGCTTCGAGCTTCTTGCCGAGCACGCCGCCCTTCTTGTTCTGCTCGTCGATCAGGAAGAGGACGGTGTCCTTCAGCGTGGTTTCGCTGATGGCCATGGTGCCGGACAGAGAATGCAGGACGCCGACCTTAATGGTGTCGTCGGCGGCTTTCGCGCCGCCAAAGGACGACAGACCGAGGACGAGGCCCGCGGCCGCTGCAAGCCAGCGGCGGCGGCTGAATGGCGCCGCTATATCGTGATTGGAATTATAAAGCATGAGGTCTCTTCTCCCTGACGCAGACGTGAAAAACGCTGCGAAACGGCCCCACGGCCGCCTGCGTTAAGGGAATCGCAAGAACCGTGCCATGGAGGAAGACCCACTCAAGCTATTGCTTTTGCAGAAATATTTCCTCCGCGCCGAAATTTCGCCAAAGTGACGCAGATGAAATATTAGGCAGCACAAATGTATGCTTACGCGGCAATCAGATTATTCTTTGAGCAAAGCAGCTGCATTGTCTAAAAATCCGGCATAACGATTTCTGCACCGCAATGCGGAGTTGCGGCCGGAGTGCCTTGAATCCGCCCGGTCGATGTTCCATATGAGCGCCATAAGACCTGTTGCGAATCAACGGGTCACCGCAAGCCGCGTGTTCTTAAGCCCGATTGGGCCTCTGGCTTGCCCCTCAGCAAACCATCCGACACCCCAAACACGCAGGTGTCCTCCCGACACCCTTGCGCGCGCCCCCGCAACGAGCGCGGGCGCCATGCTTTCATGGAAAGAGCCCTCTTTTGACTTCCTTTCAGGACTTCGGCCTCGCCGATCCCATTTCGCGTGCCCTCAAAGAAGAAAATTACGTCACCCCGACCCCCATCCAGGCCCAGACCATTCCGATCGCGCTGACCGGCCGCGACGTCGTGGGCATCGCGCAGACCGGCACCGGCAAGACCGCGTCCTTCGCGCTGCCGATCCTGCACCGCCTGCTCGAGAACCGCGTCAAGCCGCAGCCCAAGACCTGTCGCGTGCTGGTGCTGTCGCCGACCCGCGAACTGTCCGGCCAGATCCTCGAGAGCTTCAACGCCTATGGCCGCCACATGCGCCTGACCTCCGCGCTCGCCATCGGCGGCGTGCCGATGGGCCGCCAGGTCCGCTCGGTCATGCAGGGCGTCGACGTCATGGTTGCCACCCCCGGCCGCCTGCTCGACCTCGTGCAGAGCAACGGGCTGAAGCTCAGCCATGTCGAGTTCCTTGTGCTCGACGAAGCCGACCGCATGCTCGACATGGGCTTCATCAACGACATCCGTAAAGTCGTCGCCAAGCTGCCGATCAAGCGCCAGACCCTGTTCTTCTCGGCCACCATGCCGAAGGACATCGCCGATCTCGCGGAATCGATGCTGCGCGATCCCGCCAAGGTCGCGGTGACGCCGGTCTCCTCCACGGTGGAGCGCATCACCCAGCGCATCCTCCAGGTCGATTTCACGGCGAAGCCCACCGTCCTGGCCCAGCTGTTGAAGCAGGAGCCGGTCAATCGCGCCCTGGTCTTCACCCGCACCAAGCACGGCGCCGACAAGGTCGTGAAGGGCCTCGCCAAGGCCGGCATCAAGGCTGACGCCATCCACGGCAACAAGTCGCAGAACCACCGCGAGCGCACGCTCGCCGCGTTCCGCACCGGCGAGATCCGCACCCTGGTCGCCACCGATATCGCCGCTCGCGGCATCGACGTCGACGGCATCAGCCACGTCATCAATTACGACCTGCCCAACGTGCCCGAGACCTATGTCCACCGCATCGGCCGCACCGCGCGCGCCGGTGCCGACGGCACCGCGATCTCGCTGGTCGCCGGTGGCGAGGAGCTCAGCTATCTCCGTGACATCGAGCGGCTGATCCGCGTCACGCTGCCCCGCGAGGACCAGCGCACGGATGCAGGCCGCCGCGATGCAGGCCCCGCCCCGTCGCAGCAGCGCCAGGGCCGGCCGGGCGGTCGCCCGGGCCAGCGTCCGCAGGGCGCCCGGCACGGTGACGGACGACGCAACGACGAACGGCATGGCGACGGACGCCACCACAGTGCCGGCAAGCCGGGCGACGGTCGTCCCGGTGAGGGTCGGCATGTCGACGGAAGGCACGCTGACGGCAGGCCCGGCAACGGTCCTAACGCCTCGAAGGGGTCGCGCCGCCGCCGCTCCGGTGGAAAGATGCATTCTTCCTCAGGCGATCGTCCGGAACAGCGTTCCGCGCATGGCGCCGGGGCATCTGATGGGATACAAGGCGTGGCCTTTTTACGCCGCGAGAGTCGGCCGAATGGCCAACCGAACCGCAAACCCTATTCGCACTAGCCGTCCACGACCTGGAGAAATTCATGGCTAAGGAAGAGCTGATCCAGTTCGAAGGACTGGTCACCGAAATCCTCCCCGATGCGCGCTACCGCGTGCAGCTCGACGCCGGACACGAGATCGTCGCCTACACCGCCGGCAAGATGAAGAAGAACCGCATCAAGACGCTCGCGGGCGACCGCGTGACCGTCGAGATGTCGCCCTACGACCTCGAAAAAGGCCGCCTCATCTTCCGCCACAAGGACGAGCGTCCGGGCCCGGTCGGCGGTCCTCCGCGGGGCGCCCAGCGCGGTGGCCAGTTCCGCCGCCGCTAAGCACCTGGCCTCGGCCAGGACATAAATTGCTGACTTGCACAGGATTCGCCGCCTAGCAGCGGCGGATCAAAAAATCGTGCACGTCAGGATTGTTTTGAGGTCCCGTTTCCAATAAAATGGACCATCGATTTTCGGCCGGACGACATTAGCATCCACCGGTACAGCCGGTTCAGACACGCTGACGACCCTTCCAGAAATTCGATCTAACCCGCCTACGAAAGTAGGCTTCGATACTGCATATCTGAGAAGGACTACCCCCGTGAGCATGGGAACCGTGAAGTGGTTTAACGCGACCAAGGGCTTTGGCTTCATCCAGCCCGACGATGGCGGCAAGGACGTGTTCGTGCACATCAGCGCCGTGGAACGTGCCGGTCTCGGCACGCTGCGCGAAGGCCAGAAGATCTCCTACGAGA
>JAEWBW010000370.1 GCA_023390955.1 Pseudomonadota bacterium
CGACACCTTCGTGCCGCGCGCTGTCGGAATAGCGGCCGCTGTCCGGCAGGCGGCCGAGGAACGCCACATTGGGCCGCGAGGCCCGTGCCAGCAGCAGGAAGATCGATGCGATCGAGGCCAGCAGGACGCCCTGGAGGATACCCAGCAGCAGCACGGCGATCAGCGCAATCGCCGCGGCATAGAAATCGATCCGGCTGACCTTCCACATCCGAACCAGCGCCGCAATGTCCACGAGCTTGTAGACGGCGGCGAAGACGATGGCGGCGAGCACCGCCTTCGGCAGGTTGGTCAGCAGTCCCGTGAAGAACAGCAGGCAGAGCCCGAGCGCCACAGAGCAGATCACCAGCGCCAGCGGCGTTCGCGCCCCTGCACTGTCATTGACCGCCGATTGGGACAGGCCGCCCGCGACGGGATAGCCATGGCCGAAGGCCGCCGCAAGGTTCGCAGCCCCGAGCCCCAAAAACTCCTGTCGCACGTCGAGGGGGTAGCCGTGCTTGGCGGCAAAGCTGCGGGCGGCCGAGACGCCCTCGATATAGGCCAGCAGCACGCAACCGGCGGCCAGCGGAAAGAGATCGTCGAATTCGAGCAGGCCGAAGGTCGGCATCCCCAGCGCCGGCAGGCCTTCCGGAATTTTCCCTGTCACGGGCACGCCGAGCGATGGAAAGCCCATCAAGGTAGCGATCACGATCGACAGCGCTACGACCGTGATGCTGACCGGCTTTCCCGGCAGCAGCCGTTCACCGAACAGGAGCAGCAGCAGGGCCACCGCCCCGATCGCGAGAACGACCGGATCGATCTGGCCGAGTTGGCCCGTCAGCTTGAAGGCACGGTCGAAGAAATTGTGGCCTCCGCCGGCAACGCCGAGCAGGCTCGGCAGCTGGCTCATGATGATGGTGAGCCCGGCGCCGGCCTTGAAGCCGACCAGGATGCTGTCGCTGACGAGGCGGACCAGCACGCTCAGCTTGAACAGCCAGGCGATGAAGCACAGCACCGCGACCGCGAAGGCGGCAAGGCTCGCGATCTGGGCATAACGCACCGCGTCCCCACCCGCGAGCGCGCCGACGGTGCCGGCGATCATCAGCGAGATCGCCGAGGTCGGCCCGATCGCAAGCTGCCGGGACGATCCGAGCAAGGCATAGCCGATACCGCCGAGCATGTAGCCGTAGACGCCGATCTGGGGCGGAAGACCGGCCAGCGCGGCATAGGCCAGCGAGACCGGGATGGCGTAGGCGGCCAGCGTGATGCCGGCGACCGCGTCAGAGGGCAGGAATTCGCGCCGATAGCCCGCAAGCCACCCGAACGGCGGAAAGAACTTCATCCAGGCAGGCTCGGACGGTTCGCTCATCGCGCGGCCTCCGGTCGGGATATCTGGAAGCGCAGCCACACGGCCAGGAGCGCCGCCACAGGAATGACAAGGGCAAACTGTGGGACGTATTTGGTGGTGAAGGCTCCCACGGCCGCGCCGGTGCCGAACACGGCGCAGAGCGTGAAGAAAATGACCGACCGGCGCAACGTCCCGTCGGGCGCACCGCCGGTGAAAAGCGCAAACATGGCCTCGATCCACTGGCGCATGTTGCCGGTGATCATCACGGTGCTGCACACCACGCCTTCGACCTTGGTGAAGATCGCCGCCTGGATGGCGGCAACGAAGGACAGGCCGAGGGTGCCGGCAACCTCAGGCGTGTGATTATGCAGGACGCCGATCACGACCAGCATGACGATCTCAATCAGGACGCTGAGCGCGCTTGACCGTGAGCCCGCGGCGCGGCGTAGCCATGACGCGACGACGATACCGACGGCGAAGGACAGGATCGGCGGCACGAAATGCAATGCCTTCGCCCACTCCCCGGCCGTGGCGTGGACCCAGAGGAAGACCAGATTGGCGGTCTGGGCATTCGCCAGCACCCCGTGGAGAATCCAGGCATAAGCGTCGATGAAGCCGCCGGCGAAGGCCAGCAGTAGAACGATTTCAATCGTTTCATCACGGCGTATCCCGCCGCTGGCGACACTCAGCGAACTCATGTCGAGGGTACGGGCTGTCGCGGGGGCTTCATCGCCGCATAGGCGCCGCCTTGCCGCCGGCGGGGTTTGATCTGGATCAAGCAACCGGCCGTGGCCGAATATCAAATCGGTCGCAAAGCGCCGGGGGAATTGCGACCATGGATACGATCAGGTGGATCATTGCCACCGCACCCGAAATTTTTCTGCTGCTTGCAATTGCGATCGGCACCGTCCTCGGGCGGATGAAGATTCGCGGTTTCTCGATCGGCACCACGGCCTGCATTCTGATTGTCGCGGTCCTGCTGGGACAGCTCGGCGCCTTCTCGTTCCCGCCGATCCTGAGAGGAATTCTGTTCAGCCTGTTCGTATTCACGATCGGCTACAAGTCCGGCCCCGAATTCTTTGCTTCACTGAACATTCGAACGCTCGCGCAAGTCGTACTGGCGCTGATCATCGGCGGCACCGGCCTCGTCCTGGTGCTGATGTTCGCCTACATCTTCAAGCTGGACGCCGGAACAGCCGCCGGCTTGACCGCGGGTGCGCTAACGCAGTCATCCGTGATCGGCACCGCGTCGGGTGCCCTGGCCCACCTCGGCCTGCCCGCAAACGTCCTGAAGCAGCAGGAGGCCAACATCGCGGCCGGCTATGCCGTGACCTATGTGCTGGGCTACATCCTGACGCTGCTGTTCGTTCCGTTCGTCGCGCCGCGGCTCATGGGCGTCAATCTGAAGGCCGAGGCGGCCAAGCTCGAAGCGGAGCTTGCCGGTGGTGATCCGCCGAAGACGGAGAACCTGTCCTACCGCAAATTCCAGGCCCGCGCCTATCAGGTGTCGACCGGCGCCGGACGGACGGTCGCAGCGATCGAGGCCGAAATCGGCAGTCGCACGGTCGTGGAGCGGATCGTGCGCGGCGGCGCCGACATCGCCGCAGGTCCCGACACCGTGCTACAAGCGGGCGACAACATCGTCCTCGCTGGCCCGACTGCGGCCATCGTCGCAGCAAAGCCGGTGATCGGATCGGAAATCGACGCCGGCGAGCTCCTGAGCAGCCTCCCCGGCAACGTAATCGACGTCATCGTGGAGAACCGCAAGCTCCATGGCCGCTCGGTCAAGGAGATCGCGGAAACCGTCGGCGACAACGCGCGCGGCGTGTTTTTGCGCGCCCTCACCCGTATGGGCCGGCAGGTGCCGCTCAGCCCCGAGACCCGGGTCTATGTCGGCGACGTCATGACTCTCGTGGGCAGCACCAGCAACGTCATGCGTGCCACGAAGCAGGTCGGATCTGCGCTGTCCGCCAGCGATCGCACCGACATCGCCTTCCTGGCCGTCGGCATCGCGGTCGGCCTTCTCGCCGGCCTCTTGAGCGTCAAGGTCGGCGGCGTCGCGCTGACCCTTGGTGGCGGAGGCGGCGCGCTGATCGCCGGCCTCGTCTGCGGCTGGCTGCGCTCGCGCAAGCCGACGCTGGGCGCTATGCCGCCGGCAGCGCAGCAGACGCTGAGTGATCTCGGATTGGGCGGCTTCATTGCTGCCATCGGGCTCGGCAACGGCCTCGCCGCCATGTCGGCGATCCAGGCGCATGGTCTCCTGCTGGTTGGCATGGGCATCGTCGTGACCCTGGTGCCGATGACGATCGGAACGCTGTTCGCCTACTACGTGATGAAGATGAATCCGGTCGTCACCTGCGGCGCCCTGGCCGGCGCCATGACGGTCGACGCGGCCGTCACTGGCGCCTGCGACGTCGCCGAAAGCGACACGCCGGTACTTGGCGTCGCGGTGCCCTATGCGATGGGCAACGTCGTGCTGACCGTGCTCGGTCCGATTGTGGTGGCTTGTACATTCACGGGATGACGGAGGCTCGCGATGCGTTCGCACTTGCCAAGTCTTGTCCGGAATCTTGTCCGGCCGCTCCTCGCAGCGCTGCTTCTTCTCGGAGCCATCGCCGCACCGGCGCACGCCGCCGACGACGTCAATATTCAAGAAGAAGTCTGGGTCCTGCCGCTGCCACTGCCGATGTTCGCCTATATGGTGCGCCCCGTCGGCGATGGTCCCTTCCCGCTCGTGATCATGAACCACGGCGTGTCGCTCAATCCGCTGGACCGAAGCTTCTTTCCATTGGTCGAATTTCGCGATGCTGCCAAATGGTTCGCAAAGCGCGGCTATCTCGTGGTGGCCCCGGTCGGCACCGGCTATGGCGCCGCCGCGATCGACATTTCCGAACGCGCGGTCTACGGGCCGTTCTTCTCCAAGGTCGGCAAGTGCACGAACCCTAATTTCCACGATGCCGGTCGCGCGGTCGCGCAGGTCGATCTCTGGATCATCGACTACCTTGCTGGAGAGAAACGCATCATTCCGAATGACGTGATCGTGGTTGGCCAATCCGCCGGGGGCTGGGCTTCAATCGCGCTGTCGAGCGTGAACCCGCCACCGGTGAAGGCCATCATCACCTTTGCCGCCGGACGTGGTGGCCGTGTTGATGGGAAGCCCAACAACAATTGCGCGCCGGACAAGCTGGTCGAAGCCACCGGAGATTTCGGCCGCACCTCACGCGTTCCGATGCTCTGGATCTACATCGAGAACGATACCTTCTTCGGCCCCGAATTGTCGAAGCGGATGCATCAGGCCTTTACCGCCGCCGGCGGCCGGGCCGAGTACCATTTGATGCCGCCATTCGGCAACGAAGGGCATTTCTTCATCGGCTCACCGGATACGATCCCGCAGTGGTCGCCTCTGGTGACGAAATTCCTCGACGCACAAAAATAGAGATCGCCGCGGAGGCGCCATCATGCCCACTCCCCGAAATCGACTCGCAGGCCTCCTTGTCCTCGCACTTGCCGGAAGTACATCGCATCCTGGCGTGCTGGCGGCACAGGACGTACGGGCAAGCCGGCCGCCCGAATTTGCCGCGCGCGGGCAACGCGAGACCAAGGAGGTCACGTTCGGGGACTGGCAAAAGCTCTGCTACAAGGCCGGCGGCACACCCCGGCTTTGTCGCACCTCAATTACCGGAAAATTTCCGACCGGACAGGTCGCGATCCGGGTCGACTTGATCGAGCGCGAGGATAGCCCGAAGGCGCGGCTGCAATTGTTTGTACCGGTCGGCATGTATCTGCAGCTGCCACCCAAACTAACCGTCGAGCAAGGACAAGCGCAGCAGGTGCCTTACACTTGGTGCCTTACCAATATGTGCGTCGCTTCCGACGTCGCCGATGCCAACTTCGTCGCGGCGATGGACGTCGGCAAGACGATGACGCTCGATGTCGTCGATCCTAATCTCATCACGGTAACGACCGCGATTCCGCTGACGCAGTTTGCCGCCGTACACAAGGGCGATCCGGCGAAAACGTTCGAACAGCAAATCGATGAATAAGCCGGAGCGCTCGCGCTAAACGGCGGCGGTCGCCAGCGCGATCGAGTCGATCAGCGACTGTGCCGGAAATGGCTTGATCAGATAAGCGATGCAGCCGGACGCCACGGCGTCCGCGCGATTTGCCTCGCTGTCATTCCCTGTAATGTAGATGACTGGTGTCGTAACGCCCTTGTCGGCCAGTTGCTTGCCGAGAGCGAAACCGGATTTTCCGCCGAGGTTGACGTCGAATATGAAGCAGAGCGCCTTATCGAACTCGCCATGGCTGAACAGCGCTTGCGCCGAGTCGAACAGCACGGCCTTGAAGCCGTGCTCGCGCAGCAGTCGGCTGATGCTAGCCCGCATCGGCCCGTCGTCCTCGACCACAAAAACGGAGTCATGACTCGTCAAGTTGGCTGGCCCATGAGCGCGACGAATTTCGTCACTCTATGGCGCATTGACAGGCGCGAGCTGTCAACAACATTTGATATTGTCCCTTGGGACAGGATCGCGCGGAACTCTGCAGACAAACCGAGCTGATCAGCCGTTCGCGTCGAGCATGCCGAGCCGCTCCGCGACAGAAACGAGTTCCGCCAGCGATTGGACCTGCATCTTCTCCATCACCTGGTGGCGGTGCGCCTTCACGGTGCGCTCGGTCGTTCCGAGCTCATGCGCGATCTGCTTGTTGATCTTGCCGCGCACGATGAATTCGAACACCTGCCGCTCGCGCGGGGTCAGCTTGGCCAGGTGACTGCGGAACGCGTCGAGCTTGCCGCGGTGGGCACGTGAGACGTTCTGTCGCGTCAGAGCGCGTTCGATGGCATCGAGCAGCTGCTCGGAGGACACCGGCTTGGTCAGGAAATCCTCGGCACCCGCCTTGATGGCCCTGACCGTCGTCGGGGTGTCGGCGTGCCCGGTCAGGAAAATGATCGGCATCGTCGAGCCCGCTGCGACCAGCCTGTTCTGCAGATCGGGACCGCTCAGGCCGGGGATCTGGACGTCGAGCAGAATACAGCTCGGCTCCCCGCCATCCGGCGGGGCATCCAAGAGAGCCTGTGCTGAGGCGTAGGTCGCGACGTCATAGCCGGCAAGCTTCAGGCGGCGTTCGATCGCCGTCCGGAACGAATCGTCGTCGTCGACCACATGGATGAGGCCGGGCACCCTTTTACCCCTTGCAGAATTCGCTGATCCATCAGCGGACGGTCTGATCACCTAGCCTCTTGCTAAGCGGTTTGAAAATCAAAACAAAATCAAAGTGTTCGTTTTGCAAAGGATTCCATCAAATGAGCGCCACAAACTTCTCATCCTGCGCACCAAAACTGCCGCCATGTCCCTTGGTGCATTGCCCTTTGGGACAATGGATTGAAGCACTGGGCCGGGCGTAAATCAACTACGGCGGGAGTGGGAAAGCGCGGCGCAGTCCTGCTGTGAGTTTCGTCTGACAGACCAATTCAAGGAGTTGGCCTATGTTCGTACGCATCACAACGGATTCCGCCCTGCGCCCCAATTCCCTCCGCGATATCGGCATGACGAGCGATTCAAACACGCTCGTCAGCCTGAGTGAATTCTCCTACCGAAAAGGCACCGAAATTTACGGCGAGAAGGAGCCCGCCGAGTACGTTTACCAGGTCAAATCCGGCGCCGTCCGGAGCTACAAGCTCCTGTCAGACGGACGCAGGCAGATTGGCGCCTTCCATCTCGTCGGCGACATCTTTGGACTCGAGAACGGCGGCGTGCACCGCTTCACCACTGAAGCGATCGTCGACACCACCGTCCGGCTGGTCAAGCGACAGAGCCTCGAGATGGTGGCCGAGAGCGACGCGATGGTCGCCCGCAACCTGCTCAGCATGACCACCAACAATCTCCAGCACGCCGAAGACCACATGCTGCTGCTCGGACGCAAGACCTCGCTGGAGCGGGTCGCGGCTTTCCTGATCGAGATGGACAAGCGACTCACGGCGGCTGGAGTCATGGCTCTGCCGATGTCACGACGCGATATCGCGGACTATCTCGGCCTGACGCTGGAAACGGTGTCGCGCGCGCTGTCGCGGCTACATG
>JAEWBW010000371.1 GCA_023390955.1 Pseudomonadota bacterium
ATGCTGGCAAGCCCGCGATGCGGCGCAACGACCCGCAGCGGCAGTCCCTGCCCCTCACCTTCCGTTCGCGGCAAGACCCGCTGCCGCATGCACGGCGGCGCGCTCGGCTCAGGCGCGCCGAAGGGCAACCGGAATGCGCGGACGCATGGACTGTTCACCCGCGGCAAGATCGCGGAGCGGGAGCAGGTTCGTGACTTGCTGAAAGATGCAAGGGAGCTGCTGCGGGAGTTGAAGTGAGTTTTGCGATACTCAGTCGCCGGCTTGTCCGGGGGCCGGCCACCGGGGTCAATGCTCCAGCCCGCTCTGGCTGGATTCGAGCGTGACCAGCCTCGCCAGCAGCGTTGCGGGGTAAAGCTGACCGATCACGCTTTCGATGTTGCAAAGGCTCCGCGCGATCGGATGAACCGGAACGACGTCACCATAGCCGGTCGACGTCAACGTGACGAGGCTCAGATAATAGACCGTGCTGGCAACGGCAGAATCGTCGGCGAATGTTATTCCGCTGAATGCATCGGGAAATGTCATGCCGACGAATACGAACAGTGTTCCGAAGCCAAGTGCAATCAGTAGATAAAGCAGGATCGCACCGATAATGCGATGGTAGGTGATGCGACCGCGCCTGAAGACGGCTTCCGCAACGATGATCCCGAACGAGATCGCAATCACCAGCCAGCCAGTCGCCATGATATAGAGATTGAATGACCAGGGATCGAAAAACAGGCGATCGAATAATACAACGATATTGGCGACAAGTCCGACCGCCATTGCGGCGACTGCCACCGGACGGTCAGAGATGACGATCATCGCCGCTATGATGCCAAGCAAGGCGAGAATCGTAAATCCATGAAGGACAAAGAGGCCCGTCGCGTGAAGCGGGGCGAATACGAACATGTAGAGTACGAGCAAGATGGCCAGCGCTGTGAGCACATGATCGGTATAGGTCTGTCGTACCTTGTCCAGCTCGCTTAGAGAGGCCCCAACCATCTTCGGCGTCCCGACCTGCGCCGCGTCAGGCGCGGCCAAGGCTTATCGAGAGCGCAGACGGGCTGGTCATGTTGACCCAGATCAACCCTGGCCGCGACGTCCGCGAGGCTTGCACCAGCTGAAATGAGTTTGCGGCCGCTTCTCCCCGGCGGCACCACTAGCGGCTTCAGGTTTCGCTGCGCGGATCGTATTTGCGCCCGGCAGCCGTTGGCGGCGTCGCGCGCCGTGCGGCTCAAGAGAGCTCAATCATAAAGAGCAGTTCGTCGTCTGCGCCCGGGAAGTCGACCCGCGCTCGCCTTTCCGGACGACTGAACCTCCCATCACCAAGAGCCCGCCCGGCGCTGCGGCATCGCGTCCTCACCCGCCCTCCCTGCTGCCTCGCTAGGCAAAAACGCGCCGTTTGCCCAAACGCTAGGCTATGCAAGCCTGCAAATCGATCAACCAACAGATTGATTTCAATATGCATTTTTGCACGATTGATTGCACATCTCGCCATTTTCTTTCGTGCGCTTGAAGCCAACACTTCGGGTGCTCACGGCGGAAAGCGCAGCAAGCGCCGAGACCACGAGGATGCCGATGCAGAAGATCACTGGAGCAATCTCGAACGCAAAGATGAAGCGCGCGATCGAGCTCGCGATCGGACCGCTGCTGCTGTTCGCCCTGTGGTGGATCGCCTTCAAGGGGCAGCTGGTCAACAAGGACCTGCTGCCCTCGCCGGTCGACACGCTCCGTGACACCGCGGTGAGCATCGCGGCCGGCAAGATGACCGGCGATTTCGTCCATACCGTCGCGCGTGTCGGCTATTCGACCCTGATTGCGGTCGCTGCCGGTGTCCCCATCGGCATCGTGCTCGGCGCCAAGGCTGCGATCTATCGCTCGGTCGAATTCTTGATCGACTTCTTCCGCTCGACACCGGCGACCGCGATGTTCCCGCTGTTCCTGCTGCTGTTCGGCCTCGGCGATTTCGCCAAGATCGCGGTCGCCGCCTTCGCCGCGTGGCTGGTCATCGTCTTCAACGTCGCCTACGGCGTGATGAATGCGCGCCAGACCCGCATCCTTGCGGCGCGCTCGATGGGCGCATCGTCGCTGCGCATCTTCAAGGACGTCATCTTCTACGAAACCCTGCCGCAGACTTTCATCGGGCTGCGCACCGCGGTGTCGCTTGCGCTGGTGGTGATCATCGTCGCCGAGATGTTCATCGGCGCCACCGACGGCATTGGCCACCGCATCATCGACGCGCAGATCTCCTACTCCCTCACCGACATGTACGGCTCCATCCTGATCGCAGGCGCGCTCGGGTACGGGCTCAACCTCATGCTCCTGGTGATCGAACGTTCGCTCATTCACTGGTCCGGCAAATAGTCAGTCCGATCCAAACAGAGAGGCCATCATGCAGATGACAAAGTTCCTTGGGGCAGTCGCAACCTCCGTGTTCCTGCTTGGCGCGGCCGGTGCAAACGCAGCCTGCGACAAGACCGAAAAGGTGACGGCGGTCTGGCTGCCGATCATGCAGACCACGGCCTATTACGTCGCGCTCGAAGAGAAGCTGTTCGAAAAGGCCTGCATCGAGATCGTTTCCACCAAGATGGAAGCGCCGAACCAGATCATCGACGCCCTGATCGCGGAGCGTGCCGATTTCGGACCTCCCGGTGCGGCGGCCGGCATCGCGATGATCGCCGAGGCCAAGTTTCCCGGCAAGCTGAAGGTGTTCGGCCTGCAGGGCGGTGGCGTCGCGGTCGATCGCATCAATGACGGCCTGATCGTCAAGCCGGACAGCCCGATCAAGAGCTTTGCCGACCTGAAGGGCAAGTCGCTCGGCCATGTCCCCGGCATCCAGTGGCGCACCATCTCCCGTCACATGGTTCGTTCGGCCGGCCTCGATCCCGATACCGACGTCAAGCTGGTCGACCTCGCCGTCGCCATGCAGGTGCCCGCCGTCGTCGGTGGCACCGTCGATGCGACGCTGTCGCTCGAGCCGGTCGGATCGATCGCGGTCGCCTCGGGCAAGGCGGCGCGCGCCATGACCAATCCGGTCGCGCGCGTGATCGCCGATCCCTTCTATTCCGGCGCCTCGCTGGTCACGACGAAGTTCCTGAAGGAGCGGCCCGAGGTGGCGCGCAAGGTCGTCGCCGTCATCGACGAGGCGACCGACCTCGTGAACGCCAATTTCGCGAAGTACAAGCCGATCCTCACCAAGTACACGCCCACCAAGGACGACCAGCTCGAATTCCTCGCGCAGCCCTACCTGCGCGGCTTCAAGGACCTCAACGAGACCGACATGAAGTCGTACCAGGCGCTGGTCGACGTCTTCATCAAGGAGGGCGTCGTGGCGGGTCCGATCAACGTCAAGGACAAGGTCCTCGCCAAGTCCGATATCGGAAACTGAGTGGGCATTCCGATGGGGAACGTGACCGCGATCCGCAACGTGGACTGGCCAGCCGCTGAGAGCACCGCGCCTGCCTCGCCGCCCAAGCCGCGGCAGGCCTATGTCACCGTGCGCGGACTGAGCAAGAAGTTCCAGGGCACGACCATCTACGACGACTTCTCGATCGACCTGCCGATGGGAAAGTTCATCTCGGTGTTCGGCCCGAACGGCTGCGGCAAGAGCACCTTCATCAACATGATCTCCGGCCTGATGCCGATGGATGCGGGTGAAGTGCTCTACGACGGCCAGACCATCCGCGACACCAGGATTTCCTACGTCTTCCAGAACTATCGCGAAGCGCTGTTTCCCTGGATGAAGGCCATCGACAACATCCGCTATCCCCTGAAAGTCCTGGGGGTCGCTCGCAAGGAGCGCGACCGGCGCGTCGAAAAGCTGCTCGCCGATTTCGACGTGCCGTTCGATCTCAACGCCTATCCTTACACGATGTCGGGCGGCCAGCAGCAGACGGTGTCGATCCTGCGTGCGCTCGTGACCGAACCTGAAGTGCTGTTCCTGGACGAACCCTTCTCCGCGCTGGACTACGAGATGACGCTGTTCATGCGCGAACGGCTGCAGAAGATCTTCATGAAGCTGAAGACGACGATGCTGCTGGTCTCGCACGATCTCGAGGAAGCCATCCAGCTCGCCGACCAGGTCGTGCTGCTGACGCGCCGGCCGACGCGGGTTGCGGAAATCGTTCCGGTGGACCTGCCCTGGCCGCGCGACCTCGACGTCACCACGGGCGAGGCGTTCATCAATCTGAAGCGCCATTGCCTCGACCGCTTCTGGCGGGAAGTCAAACGAGACTGATCGATCAACATTCGAAAAGATGGAGACCAACATGACGAAGCGCCGTTTCCGCGCTGCCGCCGTCCAGACGCTCGCCCGTCTCGGGGATTATGACCACAACATCGCGCTGGCCACGCAATATGTCGAGGACGCCGTGCGGCAGGGCGCCGAACTGGTCGTGTTCCCCGAATGCATGGACACCGGCTATCTCTTCGATTCCGCCGAGCATTGCCGCGAGCTCGCCGAGACCATGACGGACGGCCCGTTCGTAACCGCGCTGGCAGCGCTCGCCAAAAAGTACGGCATCTACATTGCCAGCGGCGTCACCGAGTGGGACCCGGACAAGGAGAAGATCTTCAACACCGGCATCATGTTCGGTCGCAAGGGCGAAACCGTCTGCCATTACCACAAGCAGTTCCTCGCGACGCACGACCAGAACTGGTTCGCGTTCGGCGAGCGCGGCTGCCCGGTGGTCGAGACCGACCTCGGAAAGATCGGCCTCTTGATCTGCTTCGACGGCCGTATTCCCGAGATCTTCCGTTCGATGGCGATGCAGGGCGCCGAAGTGATCGTCGACATGGCGAACTTCTTCGCCATGGACCAGGCCGACATGTGGGGCCCGGCCCGCAGCTACGAGAACGGCATGTGGCTCGTGGCCGCCACCAAGGCCGGTTATGAGCGGTCGATCTACTATCCCGGCGGCAGCATGATCGTCGATCC
>JAEWBW010000445.1 GCA_023390955.1 Pseudomonadota bacterium
CACCTCAGGATGACGGGGATAGACCGTCAGACACACCTCCGCATCCTCGCGGCAGGTCCCGCCCGAGCTTTGGATCTCTCTCGCCGCCCTCTGAGAACAAAGGGCGCAGGGAAGGCCGGGCGCCGGCTGGCACCCGAGTCCCGTGTGCTGGAAAACGCGCACGGGGTGGACGACAGGTGACGCCGGAACGTCCGGCCTTCCCTGCGCGGATGGTTTTACGGCTTATGTCGTGCTCTCCCCGGGGAGCGATGCACTATTGCCCCCGTCGCCTTGCCGATGACTGATGCGAAAACCCGGTTGGGCCGCCGCATCACCACAAGACTTGACGCACAGACCCCGGGCGTCAGGACCACACGATTTTGCCGTCCGCGGACGTCCTCGCCTCGACATTCGGAAGCTGGCGTGCGCTCGCAACCGAAGCCGGCAAGAACGCTATTACAGCGCCGTGTCGATCCCGCAGATCGTGAGCGCTCACGGGGTTGCCGCCCTGCCCTCACGTCGCGCGCCGACGCTGCCGCATCCACCGCACCCCGGCCTGCGCATCGTGACGATCGCGAAACGCCCCTTGTAGCGGGTCGAGGTGTGCCATTGATACGATAAATCCGAATTTCGGTAAAGTGGAATATTTTCATCGCGAGGGATTGACAGGTTTTCGTCGGCAAGAGGTGTTTTGCCCGACGGACGGCTCCCGGCAGATGCCGGGCGCACGTCCATCGCGCGACGCCTTCACGGCTAGTTACGCCCGATCGTTGCGCCGGTGGCCTGCTCGATGGCCGGGGGATTCCAGCGGCCGTCGATCGCCTGCGGCTTCGGTCCATAGAGGCGCAGCGTCAATCCGAGTTTTCCGCTCTTCGGGGCCGGCAGCCAGTTCGCTTCCTTGTCAGGTCCGGGACTCTCGTGCTGGACGTAGAGGTCGAGCGAGCCATCGGCGGCGTATTTGAGCGCGTCGCGGTCGCCGATGGCGAAGCGGTTGATTGGATTGGCGACCTGATAGCCCTCCTCGTCGTACATGGTGAGTGACCAGAACGCGCTGACCGGCGGCAGTTGGTCCTTGTTGAAGTGAAGGACGTATTTGTTCTCCGCCACGACCGGCTTGCCGGCGGCGTCAGCTACGTTGAGAGGATAGATGGCATCCTCCGGCTGGTTGGCGCCGAGGCCAACAAGCGCGATGATGGCGCGCTTGAGGTAGAAGTCGCCGTATACGCCCATCGTGTCGGTGTTCATCTGCCAGCCATTGACGATCCGGGCGAGCGACGGCGCCTTCTCGTACATGTGCTTCAAGCCGGCAGCAGGTGCCTGGGCCAGCGCCTCAGCGCTGATTTTGGAGCTGTCGAACTTTCCAGGCTCGATCCCGATGCGCTTCATGCGCGCGAGGATCGACCAGTCCGTCGCGTGCGGCGGATTCTGCTTCATGAGTTCAGTGGCGTATTTGAAGAACTCAGCCGCCGGCATCTCGGCGACGATCCTGAGCGGCTCGGTCTTGGTGTCGACCGAGGGATCGATCTTCTGCACGACCTTGGGAGAATTTTTTCCCCAATCAGCGACGGGCGTGATCTTGTAACCATCCTGGACCTTATGGACGGCATCGTAGTCCTTCACGCCGTTGGTCTGGGTGCGGCCAATGATCCAGACATGAGGTGTCGGCGCGTTGATGCGTTCGACGTCCGGCGGCAGCGTTCCGCTCCAGCCGGGCGGCACGAGAGCAAAGCTCGCCGCCCCTGTCCCATTGGTTCGCTTGCCCGGGACGGCGAAGACGTCAGTCCACATGTCGAGCATCGGCAGCATGAAGTAGCGGCCGCCGGTATCCGCCGTCGAGACGACGATGGGGCCGCCGGTCAGATCGAGCCAGGCGCTGGAATAAAGCGTGTCGAAGTTCGGACGCACCACGGCCCGCATATCCGCCGGAGGAAACGCGCGGACATGGGTGAAGGCGTTGGCAGGTCCGCCAATCGGATTGGTCTTGGGGTCGAGATTGGTGAGCTGCTTGCGCGTCAGGTCCATCAGGATCAGGGGATAGAAATAGATGAAGGCTTCCTGCGCAATGGCCTGCGCTTCCTCGGCGGATACCGGCTGAACGGCAGCGGCTTGCTGCGCATACGCATTTGTCGGCGTGAACGAAGTCGTCGTGGAAAGTGCGAGCGCGGCAGCAATTGCCGCAGATCTCAACAGGGTGTCACGTCGGGTGATTTCTGGCGTGTGCGAGCACTTCACGATGCTTCTCCTGCATTGATGACCAATAAGGGCATTGGAAGCGCGGAGACCGCGAACGCAACGCGTCCGGTTCCGAACTTCAGGTCGGCGGCGGCGAGTTACGCAGTGTAGGATTCGACAATCGAAGTACCGCTTGATCTGGATCAAGCGTCTGGTCCGGATTCACTTGTGGGGATCTGCTCGCAGCGCGCGCAACGTTCCAATGGAACACAACCGACACACTGGCACAAACTGCATATCCGATGAGTGCGTGGTCGTGTTCGCCTCTGCAATTTCGGAAGCTGCGGAGCGTTCGGAGGCGCGATCTTTAGCGCTTCTCCCTCGCCATCACGGCGTCGTCACGCTCATGGTCTCGAACGCGATCTCGACGCTCTCGACCGCCACCTCGTTACTCTCCGACTTCAGGTCGGTGCCGGTGATCTTGGTCGGCCAGGCCCTTATCAGCGTCCAGACCATTTTGGGCGCGCCGGCCTCGTCGAGCAGCGTGACGACGACGTCGCTTCGGTTGATGGTATTCATCTTCATCTGGTTGTACCAATCCCAGAACCCGGAATCGTTGACGAAGATGCCCTTGCGCGCGGTGACATTCCCGACGCGGGCAAGTCCGGGCATCTTAATCGGCGCGAACACGGGGCTGTTGCCGGGCCGATATTCGATCACATGCGTCTCGGTTTCCAGGCCGCTCACCTCGTGGAATTTGACGACCGTGCTGCCGAACTGGACCGTGAAATAGAATTTTGGGAGCGGCCAAACCTGGTCCTGCGTCTCACCGGCCATGGGCAATTTCTCCGCGTGAAAGGAGACAGCCTAGCGCAGATGACCCGTCGTTGCCACGACACCAGTGTCGTCC
>JAEWBW010000026.1 GCA_023390955.1 Pseudomonadota bacterium
CTTCATGACTCCCTAACCCTGCCCGCTTCGCGCGCAGGCCGCATCGCATCTGGGCCTTGTTTTAGCCGAGGTTGGAACCGACATTGCCAGCGCCGGTTACGACACCTCATGGACATAGATTTCAACTGATGACCCCGACGATTTCTCGTCTCGTCCTCGCCGCCCTCGCCCTCACCGCTTCGATCGCTTCAGCCGGGCCCGCGCTCGCCGCCGTTCCCTGCGGCTCCAGCAATTTCGACGCCTGGCTTGCGGAGTTCAAGACCGAGGCTGCCGCCAAGGGCATATCGCAGCAGGCGCTCACTGCCGGCCTTGCCGGCGTGACACAAGATCAGGCCGTGCTGACGCGCGACCGCTCGCAGAAGGTCTTCAGCCAGAGCTTTGAAGAGTTCTCCGGCCGCATGGTGCCGCCACGCCTGCAGCGCGGCTCCAACATGATGAAGCAATACGGATCGGTGCTCTCGCGCATCGAGCAGACCTACGGCGTGCCCGGCGAAGTGTTGGTCGCGATCTGGGGACTGGAAACCGATTACGGCGTCAACAACGGCAAGTTCGCCACGATCCGCTCGTTGGCCACGCTCGCCCATGACTGCCGGCGCGCCGACCAGTTTCGCGCCGAGCTGATGGACGCACTTCGCATCGTCCAGCGCGGCGATCTCGCGCCAAGCGAGATGAAGGGGGCCTGGGCCGGCGAGCTCGGCCAGACCCAGTTCATGCCGTCGTCCTGGATGAAATACGCCGTTGATTTCGACAGCAACGGCCGCCGCGATCTCATTCACAGCGCGCCCGACGTGCTGGCCTCGACGGCCAACTATCTCGCCGGCTATGGCTGGCAGCGCGGCAAGGACTGGCAGCCTGGCGCGCCGAACTTCGCGGTGCTGCAGCAGTGGAACAAGAGCGAGGTCTACGCCAAGACGGTGGCCTCGTTCGCGACCCAACTCGCCCGCGCGCCCTAGCAAGCCCCTTTGAAAAGCATCGGGCCGATCGCTCTCGCGACCGGCCCTCCTGATCGTGCGTTTCCTGAGCTCTGGCTTACTTGCCCGCCGTGGCCTTCATCGCCTTGCCGAGATGCGCGCCACAGACGCCCATCTTGCCGTTGAGCATCGCGTCCTGGGCGGCCGCGATCTCCTTCTGCGCGACGATCTTGCTGTCGCCGTCGGCCATCGCCTCGATCGCGGTTTCGGTGTGCTCCAGATTGGCAGAGCTGCACCCACCCGCCTGATGCTTGGCGGCCTGGGCTGGCGCGACGGCGAATGCGACGGCGGCAATTGCGAATACCCCGAGTAACTTCGTCATGACGTTACTTTCCTTCTCTTCTTGTTGGGCAGACCCGACGTCATTGCCGGGATCTGCGTCACAACTCTCCTCCAGATGCGGCAACTTGTCGCAATGAACTCCTTGCGAGAACTGCGTGATGTTGCGTGGCGCGCAGATGGGCATGCGGAATCCCTGCTTTTGATTGCAGGTTCGTAAGGTGGCCAGGACGCAGCCGGGCTGGCGACGCACTGATCCAAGCCCAAGCGCGAGACCAAGAGCCCGCGGCCGCTTGGTTTTTGCCGTCGACGAGCGAACAAGTGAATTTTAAATCACTTCTATTGCTCTGACCGCATGCGAATCACGCATGCTAGATCAGGAACTTGCAGCAGACGGATTGCCTTGCGAAACACCCGCCTGCGACATATTTCGCCTCCAGGCGGAAACGTCTCTGCACGTCATAAACCCGTGAAATAACGGACTTTTGTAACGCAGTGGAACTTCGCCGCCTAGTCATTGGGCGGGAGCGCCGAGAGGTTAATCAGACCTTACCTGAGCCATGCACAAAAGTATTAGCTGCAGCGCAACATAGGAACTTCTGCGACGCACCATTCCAATCTATATTCATTTCAACGATGAGGCCGAAGCCAAAGGCTGAATCGAACTACAGGAGACTACCATGCTGCTCTCGATCATCCGCATGATCCACTCGTTCCGCGACTATCAGCGCAATGTTGCCGAGCTCTCGCAGCTCAGCGATCGCGAACTCGCCGACATCGGCCTCGACCGTTCGGACATTCCGCGCGTTGCCGCTGGCCAGTTCAAGGCCTGAGATCGGTTCCGGCCCTCTTGGACTAGCCGACTGGACTGTCCCGATTGGACCAACCGATAGCGCCCGCCTCGTGCGGGCGTTGTCGTTTTCAGCGGCAGAAAACTCGATCTCCGAGATTCCACTGACGGGCGAAAAGCGCTACCTGTCGCGCCCATGACAGGATCCCAATCCAAAACCGTGCATGTGATCGGCGCGGGCCTCGCCGGCTCCGAAGCCGCCTGGCAGGTCGCCAAATCCGGTGTGCCGGTCGTGCTCCACGAAATGCGGCCCGACCGCATGACCGAAGCGCACCGCACCGACGGCCTCGCCGAGCTCGTCTGCTCCAACTCGTTCCGCTCGGACGACGCCGCCAACAATGCCGTCGGACTGCTGCACGCCGAGATGCGCCGCCTCGGCTCGCTGATCATGCACGCCGCCGATGCCAATCAGGTGCCTGCGGGCGGGGCGCTCGCCGTCGACCGCGACGGCTTCTCCGCTGCCGTCACCCAGGCGCTCAACGACCATCCCCTGATCGAGATCGCCCGCGGCGAGATCGCCGGCCTGCCGCCGGCCGACTGGGACAATGTGATCGTGGCGACCGGCCCCCTCACCTCCGCACCGCTCGCAGATGCCATCCGCGAGCTGACCGACGAAAATGCGCTCGCCTTCTTCGATGCGATCGCGCCTATCGTGCACCGCGAATCCGTCGACATGTCGGTCGCCTGGTTCCAGTCGCGCTACGACAAGGTCGGCCCCGGCGGCAACGGCGCCGACTACATCAACTGCCCCATGACCAAGGAGCAGTATGACGGCTTCGTCGCCGCGCTGATTGCGGGCGAGAAGACCGAGTTCAAGGAGTGGGAGACAAACACGCCCTATTTCGACGGCTGCCTGCCGATCGAGGTAATGGCGGAGCGCGGACCCGAGACCTTGCGCCACGGCCCGATGAAGCCGGTCGGCCTCACCAACCCGCACGATCCCACCACGAAGTCTTACGCGATCGTGCAGCTTCGCCAGGACAACAAGCTCGGCACGCTCTACAACATCGTCGGCTTCCAGACGAAGCTGAAATATGGCGAGCAGCAGCGCATCTTCCGCACCATTCCGGGCCTTGCGAACGCCGAATTCGCCCGCCTCGGCGGCCTGCATCGCAACACCTTCCTCAACTCGCCAAAGCTGCTCGA
>JAEWBW010000034.1 GCA_023390955.1 Pseudomonadota bacterium
CGCATAGGCGCGTTCGTTGCACGGCAATCAATCAGACTTGCGCTGATGCCCGAGCTCATCCAGCAACTGGTCCGCTGATCTCCGGACGTCTTCGAGATCGCGCGGCATTTTTGCACGCCATCATTCCTGTTCCCTGTGGACGGCGCAGTCAAACGATGGAGGGAAACGCTTCGGGCTCAGGATGATCACGAAATCGCGGCAGGGTTCGCAGGTGAAAAGTTCTTGAGCGCGTCATTGGCCTGGAGCAGCGGCGGACATGCCATGCGCTCTGAACGATGGATTGCACCTATTGTTGCAGACACGATGAATTCAGATTAGTGCCGAAAAACATGGATTCATTGAGCAGTCTCGATCACACTGACTTTGGTCGTGGCGATGTATCCCTAAACATGCTTGGTTCGCTGCGCTCCACTTCCCGGAGCACGCTTTTGCAATTCGGACATTCATAGGATCGTATTGCGTGCCGTTCTGCGACGGGCTCGCTCGCCACGAAGAGCCGTGGCTTATCGCAACGTGTGCAATGCGGATGCTGGATCATCCTGAAAATCGCGATTTAGCTCGCCTTATGATCTTTGAAGATTCGTTCAGCGGAAACCAAGCGAAGGTTGAGAGACACGGACGTTCAACCTGACGGCAGTCGGCGTCCATCGTCGGGGTCCTAACAAGAACGACGAAATTTCGGCGCGAAATCACGCGAGGGGAATATGACAACTCGCCGGGCAGGGTGCAGCTGCGGAGAACTTGTTGCCAAGGGCAAGGCCGTCGATTTCAAGGAATTGCTCTGGATGGAGCCTGATTCCGGAACTGCCAACATCAGCAACGTGAAGAGCAAGCACTGGACGCGCTGGCTCGGCGTCGAGAAGCGCTGCGTGGTGCCGTTCAATTCGTTCAGCGAGTTCAACAAGGCTGCAGGCGGCGATATCTGGTTCGCGCTCGACGAGACTCGCCCGCTACGAGACTCGCCCGCTACTCTGCTTCGCCGGCATCTGGAACAACTGGACGTCGGTCCGAAAGGTCAAGGAAGGCAAGACCACAAGCGACCTCTATGCGTCCCTGACGACGGAGCCCAACGCCGAAGTCGGCGCCGTTCATCCGAACGCAATGCCGGTGATCCTGAGGACGCTCGATGAGGTCGAGACCTGGATGACCGCGCCTGCGGAAGGGGCGCTAACGCTGCAGCGACCGCTTCCGAGCGGCGCCCTGCGCATCGTCGCCCGCGGCGCCAAGGAAGACGCAGTTCCGGCAAGGTAGCATACCCCAAGGGTCCGGCGGCCACCATCTGGCGAGCCAAGTTCAGCTGCCATTAAGCGCTCTATGAGATCACGGCTAGGCGTGAGCGCGCCATCTTATTCCAAGCCAGGACGACAACGGCCAGAGTACAGCAACGCACCGTAGTCGTAGAAGAATGGTCTGCTGAGATCCCGAACGCTCCCATGAATCTGCAGGAAACCAACATTCACGAACTCTTTGTCGGGAGGCGATGAATACAGAACCTTGGCCGCCGATCCACGAGGGCTTGTGCCGGGATCGAGTACAGAAATCTTCGACCAGCCCTTCGACCCGAAGGGCCGTGGCCCGACCATCTCTCCGGACGCAATATCGACCTGAAAACGATCACCGATCTTGCCTCCAGCACCGCCGCCAGAATTGGACTTCAGAACTCCGTCATCGCCGAGTTTGTAGATGCTGACGACCTCACAGTAGTAAGGTTGTGCTGTCTGAGCCGCTGCCGGAAGTGGCGCTAGGACAACGGCTCCCGCGGCAAATACGCACCAGTCCATCAGAACCCTCGGCAAGGGCTTTGGTAGTGCCGAAAATCGCGTTGACATCATTGCGAGCCCTGAAAAGCCGGGGTCACGCTGGATCGTCCAACTTATGGCCGGCGACCAGACCTTCTCGTAGTGTCGTGTGACTGCGCTAGGGTTCAATCAGCAGGAGACAGATGTGCCACCTACGCGCAAGGTCACCTGTTTCAATTGCCAAGGGTAAGCCAGGACGACCAGTTCTTCGTAATCCAGCTGAAGAGGCTTGAACAGGCAATTGAGGCCAGGCCCGCCCAAAACCAGGACCGCCCCCGCGCGGCGCTGATAGAGCGCAGATAAAGAAACGCCCCAAGGATCCAGCCGTAGTTCCTCCTGAAATCACCATTCAGCTTGGCGATCTTCGACAATGCGGATGACGGCTCGACTGCATCCATTGGCTGGCTCCTGTGCTGGGCCAGCACCCCATCTACACCTGTTTTGCCCGACGCGAGAATAGCCATTTCGGAAGATCCGCAACGCGGATTTCGCATGGCCGGAACGTGACCACAATTGCCATATCATTCATATTGTCGGAGTTTCGTATGCGTCACTCTCCTTCGATCGTGCAGTCCGATCGTCTGGATCGGGACATTTTCCTCGTCGTCGAGGATTTCGGCGCTCGCGCCGGCTGCGCCTGGCGCGAGACCGATGAGGAGGATACCGACCGCCAGACGGTCATCCGCGACATCCTGGCAGGCCGATACTAGTATCCACTTCGGTGGAGGGATGGTCCCGGGACGCGACCGAGGAGATCGCCGACGAACTTGCGGCGAAGGTCATCGATAAGGGCCTCGAAATCTCCAGGGCCCTGCGAGCTTCATTGAAATGAAGAGGCGTGCAGCTCGCCCTTCCCTTGCGGGACGTCGCCGCCTGAAGTTCCGTGCGCTTTTGTCAAAGCCGTCTTCCCCTCGCTGAGGGCGACGGACCCGCCGCACGTCAATTGTTTCTAAATGTTGCTGAGGTCTTCGCCGACGTGCTAGTTGTAAGCTCATGTTGGCTCGCGTCCTCAGATTGCTTCCCACAAAAACCCTCGAAGGGTATGAGCATCCCGAACTGGTTTCGGAGATTTGCAAAGACGATTGCAGCTCAACCTACAGACGCTTGGCCCGAAATCCGCTCAGTAAAGTCAGTCCTCGATTTTGGAGGAGCCTGCGGCGTTCACTACAAGCAGGCGGCGCGTGAGCAGCCGTCCATTCGCCGGGCCGTGGTCGAGACGCCGGCAATGGTCCGTTAGGCCACAAGCCTGGCGACAGACTCGCTGCGCTTCTTCGACAGTATTGTTGCAGCCGCTGATTGGTTGGGCGAAGTCGAGCTAGTCTACTCCAGCGGCGCCTTGCAATACACGCCGTCCACTATCGAAACGATTCGCAGCGTTCTCCGGGTCGGCGCGGCTCGCATGGAACGGCACCGGCTATTCCTGTCCGACGAAGTCATCAGAGAGCGTCAGCGCGCGATGCTGATCGAGAACGGGCCAAGCTTCCGATTTTCAACAAAGGCTGTTGCTTACGGTCGCCAGAGCCTTGCGCGATCGGACTTTGAGCGCGCTCATGCCGGCTACCGCGTCGAAGCGAGCGGCCCTGACTGGTTTGTGTTCGCCAAATCGTAGGCCACGCGGGCAAGACCGCGAGGTCCAGATCTCGGGCCGCCTGAAGATTCGCCGGTCGCTTATCAACAGCCGCTTTTCCTAGCGGGTTAGCCCCGACAAGTGCCACGACATCTAGCGGATTCGACAGCGCCTCCACGGTGCGCTCTTGATCGGCGCCATGTCCGCCGCGCGCATCATCACCGCGCCCATGTCCGGAGGCGACCGCAAGCATTTCGCGCGCGAGCTCCACAAGGCCGAGTTCGCCTATGAGCACGAGCTGCGGGCAGCCGCGGATGCGCACGCCGTCGCCGCGGCCGCGCTGGCGAAGGCCTACGCGCTCGATTGCATCGCCTCGACCACCCGGCAGTTCATCGGCGCTGGCGCCGATCC
>JAEWBW010000041.1 GCA_023390955.1 Pseudomonadota bacterium
TCCTTTGCCTTCGACGAGAGCGCCATCTTCGGGCCGAGCGCGCGGACCTTCTTGTTCAGCGAGGCGCTGAACACGCGGGCACGCGGGCCGTGGGCCTTGCCGCCGCCGATGAAGATCGGGGCGCGGCGATCGCCATGACGAGCCGTACCGCCGCCCTTCTGGCGACCGAACTTCTTGCCCGTGCGGGACACTTCGCTGCGCTCCATCGCCGCGCGTGCCGGAGCACGACGGTTGACGAGCTGCCAGGTGACGACGCGGTGGAGAATGTCCGCCCGCGGCTCGACACCGAAGATCTCGTCGTTGAGCTCGAGATCCCCGCCCTTGCTCGCGTCGAGGGTCTTGACTTGGACCTTCATCGCTTAGCCTTCCTTGCTTTCGTCGGCGCCGGCATCACCCTCGGGCGTTGCCTGGCCGGCTTCGGCGTCCGTGCCTTCGGCAGTGTCGGCCGCAGCGCCAGCTTCCTGCTCGGCTGCGATCGCCGCCACTTCCTCATCGCTCGGGAGCGCCGGAATTTCGTGGACAGCCGCCTCATCGACCAGGCCCGCCTCGGGAATATCGCTCTCGTCGAGCTTCTTCAGGTCGAGGATGCCGGCCGGATAAGGCGCAGTATCGTTGCGCGGGAGCTTGATGGCGTCGGCGACGGTCACCCAGCTGCCCTTGTGGCCCGGAACCGAGCCCTTGATGAACAGCAGGCCGCGGATCGGGTCCGTGCGGACGACCTCGAGGTTCTGCTGCGTGCGGTTACGCGCACCCATGTGACCGGCCATCTTCTTGTTCTTGAAGACGCGGCCCGGGTCTTGGCGGTTACCCGTCGAACCGTGCGAACGGTGCGACACGGAAACGCCGTGAGTGGCGCGAAGACCACCGAAGCCCCAGCGCTTCATGGCGCCGGCGAAGCCCTTGCCCTGCGTCACGCCGGCGACGTCGACCATCTGGCCGGCGACGAAATGCTCCGCACTGATGCGGGCGCCAACGTCCAGGAGAGCGTCTTCGGCGACGCGGAATTCGACAACGCGAGCCTTGGGCTCGACTTCGGCCTTTCCGAAAGCGGCGCGCTGCGGCTTGGCGACGTTCTTCGCCTTCGCAGTGCCGGCTCCCAGCTGGACGGCGGTGTAGCCGTCGCGGTCCATTTCGCGGCGTCCGACGACCTGCACTTCGTCCAGCTGCAGAACGGTAACCGGCACGTGCCGACCGTCCGCCTGGAAGAGGCGGGTCATTCCGACCTTCTTCGCGATCACGCCAGTGCGCATGATCAATTACTCCTCACAGAGGCACACGGGCCAATCCCGGGTGCATGTAGCCCTGAAAAATGATGCGTGCCCCGCCTGGGCTAGTGCCCCGCTTGAAGCGGGACGGCGGGGACGCAGCCGGAGCAAAAGCTCCGCGGTATCACCCTATGTCCGAGTGGCCCTGGGGCCTCTCAGTGCCGCTCCGGGTCGGAGCGACGGCCGGCTGTTACGCCAGCTTGATCTCTACGTCCACACCTGCGGCCAGATCGAGCTTCATCAGCGCGTCGACGGTCTGCGGCGTCGGCTGAACGATGTCGAGCAGACGCTTGTAGGTGCGCACCTCGAACTGCTCGCGCGACTTCTTGTCGATGTGCGGCGAACGGTTGACGGTGAACTTCTCAATGCGCGTCGGAAGGGGAATCGGACCGCGAATAAGAGCACCCGTGCGGCGAGCCGTATCGGCGATGTCGCCAGTCGCCTGGTCGAGCACTCGATGATCGAACGCCTTCAGGCGAATCCGGATATTCTGCGTTTCCATGTCCCTACCGATGCGAAAGAGCCAACGGGATGTTTCCAACCCGAAAAACAAGAGGCCGCACCCGTTTGACCCTGGCGAGCCGGAACGGACGACCTCAACTGAATGTGTGGTGACGGTGACGAATCCCCGTCGGTGAAGGCGCTCCTACAGAGAGCCGGTGGTCAGATCAACCCCTCTGCAGTGAGTTAGCGCGGCAAATGTCCGGTTTAGGTCGAAAGCTGCCATTCGGGTTGGCTGTAGGATTATACAGCCGCTCCCTCGGGATCAAAGCGACTGGTGAAGCTAAATGCCGCGCTCGTCGGACCATTGTCCGCGAGCCCTTCCAGTTTCTCGGCGCCCTTCGCCCACGTAGGGACCTCCCCGTCGCCAACCCACCAGAGCACGTAGCCCGGCCATTCGGGCTTATGGAACCAGTCGCTGCGACGCGTCAGGGCAGCGCGATGCAGTCCGCCGTAAGCAAACTGGTGGGCAACCTCGAGGTCTCGCCACAGGGACAGAGTGGTGATCATTGTCTCTGCGCCAGGCTTGGCAAAGCTTTCGTAGAAGCGCGGAGCGACAGCGATGCCCCAGGGGCCGAAGTCCTGACCGAACTTCGCTTTGCCAGCGAGGTCGGGCCGCGCCGCCGTCGCATGTCCAAGGAAGCCATCTGTCGCAGCGGCTTCCGCGAACACCAGAGGAGCCATTGCCACGAAGTCGCTCAGGATTTCGGATCCCGTCGGAGCCCGCAGCACGCCGAACGTATAGAGCGCCAAACGCGGCATGGACGCGTTCTCCTAGCCTGGCTGAACGAGCTGGGGTGATGATCTCAGACGTTCTTAGTGTCTGCAATGGGTCGGAGCGGACATTGTCCAACTGTTGTTTGCACGGTGACAGGGCCCCTCACCGTGGTCATTGTGGCACGGTGACTGCCGGACCGTTCCAGCTTTGAGCGAATCAACCGACCAGCTTCCGCGGCGGATCGGGCTGGTCGGGGCCGTTGCCCTCTCATTCAACGGGGCCGTTGCTGCCTCGATCTTTGCACTTCCGGCGACGCTCGCCGCGGACTTCGGCACCTTCTCGCCCTGG
>JAEWBW010000090.1 GCA_023390955.1 Pseudomonadota bacterium
GGACCAAGAAGAACATGCACCCCGGCAAGATCGTTTCGACCTCGCAGGAAGTCGAAGTGCAGGTGCTGGAAGTGGATTCGGCCAAGCGCCGCATCTCGCTCGGTCTCAAGCAGACCATGCGCAATCCCTGGGAGGTCTTCGTTGAAGGTCACCCGACCGGTTCGACCGTCGAGGGCGAAGTCAAGAACAAGACCGAGTTCGGTCTGTTCCTGGGTCTCGAAGGCGACGTCGACGGCATGGTCCATCTCTCCGACCTCGACTGGAAGCTTCCGGGCGAGCAGGTGATCGACAACTACAAGAAGGGCGACGTCGTCCGGGCGGTGGTTCTCGATGTGGACGTCGAGAAGGAGCGCATCTCGCTCGGCATCAAGCAGCTCGAAGGCGACCCCTTCGCCGAGCCGGGCGATGTCAAGAAGGGCGCTGTCGTGACCTGCGAAGTGCTCGAAGTGAAGGAAAGCGGCATCGAGGTGAAGATCACCGGTACCGACTTCACCACCTTCATCAAGCGCTCCGAGCTGGCGCGTGACCGCAACGACCAGCGCGCCGAACGCTTCGCCGTCGGTGAGAAGGTCGATGCCCGCGTGATCCAGTTCGACAAGAAGGCCCGCAAGGTCCAGGTGTCGATCAAGGCGCTCGAAGTCGCCGAAGAGAAGGAAGCCATCGCTCAGTACGGCTCCTCCGATTCGGGTGCGACGCTCGGCGACATCCTGGGCACTGCGCTCAAGAACCGCGACAAGTAAGCGAAACGCAGGTTTCGCAAGCATCGAAGCCCCGGCGCGAGCCGGGGCTTTTTTGTTTCGCTCGTGGCCCGCTCCCTACGGGCGACAGGCAGCCGGCCTTGTTTTCTTCAAAATGCGTCGCAATTGATGTATCCAGTTAGGCCAATAGTCATGCTGTCGCGGCAAAACGCGCTGCCCTCGATCTGGAGATTTTTCCGATGTCGCTCGATTCGGACATCATCGTCGACCGCCGCAGAATTCGCCGCAAGCTGACCTTCTGGCGTGTCGTTGCCGCGCTGATCGCGATCGCAGCGATCGCGGGCGTCGCGCTGATTGCAACGCCGGGCTCGCGCGGCACCTTCGCCTCCGCCGGCTCGATCGCGCGCGTCAACATCAACGGTCTGATCCGCAGCGATTCCGATCGCACCCAGGCGCTGGAGCGGCTGGAGGAGTCGCGCGCCGCCGCCGTCATCGTTCACATCAACTCGCCGGGCGGCACCACCGCGGGCTCCGAGCAGCTCTATGACTCGCTGGTGCGGTTGAAGGCCAAGAAGCCGCTCGTCGTCGTGGTCGAGGGCCTCGCCGCATCCGGCGGCTACATCACCGCGATTGCCTCCGATCACATCATCGCCCAGCAGAGTTCGCTGGTCGGTTCGATCGGCGTGCTGTTCCAATATCCGAACGTCACCGAGCTCCTGAAGACCGTCGGCGTGAAGGTCGAGGAGGTGAAATCCTCGCCGCTGAAGGCTGCGCCGAACGGTTTTGAGCCCACCAGCCCAGAGGCGCGCGCTGCGCTCGATGCGCTGGTGAAGGACTCCTATGCCTGGTTCAAGGGCCTCGTGAAGGACCGCCGCGGCATGGACGATGCGCTGTTGGAGAAAGTCGCCGATGGCCGCGTCTTCACCGGACGGCAGGCGATCGATCTGAAGCTGATCGATCAGCTCGGCGACGAGAAGACCGCCGTGACCTGGCTCGTCGAGAAGAAGGGCGTCAAGAAGGACCTTCCGGTCCGCGACTACAAGCTAGAGCCGCGTTTCGGCGACCTGCCGTTCCTCAAGACGGCCGCGACCGTGACGCTCGAAGCCGTCGGCCTCGGCTCGCTGGCGCGTCAATTGGACCGCACGGGCGTGGTGCAGGCCGTCGACCGGCTCGGTTTGGACGGAATGCTGGCATTGTGGCAGCCCGCAACATCGAATTAAACGGGAACTGGGCGAGGTCCGCAGGCTTTTCCCGTCCGGCGGGTAATGGGACAGACCTGCTTTTCGACCTTTGTCACGTACTTTAGGGACGCCCAATCTTCATTTAGCGTCTTGACAGTTCAAGGCATTTTCACGGAAATGGTCATCCGCACGTTCCCGGGTCCTATTCCTCGATGATCAAATCCGAACTTGTTCAGCGTATCGCCGAGCACAACCCGCACCTTTACCAGCGGGATGTCGAGAACATTGTGAATGCGATCCTCGAGGAGATCGTCGCAGCGCTCGCGCGCGGCGATCGGGTCGAGTTGCGCGGTTTCGGTGCCTTCTCGGTGAAGCATCGCCCTGCACGCGCAGGGCGCAATCCACGCACCGGCGCGCACGTGCCTGTCGACCAGAAGAGCGTTCCGTTCTTCAAGACCGGCAAGGAAATGCGCGAGCGGCTCAACCGCGACCATCCGGATCCCGGCGCGGCAGATTGACGCGAAAGCCGGGCTGAGCCCGGCGAGCGTGGCCGCTTTGATGCGGCCGCAAGCATGATTCAAGGCGAAGCGTGATGCGAAAATTCCTGACCGCGCTGATCGTGATTCCGCTGGGCCTGCTGTTCGTGGTGTTTGCCGTCGCCAATCGGCATTTCGTCACGGTGTCGTTCGACCCCTTCAACTCGGCCGATCCGGCGCTGTCGGTTTCGCTGCCGCTGTTCGTGCTGCTCATCCTGATGGCGATCCTGGGCGTCATTGCCGGCGGCGTGGCAACCTGGTTCGGTCAGCGGCGATGGCGTCGCGCCGCGCGCCAGAACGAGGCCGAGGCCCGTTCCGTCAGGTCCGAGCTGGCTGATCTGCGGGCCCAGGCGGCCGCCTCCAGGCCCGATTCGCAGCGTCTCCCGGTACCCTCCGGCCTCGGCCTTTACGGGCCCGTCGGGCGAGACAAGCAGCGCGCGACGTTGTAGAAGCGCCACACCGAAAACCCGGTTTTCCGGCCGCAATCTGGCGGCCTCCACGCGCTTTGAACCACGACCCCCAAGCCAAGCCCTGAGCTCATGTCCCTGCTCGTCAAAATCTGCGGCCTGTCCACGCGCGAGACGCTTGAAGCGGCGCTCGACGCGGGCGCCGACATGGTGGGGTTCGTGTTCTTTCCGCCATCGCCACGGCACATCTCGCTGGAGACCGGACGCGACCTCGGCCGCCAGGTGAAGCGACGCGCGCTGAAGGTGGCGCTGACGGTCGATGCCGACGATGCCACGCTCGACAACATCATGGATGCGCTCTCGCCCGACATCCTCCAGCTCCACGGCAAGGAGAGCGTGGCGCGGCTGCGCGACATCAAGCAGAAGTTCGGCCGTCCGGTGATGAAGGCGCTGCCGGTCGAGACCGCCGCTGATCTCGCCGTGCTGCCCGGTTACGCCGCGGTTGCCGACCGCATCCTGTTCGATGCAAGGCCGCCGAAGGATGCGACCCGGCCCGGCGGCCTCGGCGCGCCGTTCGATTGGCACCTGCTGGAAAATCTCGATCTCGCTCTGCCCTACATGGTCTCGGGCGGCCTGCACCCGGGCAATGTCGCGGAAGCCCTTCGCGTCACCCGTGCCGGCGGTGTCGATGTCTCGTCCGGTGTCGAGAGTGCGCCCGGCGTCAAGGACACGGAGCTGATCAAAGCCTTCATTCGCGCAAGCCGCGCTACTCGAGAGTTGAGCGTCTGATGACAATCACCAAACCAAATTCCTATCGCAGCGGCCCCGACGATACCGGCCATTTCGGCATTTTTGGCGGACGCTTCGTCGCCGAAACGCTGATGCCGCTGATCCTCGATCTGGAGAAGGCCTACAACGAGGCCAAGGCCGATCCGGCCTTCCATGCCGAGATGAAAGGCTACCTGAGGGACTATGTCGGCCGCCCGTCACCGCTTTATTTCGCGGAGCGTCTCACCGAGCATCTCGGCGGCGCCAAGGTCTATCTCAAGCGGGAAGAGCTGAACCACACCGGTGCGCACAAGGTGAACAACGTGCTCGGCCAGATCATGGTCGCGCGGCGCATGGGCAAGAAGCGCATCATTGCCGAAACCGGTGCCGGCCAGCACGGTGTCGCCACTGCGACGCTGTGCGCGCGGTTTGGCCTGGAATGCATCGTCTACATGGGCGCGGTCGATGTCGCGCGGCAGGCGCCGAATGTGTTCCGCATGGAGATGCTGGGCGCCAAAGTCGTTCCGGTGCAGTCGGGCACGCGTACGCTGAAGGACGCGATGAACGAGGCGCTGCGCGACTGGGTCACCAACGTGCACAACACCTTCTATTGCATCGGCACGGTCGCGGGCCCGCATCCCTATCCGGCGATGGTGCGCGACTTCCAGTGCATCATCGGCGAGGAGACCAGGACGCAGATGCAGGAGGCCGAAGGCCGCCTGCCGGATTCGCTGATTGCCTGCATCGGAGGCGGCTCCAACGCGATTGGGCTTTTTCATCCGTTCCTGGACGATCCCTCGGTCGAAATCTTCGGCGTCGAAGCGGCGGGTCACGGGCTGACGCAGCTGCATGCCGCTTCGATCGCAGGTGGGCGCCCCGGCGTGCTGCACGGCAACCGCACCTATCTGCTGATGGATGCCGATGGCCAGATCCAGGACGCGCATTCGATCTCGGCCGGTCTCGACTATCCCGGCATCGGTCCCGAGCATTCCTGGCTGCACGAGATCGGCCGCGTGAATTATCTCTCCGCGACCGACGACGAGGCGCTTGATGCCTTCATGCTGCTGTCTCGCCTCGAGGGCATCCCGCCGGCGCTGGAATCCGCACATGCCATCGCCAAGGTCATGGAGCTCGCGCCGAAGCGGCCTAGGGATCACCTGATGGTGGTCAACCTCTCGGGCCGAGGCGACAAGGACATTCCGCAGATCTCGGAAATTCTGAAGGGCAGGAAGCAGTGACCACGCGTATCGACACCCGTTTCGCCGAGCTGAAGAAGCAGGGCCGCGCGGCCTTCGTCACTTATGTGATGGCCGGCGATCCCGATCCGGCAACGTCGCTCGAGATCGTCAAGGCGCTCTCGAAATCAGGCGCCGACGTCATCGAGCTCGGCATTCCCTTCACCGATCCGATGGCGGATGGTCCGTCGATCCAGGCCGCAGGTCTGCGCGCGCTCAAGGCCGGAATGACCTTGAAGAAGACGCTGGACGTCGTGCGTGACTTCCGCAAGGACGACAACATCACGCCGCTGGTGCTGATGGGCTATTACAATCCGATCTACATCTACGGCGTCGACAAGTTTCTTGCCGACGCGAAGAGCGCCGGTGTCGACGGCCTGATCATCGTCGATCTGCCGCCGGAGGAAGACGCGGAGCTCTGCATTCCCGCGATGAAGGCCGGCTTGAACTTCATTCGCCTTGCGACCCCGACCACCGACGACAAGCGCCTGCCTGCGGTGCTCGCGAACACGTCGGGCTTTGTCTACTACGTCTCGATTGCCGGCATCACCGGAGCCGCGTCGGCGGACGCGAATGTCGTCGGTGAAGCTGTCGCGCGCATCAAGCGGCACACCAAGCTGCCGATCTGCGTTGGTTTCGGCATCCGCACGCCGGAGGCGGCGCGCGCCATTGCCGAGAAGGCCGATGGTTCGGTGGTCGGCACCGCGCTGGTCGATGCGCTCAAGAACAGCCTCGACGCCGAAGGTCGCGCAACGGCCAAAACCGTTAACGCCGTCGCCGAATTGACCGCGGCCCTGGCTGCGGGCGTCAAGGGTGCCAAGCGGGCGGCGGGATAAGCCTTAGTTCCGCTCAGAAGACGCAGGATACGGCGGCTTGCCGGGGAAACCCCGGGCCGCCATATGATATCACTCAGGGCACCCCGGACGGGGATCGCCAACCGGAGCAGACCATGAACTGGCTCACCAATGTGGTTCGGCCGAAGATCCGCAACATTCTCCGCCGCGAGACGCCGGAGAATCTTTGGATCAAGTGCCCGGATTCCGGACAGCTCGTGTTCTACAAGGACGTCGAGGCCAATCAGTTCGTCATTCCCGGCTCGAACTACCACATGCGCATGGGCGCGGTGGCGCGGCTCAAGTCGATCTTCGACAACGAGACCTGGTTCGACGTTGCCCTGCCCGAGGTCACGCCGGATCCGCTCAAGTTTCGCGACGAGAAGAAATATGTCGACCGCGTCAAGGACGCGCGCGCACGCACCAATCTGAACGACGCGGTCAAGGTCGGCTACGGCAAGCTCGAAGGCGCGGCCGTCGTCGTCGCCGTGCAGGATTTCGATTTCATGGGCGGCTCGCTCGGCATGGCCGCCGGTGAAGCCATCGTGCGCGGGCTTGAGCTCGCGGTCGAGAAGAAGTCGCCCTTCATCGTGTTCGCGGCCTCGGGCGGCGCACGCATGCAGGAAGGCATCCTGTCGCTGATGCAGATGCCGCGCACGACAGTTGCGATCCAGATGCTGCGAGAGGCCAAGCAGCCCTACATCGTCGTGCTGACCAACCCGACCACCGGTGGCGTCACCGCGTCCTATGCGATGCTGGGCGACGTGCAGATCGCCGAGCCCGGCGCGCTGATCGGCTTTGCCGGCGCGCGCGTCATCGAGCAGACCATCCGCGAGAAGCTGCCCGAAGGTTTCCAGCGCGCCGAGTACCTGAAGGATCACGGCATGGTCGACATGGTCGTGCATCGCCACGACCTGCGTCCGACGCTGGCGCGGCTCTGCCGTCTCTTCACGAAGTCGCCGGCCCTGGAGACCGCGTCGAAATCGGCGCAGCCGGTCACCAGCCCGGCGCAGATCGTCTCGGCCCCCGAAGTGGCGCCTGCCGCTCCGCACGCGTGAGCGCGTCTGCTGACAGTGCAAAGCCGTCGCTCGATGCCGTGATCGGGCGGCTGTCGGCCCTGCACCAGAAGCGGATCGATCTCGGCCTCGAGCGGATGCACCGTCTGCTCGAGCGTCTCGGTCACCTCGAGCGCAAGCTTCCGCCCGTCATCCACATCGCCGGCACCAACGGCAAGGGATCGACGCTCGCTTATCTGCGCGCGACGCTCGAAGCAGCCGGCCTGCGCGTCCACGCCTACACCTCGCCTTACCTGGTCCGCATCAACGAATGTTTCCGGCTTGGGCGCGTCGGCGGCGGTGTGCTGGTCGGCGACGACGAATTGCTTGCCGCGCTTGAAGAGGTCGAGCGCGTCAATGCCGGCGAGCCTGCGACCGTATTCGAGCTGAAGACCGCCGCTGCCTTCCATCTGTTCGCGCAAAATCCTGCCGACGTGCTGCTGCTGGAAGTCGGTCTCGGCGGCCGTCTCGATTCCACCAACGTGGTCGACACCCCGCTCGCCTGCGTGATCACGCCGGTCAGCATGGACCACATGGAATTCCTCGGCGACACCCTGACGTCGATCGCAGGCGAAAAGGCCGCGATTATCAAGCGCGGCATTCCCGTGATTTCGGCCGAGCAGGCGCCGGACGCGATGGCCGTGATCGAGGCCCAGGCCAAGCGCATGTGTGCGCCGCTGTTTGCCGCGAACGAGAGCTGGCACGTCAATGTCGAACACGGTCGCCTGGTCTATTCCGACGATCGCGGGCTGATGGATCTGACTGCGCCGAAATTGTTCGGCCGTCACCAGTTCGACAATGCGGGCCTTGCGATCGCGACGCTGCGCGCGGTCCAGTCGCTCAAACCTGGTACATTCAAGGTTGATCACGCCGCGTTCGAGGCCGGCATCGTCGGCGCGGAATGGCCGGCGCGGATGCAGCGGCTCACCTCGGGCGCGCTGCTGGCTTGCGGTCCGCAAGGCAGCGAGATCTGGCTCGATGGCGGCCACAATGCCGAGGGCGGCCGTGTCGCCGCCGCGGCGCTCGGCGACCTCGAGGAACGCGTGTCGCGGCCGCTGGTCGTGATCGCCGGCATGATGGCCAACAAGGACGCGCAGGCCTTTCTCGCCAATTTCGCCGGCCTCACCCGTCACATCATCGCCGTGCCGATCCCGGAGACCGAAGCCGCGATGCCGCCGGAGCGGCTGGCGGATGCTGCGCGCAGCGTCGGTATGCGGGTCGAGATCGCGCCCGGCATCGAGGCCGCATTGGGCAATCTGGCGAAGCTCGCCTATGAGGTGCCGCCGCGCATCCTGATCACCGGCTCGCTCTATCTCGCCGGCCACGTCCTCGCCATCAACGGCACGCCTCCTGCATAGTAGATCTCGTGTCCCGGACGCGGCGCGGCATGAAATGACGCGACGCAGAGTCGGGACCCAGGACCTTGTGGACCCCGGCTCTGCAACGCATCACTGCGTGCTGCGCTGCGTCCGGGGCAAGAGAGAGTGAGAGAACTGACAATGCGTTTTGCCGCCATCGCCGATGTCCACGGAAACTATCTCGCGCTGGAGGCGGTGCTCGCCGATATCCGGGCACAGGGCATCACCGACGTCGTCAATCTCGGCGACATGCTGAGCGGCCCGCTCGATGGTCGCAAGACCATCGAGATCCTGGTGCAGCTCGATGCCGTGCACGTGCTCGGCAATCACGACCGCTATCTGCTCGATCGTCCCCCGGAGAAGATGGGTTCATGGGAGCGGCCGATCTACGCGCAGCTGGACGCAGCGCATCTCGACTGGCTGCGGGCGCAGCCGATGACGCGCGTGTTTCGCGAGCAGGTCTTCCTCTGCCATGCGACACCGGAGAATGACGAGATCTACTGGCTCGACATCGTGCATCCCGACGGCGCCGTCGCGCTGTCGCCGCTCGATCGCATCGAGCAATACGCTAGCGGCATCACGCAGTCCCTGATCCTCTGCGCCCACACGCATCTTGCGCGTGCCGTACGTCTTCGCGACGGCCGGATGATCGTCAATCCCGGCAGCGTCGGCGGTCCCGGCTATCGCGACACCCGTCCCTATCCGCACATCGTCGAAGCCGGCACGCCTGATGCGCGCTACGCGATCCTTGAACTCGTGGATGGCGCCTGGCAGGTGACCTTCCGCCACGTGCCCTATGACAACGAGGCGATGGCTGCTCTCGCTCGCCGCAACAATCAGCCCGAGCTTGCCAACGCGCTGGCGACGGGGTGGATCAGGTAACCGCTCTTGCGTCGACAGCTACACGCAAAACAAAACGGCCGGCGAAGCGCCGGCCGTTTCAAAAACTCTCAAGCGTTCGCGCCGCGGATCAGACCGCCGACGTGATCCACTGCTGCAGCTTCGCCTTCGGCGCAGCGCCGACCTGACGGGAGGCCATCTCGCCGCCCTTGAAGATCATCAGGGTGGGGATCGACATCACGCCATACTTCGACGCGGTCTTCGGGCTCTCGTCGACGTTGAGCTTGACGATCTTGACCTTGTCGCCCATCGCGCCGGCGATCTCGTCGAGAGCGGGTGCGATCATGCGGCAGGGGCCGCACCACTCGGCCCAGAAATCGACGACCACCGGGCCGTCCGCCTTGAGCACCTGGGCTTCGAAATCGGCGTCAGAAACCTTGCCAACGGCCATCGGAATTACCTCGTTCGGTTGAAGAATCGGCGCGAATGGGAATCGCGCCCGGGATCATGCTGGCAACGTATGAATGGCTCCTTGCCGGGTCAAGGACACCGGCGCCGGCATCAGAGGAATGTCAGCGCCGCGTCCAGCGCGGGGGCGGAAATCTCCATATATTCAAGGGTCTCGGTCCAGAGCAGAACGGCCCGGATCGGCGTCTGGGGATAAAGCTTCGAAAGCACCGCCCGGTACAGCGCGAGCTGCCGGACGTACGACGCCGGCGCCGCCTCGCCAGCCTTGGGCGGGGTCTGGTTGGTCTTGAAATCGACGATCAGGACCTCGCTCGCTGTCACCACCAGCCGGTCGATCTGGCCCGACACCAGTGCCGGCGGTCGGCCCTTCCGCTCCAGATGCCCGACGATCGAGACTTCCGCCCGGCTGCCGGCGGCAAAGACCGGGGCAAAACGCGGATTCGAGATCAGGCCGAGCACCCGCTCAGTTAGCGCCACCCGGTCGGCCTCGGTCCAGTCGGCGGCGTTGCGCAGCATGAAGCCAAGCGCTGCCTCGCGCCGCCGTTCGGGCGCGATGTCGGGCAGCGACTGCAACAGGCGGTGCACCAGCGTGCCGCGCTGCAGGGCCAGCGCCCGCGATTGCACCGATTCGCTGGAGCGGACCGCGCGGCTTTCATCCGTGGCCGGGCCCGAGGGGCGGACCAGATCGTCCTCCAGCCCTTCCTGCGGCGCGGGTGTCCGCAGCCAGGCCGGCAGCTCGACCTTTTGCTCCAGCGCGAGCGCCGGCGTGCCGAGCGCCGCAACATCCTCCGGCCGCTCGAAGCGGGTCACCTGGCCGAGCGCGGTTTCGATCGTCTGCTTCTCGAGGCCTGATGCCGTCAGCCCCTTGTCGATGAGGTCGTACCAACTGAACTGCCGCACCGTCTTGGCGTTGCCGGGCATGCAGCCGCCGACAATCAGCCGGTCGGCCGCGCGCGTCATCGCGACATAGAGCAAACGGCGGTACTCGTCCTCCGTATCTTCCAGCATGGCGTCGCGCGCGTCGCGAAGCGGCTTTGGATCGTCGGCCTTGCGACCGGCCCAGACCACCACCTCGCCGCCATTGCCGCGCGGCATCTGGATCAGGCGCAGCCGCTGCGAATCCGCGGGCGAGGAGGTGGTGTCGACCATGAACACGACGGAGGCCTCGAGACCCTTGGCGCCGTGCACGGTCATGACGCGCACCTCGTCGCGCGAGATCTCCATGTCACGCTTCACCTCGGTGTCGGCCGAGCGCAGCCAGGCCATGAAACCCTGCAGCGAGGCCGGCGCCTTGCGCTCGTAGTTCAGCGCGAGCTCCAGGAATTCGTCGAGTGCGTCATTGGCCTCATGACCGAGCCGGCGCAGGATGCGCGCCCGTCCGCCGTCGCCCCCGAGCAGCCAGGCGTAGAAGGCAAACGGTGTCTCCTCGCGCGCGCGCCGCTCGCAGGCCTCGAGACAGCGCAGCGCCGTTCCGAATTTTTCATTCGATCCCGCGTGCTCGCCGAGCGCGCGGCGCAGCGATCCCCTGCGGCCATGGGCAAGCTGGAACAGATCGTCCTCGTCGAGACCGAACAGCGGGCTCTTCAACGCCACCGCCAGCGCGAGGTCGTCCTGCGGCAGCAGCAGCGCATCGGCGAGGTTCATCAAATCGATGATCGCGATGTGCTCGGTCAGCTTCAGCCGGTCGGCGCCCGCGACCGGGATGTTGGCGTGCTTCAGCGCCTGGATCACGGCGTCGAACGCATTGCCGCGCCGGCGCACCAGGATCAGCACGTCGCCATAGCGCAGCGGACGCCGCGCGCCTTCATGTCCCGTCAGCGTGCCGCCCTCCACCAGCCGCTTGATCTCGGCCTGGATGCGGCGGGAGAGCTTGACCTCGGGGCTGGTGGTGGCAACGCCGTCGAACGGCGCACGCCAGCCTTCGATCTCCTGCCGGTCGTCGGCCTTCGCCAGATCCCAGAGCTCGATCACGCCGGGGCCGGCATCGCTGAGCGCATTGTGCAGGGGATGGCCGATGTCGATCGAATGGATGCTCTTGTAGATCTCGGGCTCGCGGAACACGTGATCGACGGAATGCAGGATCGCCGCACCCGAGCGGAACGAATAGGTGAAGGCGACCGGATCGAACTTCAGTCCGGCCGCGGTGAATTTCCGGTGCAGCTCGCGCCGGCGCATATCGAATTCGCGGGGCTGAGCGCCCTGGAATGAGAAGATCGACTGCTTCTCGTCGCCGACGGCGAAGATCGTGCGGTTGAGCTCACCGCGCGCGCCAGCGCCGGCGGTGAACTCCGAGATGATGTGCGCGACGATGTCCCATTGCCGCGGGCTGGTGTCCTGGGCCTCGTCGATCAGGACGTGATCGACGCCGCGGTCGAGCTTGTAGTGCACCCAGCCGGACGAGACGCGGTTGAGCAGCGCCAGCGTCTTGTCGATGAGGTCGTCATAATCGAGCAGGCCGCGCTCCTGCTTCTCGCGGCGGTAGTTCGCGGCCGCCGCGGTCGCGATATGCAGCAGGGCCTCGGTGCGATCGCGCACAATGATGGCGCGGCGCTTCTCGATCAGCTCGCCCAGGCGCACCGCCTCGTTCTCGAACAGCCGCGCGACCGACGGGTTGTGATCGCCGAATTTCTTGGTCAGCACCGCCTTGCGCGGCTGCTTCTCGTCGGTGAGGAAGACGCTGAGGTAAGCATCGGCCTGCGCGCCGCCGGTAAAGGCTTTTGCCGCGCGCAGGCGTTCGGCCTGGTCCTTGTCGGACTTGCTGCCGTCCTCCAGCGCAAACGCGATGTCGTCCCAGCGTGAGCGCGGCAGGAACGGTCCGTCCAGGATCTCCTGCTCGACGTCCTCCATGCGCTCTGAGGCGTCGACGCCGAGCACGGACGCCATCTGCCCGACGGCGGCCTGCGCGCTGCCCGCGTCATCGGTCCAGGACATGAAATGATCGCGGCTGAGGCAGGCCTCGCGCACGACGTCCTTGAAGGTGACGTCGGCGGCGTTCGCCATCGCAGTCAGCAGCGCGCGGCCGGTGACGGTCTCCGGATCGCGCGCGGCTTCCAGCAGCACCTTGAGATTGGCACGCTCCATCATGTCGGTCTGGTCGCGGTCGTCGAGGACGGCAAAGCGCGCCGGCACATTGGCCTCGAACGGAAACTGCTGCAGCAGGCGCGTGCACAGCGCGTGGATGGTCTGCACCTTCAGCCCGCCCGGCGTCTCCAGCGCGCAGGCGAACAGTTTTCGCGCCTCGCGCTGCAACTTGGCTGTCGGATGCGGGATGCCAACCGCGATGATGGCCTTCTTCAGTGCGGCATCGTCCAGCGTCACCCAATGGCCGAGCGTGGTGAACACGCGCTCGGCCATGTTGGCGGCGGCGGCCTTGGTGAAGGTGATGCAGAGGATTTTTTCCGGCGGCACGCCCGCCAGCAGCAGGCGGATCACGCGCTGCACCAGCACATGGGTCTTGCCCGAGCCGGCATTGGCCGACACGAAGGCTGACGCGTTCGGATCGGAGGCGCGCGCCTGCGTCGCGCGCACCGCATCGGGGATGGGACGGGGCGCCTTCACCATTCCTCGATCCCCAGGCCGCCCGCCGCGGACCATTCCTTGATGCGCGCGAGATCGTCATAGCGGCCGTAGCGGTTGGTCCACATCGGCAGGTTCAGCGAGGTGTAGGGC
>JAEWBW010000168.1 GCA_023390955.1 Pseudomonadota bacterium
ACATCATCGTCGAGACCGCGGACGGTATCGCCACCATCTGCGGCGACGTCATCTACGATTTCAACGACCAGATCGTGACGCCCTTCAACGAGATCCAGGACTGGGAGCCACGCACCACCGGCAACCACGGCACCAGCAAACGTGCCGAGAAGGCCGCGATCAAGAAGCTGCTGAGCAATTCGCGCTACCTCCTGCCCGTGCACGACCGCCCCGCCAAGATCGAGGGCGGCAACGTCGTGGGACGGCTGCACGAGCAGGTGTCCGGTCCGATCGTGCAGTCTTTGCCTGCGCGCAACTGGTTCCCGGCCTAGGGTGAGACAGACCGATGACCCATGTCACCTTGCGCTCCGAATTCGAGACCTTGATCGACCCTTACGCGCCGGTCGCGCAGGTCGGCACCGGGTTTGACTTCACGGAAGGACCGATCTGGCATCCGGTCGATCATTACCTGCTGTTCTCGGACATGCCTGGCGACGTGCGCCGGCGCTGGGACGCCCGGCGCGGCGTCTCCGAAGTCAAGCGCCCGTCGAACAAATGCAACGGCATGACCTATGATGCCGAGCTGAACCTGATCGTCTGCGAGCACGCGACCTCCTCGTTGATCCGTGAGCGGCCGGATGGTCGTCGCGAGGTGCTGGCCTCGCATTTCAGCGGGCAGGAGCTCAACAGCCCGAACGACGTCTGCATCCACTCCTCCGGCGCGATCTATTTCTCGGATCCCTGGTATGGCCGCATGCCGGTCTATGGCGTCGAGCGGCCGCGCCAGCTCGGCTTCCAGGGCGTCTATCGCGTCGTGCCCGGCAGCGAGCCAAAACTCGTCGTCGACCGCCATCTGTTCGACCAGCCGAACGGACTGTGCTTCTCGCCGGACGAGAAGCTGCTCTATGTCAACGACACCGTACAGGCGCTGATCCGCGTGTTCGACGTCAATGCCGACGGCTCGCTGTCAAATGCGCGGGTGTTCGCCAGCGGGATTCGCTCCGAGCTGGAGCCGGGCCTACCCGACGGCATGAAGTGCGACCAGCACGGCAACGTCTGGGTCACCGCGCCCGGCGGCGTCTGGGTCTATTCGCCGCGCGGCGAGTTGCTCGGAAAGGTGCGCGCGCCAGAGCTTGTCGCAAACCTTACCTGGGGTGGAGCGGATTTTCGCACGCTCTATCTGACCTCGACGCATTCGGTCTATGCGGTTCCGACCAAAGCCGGTCCGCGACATGAGCCCTATATGAGCGGCAGGCGCAGCTCCGGCGGGACTACGAGTACGGGCCCCGCGGCGGCGGCCCCTATCCTTGCCGACGGCGAGATGCGGCTCGATCCCGGCAGATGCGCCATGATCATCCAGGACCTGCAGAACGACGTCATCATGGATGGCGGTGCGTTCGCCGAGTCAGGCGCGCCGGGGCACGCCAAGCAACAGCACGTGGTCGAAAACGTCCGCCGGCTGGCGGAGACGGCGCGCGCGCGGGGCGTTGCCATTATTCATGTCTGGTTCGTGGTCGAGCCCGGCGCGCCCGGCGTCACGCTGAACGCGCCATTGTTCGAGGGCCTCGTCGACAGCAAGGCCATGGTGCGTGGCAGTTGGGGCGCGGCGCCGGTCTCTGGTCTCGAGCCTCGCCCCGGCGATTTCGTCGTCGAGAAGATGCGGATGAGCGCCTGGGAAGGCACGCGGCTGGAAACGATCCTCAAGGCCACCGGCCGCGACATGATCATCAACACCGGCGCCTGGACCAACATGTCGGTCGAGCACACCGCGCGCACCGGCGCCGACAAGGGCTATTTCATGATCGTGCCGGAAGACTGCTGCTCGACCATGAATGCCGACTGGCACTCCGCCTCGATCAATTTTGCCATGCAGAACGTTGCCGTTGTCACGCGTGCTGACACGGTGATCAGAGCGCTGGGATGAGCGGTGGCCAAACTGTTGCACTTGTCCTGCTCGCCGCGCCCCGACTCCGAGTCGAGCGCCGGCGCGCAGATCTTCCTTGACGGCTTTCGCCAAGCGCGTCCGGATTGGGACATCGATGTCGTCGATCTCTGGCGCGAGCGATTGCCGGAATTCGCCGGCCCCATCGTCGAGGCGAAATATGCGCGCATGAAGGCGCAGGCTTTCAACGACGCGCAACGCGACAGCTTTGCCGAGGCCGAGCGGATGGCAATGCGGTTCTCGCTCGCCGACCGCGTGCTGATCTCGACGCCGATGTGGAATTTCGGCATCCCCTACAAGCTGAAGCAGTGGTTCGACATCGTCATCCAGCCCGGGCTGACGTTCCGGTTCGATCCGGCGCAGGGCTATTTTCCACTGCTGAAGGACCGGCCCACCATCGTGATCCTTGCTTCCGGCAGCGACTTTGCCACCGGCATGAACCGCGGCCGCATCGACATGGCGACGCCCTATCTGCGCGAGGCGCTGCGCTTCATCGGCGTCAGCGACGTGCGCTTCGTCCCGATCGGACCGACCGCGGGTCCGGCCGAGCCGATCCGAGCCGCCCGCGACACCGCGCACCGCCGCCTTGCCGAGATGGCAAAGCGGTTTTGAGCCGCGGCAAGCGCCGCTCAGTTCGTCCTGACGGCGCGCGACTCGAACCCCGCCGCCTCCGCGAGCGCACGAAATTCCTCGGTCGCATCGCCTTGGCCGCGGGAGGCCCCCTCGTTGACGATCACGGCAAGCGGCCGGGCCGCAGGCGTATCGGCCCGGCAGAGCGCGAGCGCTTCCCGCACGATCGCCTCGTTCGCGGCTGAATAGGCGGCGTCGCCCTCACCCGCATTCAAGGTGACGACGTCGTCGTTGCGGCCGACATCGAATATCATCCGATCGAACACGCCACCCCAATCGCCGGGTCGGTCCGTCACCGATGTCGCGCGAAATTTTTCGGCCGCGAACGGCAGGATGATCCTGCGGCGGATGCCAAGGCGTCCTGCTTCCTCGAGCGCGATGAGATCGGCACCGCAAGCGGCCGAGCACACCAGTGCCTTGGCCTGCTCTTCCTGAAACAGGGCAGCGAGGCGCTGGCGGACCAGGGCCACGGCGTCCAGGGGAAAGCGCACCGACTTGGCATCCGGCGCGTCAATGCGGCGCCCCGCGAATGCGATGACTGCCCTCTGTCGTTCGCCGTCTGCCATCATACTCTCCTCGACATGGGTTAGAGAAACGCGCGCCGACGGTCACATGTTTCGCGGCGCTGGCTGCGCCGATCAGCCATCTCGGGACAGCGCGCGCAAATTGAGGCGGAATTGCCGATGAGACCGGATCACTTGAACCAGTGAACCAGTCCAATGCTGATCGCGAGCAGCAGCAACAGCGACAGCGTGACTGCAGCGGTCACGCGTCCCCCGACATTGGCGAGCACGCGCACGTCGACGCCGAGGCCGAGCGCGGCCATCGAGACCACCGTCAGAAACGTGGTGATCTTCGTCACAGGTCCGACCACCGTTGCCGGTACGATCTCGAGTGAGCGCAGCGTCGCGAGCGCGAGGAATCCCAGGATGAACCAGGGGACGAGGCGGAAGAATCCGACACTGGTCTTCTTGGCACCGCTCTGCCAGCGCGAAGCCGTCAGCGAGAGGCCAACCACGACCGGTCCCAGCATCAGGACGCGCATCAATTTGACGAGCGTGCCGATCTGGGTGCTGATGAGGCCGGCCGGCACCGTCGCCGCAAGCACCTGCGGAACGGCATAGACCGTAAGGCCGGCGAGGATGCCATATTGCGTCGCCGACAATTGCAGCAACGGGATCAGCAGCGGCAGGCCCAGCACCATCATGACACCGAGGATCGCCGTGAACGAGATCGAGGACGCGATCTCGTCGTTGTTGGCGCCGATGATCGGAGCCACGGCCGCGATCGCCGAATTGCCGCAGATGGAGTTGCCGCAGGCGATCAGGATCGACAGCCGCGCCGACAGTCCGAGCATCCGGCTGAGACCGTAGGAAACGCAGAGCGCGACCACGACGACGGCGGCGATCGACGCCAACAGCGCAATGCCTGAGGCAGCGATCGCCGCAAAGCTGATCGAGGCTCCGAGCAGCATCACCGCCACTTCGAGCAACTGCTTTGCACTGAAGGCGATGCCGGCCTGCCAGCGCGGCGCGGGCTTCCAGTAGCTGCGGAGCGCCATGCCGAGCAGGATCGCCATGACCAGCGCTTCAACATAGGGATGCTCGAAGGCGCTCAGCTCCAGCCGCTCGAGCAGGGCCGACACGCCGGCCACGACAACGCAGAGGAGAATGCCGGGAACCAGCGCGAGAATGCGACCAGCGGCGGTGGTCGGCTTGGCCTCGGCCGGGCTGGATGCTTGATTCTGCGACACAAATCTCTCCTCGGGGAGAAGGATTTATACGCAGGGTCGCTCGTATGGGGAATAAGTTTTCGGCATATCAGGGCCGAGGGAATTTCTCTCCTCAGGCGGTCCGATTCGGCCTCAGAAGATCAGGCTCTTGGCCAGCGAGGCCACACGGCTAAAGCCGTCATAGACGCCCGGCTCGAAGAAGGCGGCGCGCGCCAGCACGATGGCCGCAACCAGCGACCAGAACAGGCCGGTGCCCGTCCGCAGCAGGACCTTCTGCGTGCGCGATCGCGGCTGGCTGTCCGTTGCGGACACCAGCGGTTCGCCAAAGGGCTCAAATCCTGTGCGTTCCATGGTCGTCAATCCATCAAATTCTGATGGAAATGTCGTCTTTTCGGCCTCAAACGGCAATGGAAGCGATTGGCGTTTTTGCCCCCAGGAGGGGAAACTCCTTCCGCCTGGCGGGTGCCGGGCGATGGTTTCCTTCTTTTGGGGTAATCGGCTCCCCTGAAGGCAGCTACAGCGCCAGATAGCGGCGGCGGATCGCCTCGTCTGCCTTCAGCTCGTCGATCGTGGCGGCATAGACGATCTGACCCTTGTCGATGACGGTGGCGTGGCTGGCGAGGCCCAGGCAGAAATGCATGTTCTGCTCGGCGATCAGCACGGTCGACCCGATGCTGCGGAGCTGCCGCAGAAGCTCGCCGATCCGTTGCACGATGATCGGCGCAAGACCCTCGCTGGGCTCGTCAAGCAGCAGCAGTGCCGGATTGCCCATCAGCGTGCGCGCAATGGCCAGCATCTGCTGCTCCCCGCCCGACAGCCTTCCTGCGATTCGCTGGCGCAGCGGCTCGAGCAGTGGAAAGACTTCATAGATGCGCTTGATCGGCCATTCGTCCTGACCGTCAGGGCCCTTCTTGCGCCCGATGACGAGATTGTCCTCGACCGTGTGCTCCGGAAAAATCTGGCGGTCTTCCGGCACGAAGCCGAGGCCGGCGCGCGCAATGTGATGCGGCTTCCGCCCCGAGATGATCTCGCCGCGCAGGCTGACCTTGCCGCGCCGTGGCGGCGCCAGCCCCATGATCGCCTTCATGGTCGTCGATTTGCCCGCGCCGTTGCGGCCCAGCAGCGCCATGGTCTCGCCCTGCCGTACCGCGAGCGCGACACCGAAGAGGATCTGGCTGCTGCCATAATAGACGTCGAGATCGGCGACCTCGATCACGGCTGCGCTCATGCGGCGGCTCCCGCATGCTCGGTACCGAGATAGGCATCGATCACCGCGCTGTTGTTGCGGATCTCGTCCGGCGTGCCGGTCGCGAGGATCCGGCCATAGCACAGCACGACGATCTTCGGCGCGATCTTGAACACGATGTCCATGTCGTGCTCGATGAAGACGACCGTGATCTTCTGCGTGTCCCAGAGCTCGCGCACCTTGTCGATCATGCGCCAGCGCTCTTCCGGCCCCATGCCGGCGGTCGGCTCGTCCAGCAGCAGCACCTTTGGTTCGAGCACCAGGGCGAGCGCGATGTCGAGAAGTTTCTGGTCGCCATGCGACAGCGTCGATGCCGTGCGATGGCGCTTCGCGGCCAGACCGAGCAACTCCATCACATGCTCGGCGCGGTCGCGGGTTTCCGGCAATGGAAAGCGCTTGTGCAGTACCGAGGCTGAGCGCTGGTCGGCGCTGACGGCGGCGAGCATCGTCTCCTGCACCGTGAGCGACTTGAAGATGCTCGCGACCTGGAAGGCGCGGCCGATGCCGTGACGGACGATCTCCGGCGGCGAGCGCCCGGCGAGATCCACGCCATCGAGCAGAACCTCCCCGGCATCCGGCTGCAGCGCGCCGGTGATCAAATTGAAGAAGGTGCTCTTGCCGGCACCGTTCGGGCCGATCACCGCCGTGAGCGAGCCGTCGGGAAAGTCCAGCGTGACGTCGTTGGTCGCCTTCACGCCGCCAAAGGACTTTGCGAGGTTGCAGATCTCGAGCATCGCTAGCGCCCCTCGCCCGCCTCGCGCCGGCGCGCGAACCATTCGGCGACGAAATCCAGCAGGCCTTTGCGCAGGCCCAGCGCAAAGAACAGGATGACGATGCCGAGCACGATGCCGTGGTACTCGGTGAATCGCGTGACGGTGTCGTTGAGCAGCAGCAGCAGCACGGTGCCGACCATCGGCCCCAGGAAGGTCGAGACGCCGCCGAGCATGTTGATGAAGATGCCCTCGCCCGAGATCGTCCAATAGGCGAATTCCGGATAGGCGCCGGACACGAACAGCGCCATCACCATGCCGCCCATCGCGGCGAACAGCGCGGCCAGCACGAACACGGTCAGCTTCGCGCGCCAGACATCGATGCCGAGGAAGCTCGCGCGCGCGGCGTTGTCGCGGATCATCCGCAAGGTGTAGCCGAACGGCGATTGCGCGATCTGGCGCATCGCGAGCAGGCCGAGGATCAGCAGCGCGCAGCTCGCGATGTAGAGATGGACGTGGTTGGCGAGATTGATCCCGAGGAATGCCGGGCGCGGGATGCCGCCGCGCAGGCCCTGGTCGCCGCCGGTGAACGATGCCCAGGACAGGATGGTCGAGTGGATCAGCATCTGGAATGCCAATGTGACGAAAGCGAAGTAGATCTCCTTCAGCCGCACGCAGATTGCACCGATGATGGCCGCGACTACCGCTGTTATTGCAAGCGTTCCGACGAAAGCGACCGGAATCGGCACGGCGAGCTTCTGCATCATCAGACCGAAGCCGTAAGCGCCGAGCCCGAAGAACATGCCGTGGCCGAACGAGGTCAGCCCGGTGTAGCCGACCAGCAGATTGAGCGAGGTCGCGAACAGCCCGTAGGCCGAGCAGCGGATGACGAAGTCGAGCAGCGCTTTGCTGCCGGTGAACAGCGGCAGGCTGGCCAGAACGACAAAAGCGATCAGCGCGACGAGGACATCGAAATAGCGCGTGCGCCAGGCGCTGCCCGTCTCGCGCGGCGAGAGCGTCGTGGCGCGGCCGGCTTCGAGCTCGGTCATGCCACCTCCTTGCCGAACAGGCCGGTGGGCCGCGACACCAGCACGATGACCATGAACAGGTACATCAGGCCTTCGGTGAACAAGGGAAAGCCGAGCGAACCGAACGAGCGGATCAGCCCGAGCAGCATCGCGCCGATCAATGCACCCAGGATCGAGCCCATGCCGCCGATCACGGTGACGATGAAGGATTCAATCAGCACCGAAAATCCCATGCCGGGAGTCAGGGAGCGCACGGGTGCCGCCAGCGCGCCGGCGAGCCCCGCCAGCATGCCGCCGAGCGCGAACACGCCGCCATAGATCAGTCCGGTGTTGATGCCCAGCGCCGACACCATGCCCGGATTCTGCGCAGCGGCACGGATCACCTTTCCGATGCGGCTGCGCGACAATCCGATGCCGAGCACGACGGCCGCAGCCAGCGCGACGCCGATCAGCAGCAGATAATAAGGCGGCACCACGCCGCCGGCGATGAACAGCGGCACCACCTGGAATGCCGCCGGCATGCCCATCGAGCGAAACTCGGGTCCCCAGATGATGCGGACGACGTCGTCGAAGATCAGCACGAAAGCGTAGCAGACGAGGAGCTGCATCAGCACGTCGGCGCCATAGACCCGGCTCATGAAGAAGCGCTCGAAGATGAGGCCGAGAACGGCGGTGCCGGCCGCTCCCGCGAGCATCGCCAGGGCGAAGCTGCCGGTGAGCTGATAAGCCGTCATCGCAAAATAGGCGCCGAACATATAGAAGGCGCCGTGGCTGAAATTCACCACCTTGAGCACGCCGAAGATCAGCGTCAGCCCAACCGCCACCAGGAACAGCAGCATACCGATGATGAGGCCGCTGGTGGTTTGGGTCACAAGGCAGGCGGAGCTGGTGAGACACCCGGCGAGCGCGTCGAGATCCACGAAAATGCTTTCATTGTCATGCGTGCCAACGGCACGCAGGGAGCCACGCCGGCGGAGACGGTCGCCCGTCCCCGCCGAACGATGTAATCAGGTGTAGCCCTTGCTCTTCTTCCACTCGGCTTCGAGTTCGAAGATGGTCTTCCAATCGCCGACCTTGACCTCCGGCACGTAGGGCTCCTGCGGGATCGTGGTGCCCCAGCCGATCGCATAGCCGACCAGGGTGTGGTCGTCGGCGCGCATCGTCACAGTGCCGTCGGCGCCGAACGGGCACTTGATCGTCAGCCCCTTCAGCACTTCGGCGATCTTCTTGCCGTCGGTGGAGTTTGCCTTCTTCGCAGCCTCGGCGAGGAACATCACCGCGGTTGCGTTCTGCCACGACCAGTTGGTCGGATATTCGTTGTACTTGGCCTTGTAGGCATCGCCCCAGGCGGCGTTCTCCGGCGTGGTCGGAAACGTCTTGATGTAGCGGTTGCCGGAGTGGATGCCCTTCGGCAGGTTCTTCACCACCGTGAGCGCGGTGTAGTCGGCCATGTTGACCGCAAACACCTCCATCTGGCCGAACATCGCGTAGATGTTGGCCTGGTCGATATAGGAGGTGAGATCGCCGCCCCACAGACACGAATACAGCGCCTGCGGCTTGGCCTGCAGGATCTTGGTCACGACTTCGGTGTAATCGGCCTGGAACAGCTTTGGCCAGGACTCGCTGATGATCTCCACGTCGGGCGCGAACCGCTTCAGATACAGCGTGAACTCGCCGGTGGTATCGCGGCCATAGGCGTAATCAGGCGAACAGGTCGCCCACTTCTTCAGGCCCTTGGCCTTGGCGATCCCGGCCGCGTAGCTGCCGCCGACGATGGAATCGTGAATGCCCAGCCGCACGCATCGGAAGGCATTCGGGATGTGCTGTTTCGGATCCGCCGTGAGCGAGGACGCTTCCGAGCAGGTGTGGACGCAGAGCTCGCCGAGATCGCGCGCGACCTCATGCACCGCAAACGATCCGGACGACGCCTCGCCGTCGATCAGCCACTCACAGCCGTCGGTATTGACGAGCTCGCGCGCGACACGCGCGGCTTCCTGCGGCGCGCCCTTGGAATCGCGGATCACCATTTCGATCTGACGTCCGGCGAGACCGCCGGCCGCATTGATCTTCTCGACCTCCAGCATCACGCCGTTGCGCGAGGACGTGCCGAGTTGCGCGACGCGGCCCGAGAGAATTGTGGGCATGCCGATCTTGATGGTCTTGGCTTGCGCGCGCGCCACCCAGGGCGCGGCAACACTCATCGCACCGGCGCCCATCAGCGCCAATGTTGAACGGCGGCTGATGCCCGGCGTGCGGGTTCTCGTCATTTTCCCCTCCCTCTTTCGGGTCGGCGTT
>JAEWBW010000172.1 GCA_023390955.1 Pseudomonadota bacterium
CTCATGCCCTTCACCTTCAGCATTTCCTTGCGCCGGCCGAGGAAGTGGATGGTGCCGCGCTCCGAGATCATTCCGATGTCGCCGGTCCGCAGCCAACCGTCGACGAGGCCTTCGGCCGTAGCATCCGGCTTGTTCCAGTACCCCTTCAGCAGCGACGGCGTGCGCACGCACAGCTCGCCCTCCTCGCCGAGCGGCAGCAGCCTGTCCGATCCGAACTCCATGATCTTGAAATCGGTCTGGGGCACGGGAATGCCGCAGAAGATCTGGCGCTGCTTGAGGTCGCGATCGTCGTCCTGCCAGCCGCGATTGAATGCGTCGTAGGAGTGCGTTTCGGTCATCCCCCAGGCCGCTTCGCGCAGCGTCGTGCCCGTGAGCTTGCGCCAGCCGTCCCGGAAGACCGGATTGAGCTTCTTGACGAAGGACGCCACCATGACCTCCCGGAGCGAGCCGAGGTCATAGTCGCGCGCATCGGGCCGGTTCATGATCTCGACGGCATTGTCGACGACCATGTTCGAGATCGTCGCGCGATAGCGCTGCACGGCATACATGTAGGCCTGCGCATCCCAGCGGGCCATCAACACGCAGGTCGCCCCCGTCACCATCGGCAGGATGATGCCGAGGTCCTCTCCGGCCATCCAGAAGATCGGCCAGAAATTGATGACGACATCGTCTGACGTGACCGTCATCGACACCGAACCCATGACAGCGCCCGTGAACAGCATGTCGAACTGCGAGTGAACACAGCCCTTCGGCATCCCGGTGGTGCCGCCCGTGTAGTTCAGGGCAGCGATATCGTCGATGCCGACATCGACCTGCGGCGGCGCGGCGGTCTCCTTTGCGAGGGCGTCCATGAGATCGATGGAATTGGCGATCGCGACCCGCGGCGCGGTCAAGGCCGGCGGCAGCGGCCCTTCCGGTGCAGCCCCGAGCGCATCGCCAAAGCTGGTGACGACGAGATGCTCAACGCCGCACTCCTGCCGGACTTCTTCAACGAGAGAGGCAAGCTGGTCGTGCGCGATCACGATGCGCGCCTGCGTGTCGTTGATCTCGTAGGCGAGCTCGGGACGGGTGAACATCGGGTTCACCGGCACGTGGACACAGCCGGCCTTGAGGATGCCGAAGAAGCAAACGTAGAACTGCGGGCAGTTCGGCAGGAACACCGCGACACGATCGCCCTGGCGCGCACCGAGACGGTTCAGGAGCGCGGCAAAGCGATCGCTGAGACGATCGAGCTCGGCATAGCTCATGGCGCGGCCGTAGAACAGCACAGCGGGCTTCTCAGGCTGCCGCTGCGCCCATTCGCGCAGGTAGTGCGTCAACGGCCGGCGACCGAGGGGAAACACCGGCTCCCTGGGAACGCCAGCCGGCCAGACCGCAGCCTGCAGGCCGCGAACGTGCGCCAGATAGGCTTCTTCGCTGCGGAGGTAGTCTGTATCGGATTCGATTTTTGTCATTGTTTCCTCCCTTGGTCGCCCGTGTTCACCACAGGTCGACGCGCGTCGTTCGTCTCTCGCTGAAGCGGCCCGGCTGCATCGAGGCCTTGAGGCCGCGCACGACCCAGCGCCGCGTCTCGCAGGGGTCGATGACATCATCGACCTCGAGGAAGGTCGCGCCGCTCAGCGCCTTGTTGTCCTCGTAGGATTTGGCGACCATCTGGTCGAACCAGGCCTTTCGTGCCGCCGGATCCTCGATTGCCGCGAGCTCCTTGCGGTAGGCGAGCTTCACGGCGCCTTCGAGGCCCATGGCGCCGAATTCGGCGCTGGGCCATGCCACCATGAAGAACGACATCTGGCTCGATCCGCCGGCCATTGCCAGCGCACCGAGTCCGTAGGCCTTGCGCAGCACGACGGTGAAATACGGCACCGTGGCCCGCGAGGCCGCCACGAATACGCGCGAGACGTGACGCACCTGGGCGGTCTTCTCGACCTCCGGCCCCACCATCATGCCCGGCGTGTCGCAAAGCGACACGATGGGAATGCCAAAGCCGTCACAGAGCTGGATGAACCGTGCGGCCTTGTCGCCGCCATCGGCATCAATCGCACCGCCGAGGTGACGTGAATCGTTCGCGATCAGGCCGATGGGGACGCCCTCTATGCGGGCGAACGCCGTGATCATGCCGCGCCCGAAGGACGGACGCAGCTCTAGCACGGAGCCGGCATCCGCCAGCGTCTCGATGATCGGCCGGATGTCATAGGCGCGCAGCCGGTTCTCCGGCACGGCGTGGCGCAACAGGCGCTGATCGGCACATGACCAGTCGCCGGTCCGCCCCTGGAAATAGCCGAGATATTTTTTGGCGGCGGCAACGCCCTCCGCCTCGTCCTCGACCAGCACGTCGATCACGCCGTTCGGCGCCTGGACATCGACGGGACCAATGTCCTCCGGGCGAAATACGCCGAGACCGCCGCCTTCGATCATGGCAGGGCCGCCCATGCCGATGTTCGAGGTCCGGTCGGCGATGATGACATCGCAGCTGCCGAGCAGCGCGGCATTGCCAGCAAAGCAGCGTCCCGAAACCACGCCCACCAGCGGCACCTTGCCATTGATACCGCCGAGTTTTGTGAACGTCGTGGTCTCGAGCCCGGCGGGCGTCGGCCATTCATCGCCGGGCCGGCCGCCGCCGCCCTCCGCAAACAGCACGACCGGAAGCGACCATCGATCGGCGAGCGTCAGCAGGCGGTCTTTCTTCTTGTGATTGACGACGCCCTGCGTGCCCGCGAACACCGTGTAATCGTAGGCCATGACGGCGCAGCGGGACTGCTCGTCACTGAACAGATCGCCATTGACGGCGCCGACGCCGGTGATGAGGCCATCGGCGGGACTCATGCGGCGCAATTCCTCCAGCGATCGGCGCTGGCGCTGCGCGGCGAGCGCGAGGCCGCCATATTCGATGAAGGAGTCGGGATCGCAGAGATCCGCGATATTCTCGCGCGCGGTGCGCTGATTGGTCTTGCGGCGGCGTGCGACGGCATCCGGCCGTCCCTCATCGAGCCGCTCCGCGCGGCGCGCGAGTGCTTCGGCAAGATCACCCCTGATGTGATCGAGATCGATGGCCTCAGTGGTCTCGACGCCGGCGGAGCCATCCTCCGAAGGGGCGATGTGAAGCAACGCTTCGCCTTCAAAAATCGTGTCGCCGGGCGCCGCAAGAATGTCTTCGACCACACCCGCGGCAGGCGCCACGATGACGTGCTCCATCTTCATGGATTCGATCGCGAACACCTGCTGTCCCGCACGCACCCGGTCGCCCCGCGCCACATTGCAGGCGACGATCGTGCCCTGCAGCGGCGCCGGCACGGCGACAAGGCCGTCGGGAACATGCGCCACCTGCGGTCCGCGTGCCGCGGCCGGCTGCGATGGCGCAATGGCGACCTTCGCATCGAAGACGCCGAGCGGATCGACGTCGCGGACGTCCCTCGCCCGCCGGGCCGGCTGGTCGTCGCGGCTTGCAAAGCCGGCCGCGGCTGCAAGGATGCTGTCGAGATGCTGCTCCAGGAATTTCGTCGAGACGCGGTCGGCGAGAAAGTCCTCGTTCGCCGCGAGCGCCCGCAGCACGGGAATGTTGGTTTCGACGCCGTCGATCCGGAAATCCTCCAGCGCGCGCCGCCCGCGCCGGATGGCGTCGTCCATGCCTTCCGGCGAATAGGCGATGACCTTGGCAAGAAGGGAATCGTAGCGAGGGCTGGTGCGATAGCCGACATAGCCGAACGTATCGACGCGGATGCCGGGGCCGCTCGGCAAGGTAAAACCGGTCACCACGCCGCCGGTCGGCCGCGCGCCGCCGTCAGCCGTCATCTTCTCCATGTTGACGCGGAACTGGATCGCGCCGCCGCGCGCGACGGGCGCGCTGCCCAGTCCAATGTCGCGCAGCCGCAAGCCGGAGGCGACCCGGATCTGCGTCTTGACGAGGTCGATCCCGTAGATCTCCTCGGTCACCGTGTGCTCCACCTGCAGGCGCGGATTTGCCTCGATGAAAACGAAGCTGCCGCCCTCCGCAGGCATCAGGAACTCGAAGGTCCCGAGGCCGCGATATCCCGCGCTGCTGGCCATGCGCACCGACGCGTCGCAGATCGCCTCGCGGAGTTTTGGCGACAAGCTCCGGCAGGGCGCCATCTCGACGACCTTCTGATGGCGACGCTGGATGGTGCATTCGCGCTCGCCGAGGTGCACGACGCTGTGCCCGTCGCCGACGATCTGCACCTCGATATGACGCGCGTTCGCCAAGTAGCGCTCGACATAGAGTGCATCGGCACCAAACGCGGCCTGCGCCTCGGAACGGCAACGCTCCCAGGCGCTGGCAAGATCAGTGGGCGAGGACACCACACGCATGCCGCGGCCGCCGCCTCCGGCGACCGCCTTGATCATGATCGCGCCGCCGCTGCCGAGCTTGTCGAGGAAGGCCGCAGCTTCAGCTTGCGACACCGGCCCGGCCGATCCTTCGAGCACGGGCACGTCGGCCTTGCGCGCATGCCGCCGCGCTTCCGACTTGTTACCGAACAGCTCGAGCGTCTCGGCGGCCGGACCAATGAACGTCATGCCGGCCGCTGTCACGGCGCGCGCGAAGTCGGGATTCTCCGACAGGAAGCCATAGCCCGGGTGCACCGCGTCGCAGCCGGTCTGCCGTGCCACCTCGACCATCGCCGCGATATCGAGATAGGCAGCGGCTCCCACACCAGGCAATTCCCGCGTCTCGCTGCCGGTACGCGCATGGGCGGAACCAGCATCGTCGGCGGGAAACACGGCGACGACAGGGATATCGAGCTCAAACGCCGCGCGCGCGATGCGCAGCGCGATTTCTCCGCGATTCGCGATGAGCATCTTACGAAATGGCATGTCGATCCTTCCCGGCTTCGGGGCTACCCTTGGGTACACTTGCGGCCGAAGGCTATGGACAACCAAATATTATGTCAATATCATTACACATCTCAGGGGGAATGCGCGAATGCCGTCGGCAACGAAGACCGGGACGAAGACCAGCCGTGAGCAGCCGGCCGGCAATTCCGCGCGCGACCACCTCAACAACAAGCTCTTCTTCAGGCTGTTTCAGGCCGCCAACATCTACGAGACCCAGGCGGTGCGCGTGCTGAACTTCTCGGCCGTGACGGGCGCAACGCTGGGCGCGCTGTACCGCGATCCCAAGGGCATGTTGTTCTCGGAACTCTACACCTATCTCGGCGTGAGCCGCCAGAATCTCGACGCCGTATTGAAGGGCCTGGAAAAGAAGGGCCTGGTGGAACGTGTGGAGGCCGAGGACGATCGCCGCAAGCGGATGGTGAGCCTGACGCCGGCCGGCATCGCCGCCTGGCAGGATTTGCACGAACGTTCGCTGGAATTCTTCCGGCAAGGGACCAACGGCGTTTCGGCCGCGGAAATTACCGGTTGCTTCGAAACGCTGTCCCGCATCGCACGGGGCTTGCGCGCCATCGAGCCGGACTGAGGTTCGGACCGCCCAGCGCGTCGTGGGCACCGGGCCACAACAAGAACAAGCAGGGAGGTTTCAATGACGAGCCACAAGGTCCCCGCCGCCGAGGAATGCGTCCTGCGGTGCCTCCTCGAACGCTGGGGACACGAGACGCCGGATCAGGTCTACGCGACCTTCGACGACGGCAGCCAGCTCAGATATCGCGAGCTCCTGCATCTGGCGCGACGGACCGGCAACGCGCTGCAGTCGCTCGGCGTGAAGCAGGGAGATACCGTTCTCGTCTGGCTCCCGAATGGCCCCGACTGCCTGCGCGCCTGGTTCGGCATCAACATGATCGGCGCCGTCTACGTGCCGATCAACACCGCCTATCGCGGCGGCATCCTCCAGCACGTCGTCACCAACGCGGGCGCTGCAGTCGCGATCGTCCACGCCAGCCTGCTGCCGCGGCTTGCCGACATCGACAAGCGTGAACTGCGCAAGGTCGTCGTGATCGGCGGCGAGCCGGCCCCGGTCGAGGGGGTCGAGGTCCTGCCGTCGAGTGTGCTCGACTCCACATCCGCGGATGCGCCGGTGACCGAGCGTCCGATCGCACCATGGGACACGCAGTCGATCATCTACACCTCAGGAACGACCGGTCCCTCGAAGGGCGTGCTGTCGTCCTATGCGCATCTCTATGCCATGGGCCGCGGCATCTCGGCGGACCGGGACGGCATCCCCTATCTCGACGCCAGCGACACTTTCATGGTGAACCTGCCTCTCTTTCACGTCGGCGGCACGGCGCCGAGCTATGCCATGCTGATCAATGGCGGCTCCATCGCCATGGTCGACCGCTTCGACACCAACACATTCTGGTCCACGGTCGCGAAGACCAACACCACGATGGTGATCCTGCTCGGCGTGATGGCGAGCTTCCTGATGAAGCGGACCGACAGCGGCGAGGAGAAAGGTAGCCCGCTCAAGAACGTCACGGTCATTCCGCTCAGCGAGGAAGGCATCGCCTTCGGCAAGCGCTACGGCATCACGACCCACACGCTGTTCAACATGTCGGAGGTTTCATGCCCCCTGGCGACCGAGCCAAACCCGACGGTCGCTGCTACCTGTGGCAAGCCGCGTGCCGGCATCGAGGTTCGCCTTGTCGACGCCAACGACTGCGAAGTTGCACAGGGCGAGATCGGCGAATTGATCATTCGATCCGACGCGCCCTGGGCCATGAACCATGGATACAACAAGGCTCCCGAGGCGACCGCGCTCGCCTGGCGCAATGGCTGGTTTCATACCGGTGATGCCTTCCGCATCGATCGCGACGGCAACTATTTCTTCGTCGACCGCTTCAAGGACGCCATCCGCCGGCGAGGTGAAAACATTTCCTCGTTCGAGGTCGAGCTCGAAGTTGCCGCCCACCCTGCCATCCGGGAAGCCGCGGTCGTCTCCGTGCCGAGCGAGCATGGCGAGGACGACGTCCTCGTCGCAGTCTCCCTCGCCGAGGGGCAGGCGCTCGATCCGGCCGACCTGATCCACTTTCTCAAGCCGCGCATGGCGCACTTCATGGTGCCGCGCTACGTCCGCGTCCTCGGAGACCTGCCGAAGACGCCGACCAACAAGGTCGAGAAGTATCTGCTGCGCAGGGACGGCGTCACGTCGGATACGTTTGATCGCGACGCGGCCGGAATCGTCATCAAGAGCGAGGCGGTTCGCTCGCAACGTTAGGCGGCGGATCGGTCCTGCAGCCGGTCGATGAGGTCGGCCACCAGGGCGTTCATTTTGTCAGGCGTCGCGGCGGCGCCGAAGACGTAGCGGTCCGGGCGGACGATGACGGCTTCGACAGCGTTTTCGCGCATCCAGTTCGCGAAGAGGTGTTCGGTCTCGACGAGGTGCAGAGCGCCGTCGCTGCTGGAGCCTCCCTCTCCCTTAGTGGCTATGACGACTAGTTCGCCGCCGAGCTTCCGCCAGCCGGCGAGCGTTGTCTCGGACAATGCCGACACGAACTTCGGCGACCAGCTCACGATCGCAAATTCCGGCTTCAGCCGATCATCGAGGCGGCAGGTTCGGCCATCCTCCGTTGCGACATAGGGCTGCACGAACAGGCCGCCAGCCAGTTTCGCGCCCTGCGCGATCAACCCGCTATCGAGGTCCGGGATGAACTTTTGCCGGATGGTCACGGCCGTGCCGGCTTGCAGCTCCGCGCGCAGGCGCAGATCGCGCGCTGCGGCCGCAGCCGGGTCCAGTTCGCCGATGATCTTGCCGAACTCCTTGGCGCTGGCGACGACGGCGCGAACATGCGGCTTGCGCTCGATCGCGTAGCTGTCGAGCAATCCAACGCCAGCGGCGCCGCGCAGCACCAGCGCGAGCTTCCAGGCGAGGTTCACCGCGTCACGAATGCCGGCGCAGAGCCCCTGCCCCAGGAATGGTGGCGTCTGGTGCACGGCATCGCCCATCAGGAATATCCGTTTATCCCGCCAAGCCTGCGCCAGCAGCGCATGGAAGCGATAGACGGCCGAGCGCCAGATCGTGAGATCGGAGGTGTCCGTGAAATCCTTGAGGAGGCGCAGCACATTGTCCGGCTGTCCCGCGTCTTGCGGATCCTCACCCGGCAGCAGCTTGATCTCCCAGCGGCGCAGCTTGCCGGGCCCCGGCACAAAGGTGCCGGGACGCGAGGGCCGGCAGTATTGAAACGATTTCGACGGCCGTTTGGCGCGATCGCTGGTCAGCGTATCCACCACCATCCACCATTCGTCGAACGCGAGATCCTCGAGCCCGATGCCGAGCTGCTTGCGGACGAGGCTGTTGGCGCCGTCGCAGGCGACGAGATAGCGGCCGCGAAGGTCGAACTCGCCGTCGATCTCGGAGCGCACGGACAGCGTCACCGATGTCGCATCCTGCTGCACGGCCCCACCGGTCGCCTGCAGGAACACATCGGCCCCGGCATATTCCGACAGCTTGTCGCGCAGCGCCTGCTCGACGTCGGGCTGGACGAACATGGCGTTCGGGAGCCAGCCGAGCGGATATGGTGGCGGCATCGGATCGAACTTCTTGATGACCTCGCCATCGACGCCGAGGTAGTGCGTGCCATTGTGCGGCACGATTGCGCTGTCCATGAAATCGGCAAGCCCGATGGCCTGGAAGACGCGCAGCGCCTCGTGGTCGACCGTGATCGCCCGCGGCTTGTCATAGACCATTGGCGCGCGCTCGACCACGGCGACGCGCAGATTGTAGTTGGCGAGAAGGTTGGCGAGGATCGCACCGACCGGGCCGTAGCCGACGATGACGACGTCGTAGTCTCTGGCAGCACTCACCGCGCGCGATCCCTCAGCACCTGACGAACCAGCTCGGCCGTGCGCTCGAAATGGACCGTGATCAGCCGCGCGGCGGCGTCTTCATCGCGTGCAACGACGGCCTCCATCAGCGACCGATGCTCTTCCTCGCGGTTGGTTCCCTTGATCCCGGCCTTGCGGCCGATGTGACGATAGCGCTCGGACGTGTCGAACAGATGCTCGCAATACAGCTCCAGCCGCCGCGAACCGGAGGCGGCGATCAGGCTCGAATGGAAATTGCGATGCGCGATCTCCCATGCCGGACTGCGCTCGAGCTCGTTGCCCGGCTCGAAGCGCGGCGTGCGCGACAGCCGGTGAAACGCCAAGACGACCTGCTCCTCCCAGGCGGCATCGCCATTGGCGATCGACTTCCGGATCGCGATCTCGTTCATCCAGCAGCGCGCGCGGGTGAGATCGACGAGATCCTCCTCGCCGATCGGCGTGACGGAAAAGCCGCGATGATCGCTCTGCGCGACCAGCCCCTCGGTCGACAGGCGGCTCAGCGCCTCCCGGACCGGACTGAGGCCGACATCGAAGCGATCGCACAGCGAGCGGATGTGCAGCTTCTCGCCGGGCGCGACCGCGATCGAGATGATGTCCTGCCGGAGCTGGTCGTAGACATGCGAGGCCAGCGTCTCCTTGCCGGGCGGATCGAGCGATGCATCGGACATGGGTGGCCTCAGGCAATCCTATCGGGCGAGATATTTTTCGAGCGTCAACGGCGTCGGCTTGACCTCCGGTTCGCGGATCGTGGCGCCGATAAAGGGCGTCGCCTCCTCGAACCAGGCCTGGCGGGCCGGTAGCCCCCAGGGAAACGCAATATTATGGTCGGTCGGGTCCCAGGCAATGGGTTCGTTCTCGATATCCATGATCTGGTAGTGGGTGTTGAACAGCTCGACGCGGTGGCCGTCGGGGTCCCGCATGTAGACATACATGGCGTGGCCGGGCCCGTGACGGCCGGGCCCGCGCTCCACGTTCTTGCCGAAACCGAGCTCGCCGGCGAGATCGCAGGCATTGAGCAAATGGTGCACCTCTGGCGCGAGGAACGCGAAATGGTGCAACCGCGGACCCGAACCGTTGAAGAAGACGATGTCGTGCGGATTGCCCTTGCGCTGCAGGAACACGCCGCGAAGGTCGAACGTCCCCTTGGGCGCGATGTATTCGCTGAGACGAAAACCTGCCGCCATGTAGAACTCGCAGGCCTTCCGGACCTCTGGCGTCAGGATCTGGTAGTGGTCGAGGCGCAGTGCCGAACCGCCGGCGTGGCGGGTGAACTGCGTGATCATGCGCGGCACGACCGGCATGGTGGCGCAGAACTCGAGCGGCGTACCGGCCGGATCGGTGGCGTGCAAGGTGCGGCCCTGGTGGGCGACGTCCGCCCATGCCGCCGGACAGCCATGGGACTCGAAGTGGGCCTTCAGCGCGTCGATATCCTTGTCCATGAGCACGCGCAGGCCGATCCTGGCGCAGGCAACATCCTTGCCCTTGCGCAAGACCAGGCTGTGATGACAGGCCTCCTCGACGCCGCGGAAGTAGAGCGTGTCGTCTTCCTCGGCGGTGAGGACGAGGCCGATCACCTTCTCGTAGAACAGCCGGCTTGCCGCGAGATCCCGGACGGTCAGCACGACATGGCTCGCGCGGGTGATGCGGAAGGCCGGATCGAAATTGGTCACAGGCAGGGCCATGTCAGAATCCTTTTCCACTCAACCGCGCAGCAGCGCGGGCAGCCACAGCGTCAGAGCCGGGAACGCCGTCAGCAGAGCGAGGACGACGAGATCGGCGGCGACGAACGGGATGATGCCACGGTAGAGCATCTTCAACGGGATATCCGGCCGCATCGCGTTGATGATCAATATGACAAGGCCGATGGGCGGGATCACCAGGCCCAGCTCGACGATCACGACATTGATGATCGCCCACCACACGGGGTCATAGCCAAGGTGGGTGATGATGGGAAGCGCGAAGGGCAGCGTGACGATCATCGCGGCGAGCTCGTCGAACACCGCACCCAGCACCAGATAGGCGCCGAGCATCAGCACGATGATGCCGACCGGCGGCAGATTGACATGGCCGAGCAGCGCGATGAGCTGCTCCGGGATTTTTGCCAGGCTGATGAAATAGGTGAAGATCGAGGAGCCGATCAGGACGAAGTAGATCATCCCGGCAGTCACGGCGGTATCGCGCAGGCCGCCTGCGATGTTGCCGGGCGAGAGCGTGCCGCGCAGCAGCGCGAACAGGAAGGACACGACGGCGGCGACGGATGCTGCCTCGTTCACCGTGAACACGCCGCTGTAGAGGCCGGCGAAGATGATCACGATCAGGAGCAGTGCCGGCGCGGCGCGGCGGACGGCAAGGAGCTTTTCCTTGCGCGAGACGCGGGCGGCGACGGGGGCAATAGCCGGGTTCATCTGCACGATGACGGCGATCGCGATCAGATTGGCCGCGATCGTCAGCAGCGCCGGGATCACGGCGGCGACGAAGACGTCGAAGATGTAGGTCCGCGCCACCACGCAATAAAGGATCATGCTGAGCGAAGGCGGGATCAGCGCCTTGAGCGCGCCGCCGGCCGCGATGGTCGCGCCTGAAAACCCCGGCGCATAGCCGCGCTTGAGCATCTCGGGTAGCGCCACCTGCGTGAAGGTCGCGACCGTTGCCGGCGACGAGCCGCAGATCGCGCCAAAGGCAGCGCTGCCGCCGATGGTGGCATAGGACAGGCCACCGCGACGGTGGCCGAGCAGCGCCGCGGCCGCTGCATAGAGATCACGCGAGAAGCCGGAGACGTTGACGAAGGCGCCCATCATCAGGAACAGCGGCACGGCCGCGAGATCCATGCTGCCGAGCACCTGCGAGGGCTCGGTCGCGAGAAACGTGAGCGCCGAGCCCCAATTGGTCTGCAGCGCGAAGGCCGTGATCCCGACGACAATCATGGCGAACGCCAGCGGGATATGCATCGCGACCAGCGCAAACAGCGCGACAATGCCGGCGATGCCGATGCCGGTCGTGGTCATGCGACGCTCTCCGGCTGGTGCGGCTTGCGCTCGCCCGTCATCTCCTCGATCAGCACGAAGCTTTGCACGGCGACCGCGGCCCACAAAATGGCGTCCACGGCAAACCAGAATGGCGCCTTGGGCCAGTTGAGCAGCCAGGTGACATCGCCGGCCTGCGCCGTCTTGAGACCGAACAGATAGAACTGCCAGGCCATGCCAATCATCACGATCTCGATGACGAGCGCCGCGAGCGTGTCGATCACACGCACCGCCGGCGCCGGCAGGATCCGGTCGAAGGTCCGCAGCACGATGTTGTTCCGCTGCAGCAGCACGATCGGCAGGCAGCAGGTCCCGGCAATGGCCGCGACCATGTCGCCGATCTCGCGCACGAGATCGATCGGCCTGCCGAGGATTGCCCGCGACAGCCCGTCGAACAGCGTGAAGGTGGCGAGGATCAGCAGCAGGCCGAGGCCGGCGACAGCAAGGCCGTTCGCCAGCGCCGTGACGATCGAACGGATGGCCTTCATCCCTTGGTGGCCCTGATCTTGACCAGAAGCTCCTGCGCTTTCGCCAGCAGCTCGGCATTGCCGGGGCTCTTGGCGACCCACTCCGCGATCACCTTGGCGTAGACCGGCTGCAGGCTGGCGAGGTCGGCCGCCGTCGGCGCCGTTACCGTGCGCTTGGAGTCGGCTTTGAATTTCGCGATCAGCTCGTCATTGTACTGGCCGAGGTTGCGGACATAGGTGTCGTCGATCCACCTGATCGAATACTTGGCGATGACGTCCTGCGCTGGCTTCGGCAGCGACTCCAGCTTCTTGCGGTTCATCAGTACGGCCAGGGGACCAGCGCCGAGCGGCAGCAGGTAATCATGGCTGGTGACGCGATCGATGCCGAAATCGACGATCGCCGCGGGAACGGTCGTGGTCGCGTCGATCGTGCCGCGTCCCATCGCCTCGACGACCTCGTTCGGCGGCATCAGCACCGGCACCATGCCGAGCTCCTTCACGGTCTGGCCGATCACCGCGCCGTTGATGCGCACCTTCATGCCCTTCAGGTCGGACAGGGCTTTGATCGGCTTGCGCGAGAACACCATGTATTGCGGGTTCATGAAGGCGCCGACGACGTGATAGTCGGAATAGCCGCGGAGCAGATTGGCCTTCAGCAGCTCTTCATACAGCTTCACGCCTTCACTGAGGTTCGTCAGGAGGCCCGGCAGCTCGAACAGTTGGTCGTCGGGAAAGCGTCCCGGCCCGAGGCTCGGATTGACGAAGGCGATGTCGGCAACGCCGTCGAGCACGAGCTGCGGCTGCGCCGGCAGCGCCTTGCCGAGCGCGCCGTTCGGGTAGGCCTCGATCTTCACCGCGCCGCTCGGATCGGCATTGACGGCATCGACCCACGGCTTGATCGCACGCGCGTAGTTCACTTCGGCGTCGGGCCCGAAGAACGACAGCTTGAGCGTGACCGGCTCGGCCTTTGCGGTCAGTGGCGCAAGCAAGGCCAGCCCCGCCAACACAGCCATGAAACGTCGCATCCTGTCCTCCCTTGATCCGGGCCGCCGGTTCGTGCCGGCGCCCACTGATTTCTTGGGACGAAGTCATGCTGAGAAAATGATCGATTTTCAAGTATAAATCTGACTATAATCGATTATTCTGACGCGGACGAAACCGCGCCGAACAAGAAGAATAATGATTTCAAATAATTAGATGGGGAGGTCTGGATGCGTTACATCATTGGGCTGATCGCCGCACTGACGCTGGCGATGCCGGCGCAGGCCGAGACCTACCCGGCACGCACGATCAACATCGTGGTCGCGCTCGCGGCCGGCACCGGCATGGACAGCGTGGTGCGGCTCTATGCCGACAAGCTCAACCAGTCGCTCGGCAAGCCCGTGATCGTCGAGAACAAGCCCGGCAGCGCGGGGCTCGCCACCGTCGAGACGGTGCTGCAGGCGCAAGCGGACGGACACACGCTGGGCGCGGCCACCAGCTCGATCATGGCAATCCGGCCCTCATTGTTCAAAGCGCCGCCCTACGATCCCCTGCGCGACTTCATTCCGATCTCGGTCTATTTGAAATCGCCGTTCATCCTGGTGGTGGATCCGGCGCTGCCGGTGCGCTCCGTCCCTGAACTGATCGCGTACATCAAGGAGCGGCCGGGCAAGATCAGCTTCTCGTCCTCCTCGGTCGGCGGCGCGCCGCATCTTGCCGCTGAGCATATGAAGCAGCGCTTCGATCTCGACATCAACCACGTGCCCTATCGCAACAGCCCGCAATCGATTGCCGACGTCGCGGCCGGACATGTCTCGATGGCCTTTGCCGAAGCAGGCGCTTCGCTGCCGCTGATCAAGGACGGCAAGCTGCGCGCCATTGCGGTGAGCTCGCTGACGCGCCTGCCGTCGCTGCCGGACGTGCCGACATTTGCGGAAGCCTCAGGCGTCGCCGATTTCGAGATGGTGTCGTGGCATGTGCTGATCGCCAGGGCCGGCACGCCCGAGACCATCATCGAAAAACTGCAGAGCGAGCTCGCGCGCGTCTTCGCCGATCCCAAGATGCAGGAGACCGTGACCGCGCTCGGCCTGATCCCGCAACCGGCGCAATCGCTGGCCGCCACGCGCGCCTACGTCGCCTCCGAGAACGAGAAATGGGGCGCGCTGGTAAAGAAGCTCGGCATGGCCGGCTCGATCTAACGTTCAAAACAGAAACGGAAAACAATATGGACCTCGGTATCAAAGGCCGCACCGCCCTCGTCTGCGCTTCCAGTCAGGGGCTCGGGCTCGCCTGCGCGCGGGCGCTAGCGCAGGAAGGCGTCAACGTCGTCATCAACGGCCGTGACGCGGCCAAGCTGGACAAGACCGCAGCCGAATTGCGCAGCGTCGCAAAGGGCGACGTCACGGCCGTTGCGGCCGACGTCACCACCGTCGACGGCCAGGCGCGGCTGCTCGCCGCCTGCCCCTCGCCCGACATTCTCGTCAACAACAATGCCGGCCCCTCCCCCGGTCCCTTCGCCGACATCGCGCGCGAGCGCTGGCTCGCCGCAATCGAGGCCAACATGATTGCGCCCCTGATGCTGATCCGCGCGGTGTTGCCGGCGATGCGGCAGCGCCGCTTCGGCCGCATCATCAACATCACCTCGGCGATGGTGACGACGCCGCGGCCGCACATGACGGTGTCCTCGGGCGCGCGCGCCGGGCTCACCGCGGCGATGAAGGGTTTGTCGCTCGAGGTCGCGCGCGACAACGTCACTATCAACAATCTGCTGCCGGAGCGTTTCGATACCGACCGCCAGCACCAGATGGCGAAGGCCGCGATGGCGCGCGAGAGCATTTCCTACGAGGAGGCCCGCCGCCGCCAGGTCGAATCCATCGCAGCGCGGCGGCTCGGCGATCCCCAGGAATTCGGCGCCACCTGCGCATTTTTGTGCAGCGCCTTCGGCGGCTTCATGTCCGGCCAGAACGTTCACCTGGACGGAGGATCCTATCCGGCGTTGATCTGACCGCTCGCGAGCTAGTGGAGCAGATCGGCGACGATCCGCTCCGCTTCGCGATAATCCAGCGCCAGATGCTGAGCCCCCGCGTCCTTGAGGCTGAGGCCGTGGTCCCTGGGAAGATGGCCCGCGGCAAGCAAGCCAATGACCGTGCATCCCGCCGCGCGTGCCGCCACGACCCCGCTGGCGCTGTCCTCGATGACGATGCATTCCCCAGGGGCCACGCCGATATTGTCGGAGGCGTGCAGGAAGATGTCGGGATAGGGTTTTCCCCGCGCGACATTTGACGCGCTGAACACGCGTCCCTCGAACAGCGACGTCATGTCCAGGACATCGAGACAGAGCGCGAGCCTGTCCGGCGAGGAGGACGAGGCGATGCAACGAGGCGCATGACCAAACCTGGTGATGAATTCACGCACACCCGGAATCGGCGCGAGCGACTGCCTGAATCGATCCAGTGTCTTCGCCTGGAACTCCGCCGGGAATGAGTCCGGCAACGTCCGGCCGACGGACGTCTCGATCGCGGTGATGATCTCGCTGAACCGCTTGCCGAGATACAGGCGATAGGAATCCTCGAGCGTGGTGGGCACGCCGAGTTCGGTCACGACCTCGGCCAGCACGGTGTTGGCCAGAACCTCGCTGTCGGCGACGACGCCGTCGAAATCGAAAATAAGCGCTCTCGGCATTCGCGTCCGGCCTCAGGGGTAGATGATCGCCTTGATGATACCATCGCGGCGCGCAACCTGCTGTTCGAACGCCGCCGGTGTCTGGTCAAGCGAGAATTTATGCGTTGCCAGCGGTCCGAGCTTGACGCGGCCGCTCTCCGCCAGCGCGATCGCGCGTGGATAGACCTCCGGCATGCGGCGCGAGAATTTGATCGACAGTCCCTTGCGGCGGGATTCCGCGCCACTCAGCACATATTGGTTGTTCTCGGGGATGCCGACGATGACGAGGCGGCCGCCGATGCGGGCGCTCCGTGCGGCATGCTCGAAGCCGTGTGAAGAATCCGTCGCCTCGATGACGAGGTCGGCGCCGCGGCCATCGGTGAAGCCGGCGGCTTCTTCAGGGCTGCCGCAACCGACATCGGCGCCGAGGTTGCAGGCGAGTTCTGCCCGCGCCTTCACCGGATCGATCGCGATGATCTTGCTGACGCCGGCGAGGCGCGCCAGCTGGATCAGCAACAGTCCGACCGGACCGCAGCCGAGCACCGCGACGGTTTCCATCAGGCGCGGGCGTGCAAGATCCATGGCGTGGACGGCGACGCCGAGCGTTTCCAAAATGGCCGCGCCCGCGGGGTCGATGCTGTCAGGCACGATGTGAATGGCTGACGTCGGCACGCAGACGAACTCGGCCATCGCGCCGTTGTTCGGTGCGTAGCCGAGGAACCGCACATGCGGGCACAGATTGGTGTGGCCGCGATGGCACCATTCGCAATTGCCGCAGGCAATGGCGGGATCCACAGCCATCAACGCATCGGCAGGCAACCCGAACTTGCGCGCGCTCTCCGGCATCAGGGTTCCCGAAAACTCGTGGCCGAGCACGAACGGGTTGATCCGGGTCGGGCCGGTGGTGCCGCCTTCGAGGTAGGAATGCAGATCGCTGCCGCAGACGCCCACGGCCTTGACGCGCACGATGACCTCGTCCGCGGCCGGTGTCGGCGTTGGAATTTCGGTGACGCGGATGTCGCGAACATCGTGGAGAACCGCTGCGCGCATGGTCAAAGCCCTGATTCCTGCATGTTTCCGGTGTCGCCGCCCTTCGCGACAACTGCACTATACATATGTATCTTTTGATTTACAAATGTTCTGCGTGGACTGGGGAGTGGTTTTCTCACGATAATTTCGCGTAATGCTGCCGATAGATGGCGCGCCGTTCCCCCAGCCCCGCGCGCCAGCCGGACTGCGGCTCGAGCACGGTCAAATCGTGGCGATCGCTCTCGTCGCTGAGGCCCCCGCCGCTCGCTTGTCGCGCCAGCCGTGCAGCACCAAGCGCCGGTCCCAGCAGCGCCAATGGCGGCAGCAGCAACGGACGGTCGATGACGGTGGCGATCAGCTCACCCCAGAACCGGCTGCGCGCGCCGCCGCCGACCAGCGCGATCGTGCCGATCTCGGCGCCTGCTGCCGTCAGCGCGTCGTGGCAATCGGCGATCGCGAAGGCGACGCCTTCGAGCACCGCGCGACCGATGTGGAGCGGACCTGCCGAGGACCGGAGATTCGACAGCGTCGCGGTGGCGAGGGGATCGTCATGCGGCGTCCGCTCGCCGCCGAGATAGGGCGAGAATACCGGCATCTCGGCGGATGAAAAATCCGCCGATTCGATCTCGGCGAGAAACCGCTCGATCGAGGTGACACCCAAAATTCCGGCGACCCAGTTCAGCGCGCTCGCCGCACTCAACACGCAACCGTGCTGGCCGAACAGGCCGGGCATTGCGTGCCGGTGAGTGTGCATGCCCTGCCCGCGTGCCGGCACGAAGCGATCATTGGCGACGAAATAGACGCCCGACGTGCCGAGGCTGATATAGGCGTCGCCGGCGCGAACCACGCCGGCGCCGATCGCGCCGGCCATGTTGTCGCCCGCACCGCCTGCGATAGGGAGATTGGCGCGCAGGCCGAACCGCCGCGCGAGCTCGGGCCGCAGCGTGCCGCCGACCGCGCCGCTCTCGACGAGATCGGGCAGCATGTCGATGTCGATGCCGCAGGCTTCCGTGAGCAGCGGCGACCACGTCCCTGCCCGCGTATCCATCAGCAGCGTGGCTGACGAATCGGCGCGATCGGATATCGCCTCGCCGGTCAGGCACAGCCGCACATAGTCCTTCGTCAGCAGGATGCGCCGCGTGCGCTTCAAGGCGTCAGGCTCGTGCCGCGACAGCCAGAGGATCTTTGGAGCGGAAAAGCCCGGCATTGGTCGCGCGCCGGAGAGACCAGCGAAATCCGCAACCTTCGCATCGAGCTCCGCGCATTCGGCGGCCGCGCGTCCATCGTTCCAGATTGGCGCCGGACGGATCGGCCGTCCGGCAACATCGATCAGGGCAACGCCGAGCATCTGGCCGGAGAGGCCGAGCGCCGCCACACCCGACATCAGCTTCGGATGGTCGGCGGCGAGACGATCGAGCACGGCGGCGGAGGCGTCCCACCAGGCATCGGGATGCTGCTCGGACCAGAGCGGCTGCGGATTGTCGATCGATAGCGGCGCGACAGCGCTCGCCTGCTCGCGGTCCTCGGCATCGACGATAACAGCCTTGACGGCAGACGTGCCGATGTCGAGGCCGAGGAACAGGCTCATTGCTGCTTGCCGATCAGCTTCAGCGCGCCTGCCGCAGCCTTCTCATCCGTGACCAGCACCTTGCCGATCCGCCCCTGCAGCGCCGCCGCAATCACGGGCGCCTTGTTGGTGCCGCCGGCGATCAGCATAACCGTCGGCGTCTTCGCGAGCTTTTCGATCGGCAACGCGATGGCGCGCGAATTGATGTTGTGGCTGATCTGCTTACCCGATTGATCGAGATACTGCCCCAGCACGTCGCCGACCGCGCCGGCCGCGCGCAGATCCTCGATGCCGACGTCGGGCGGCAGACCGTGCCGCACGAGCAGCGAGCGCGGCGTGAGATCGCCGAGGCTGAGCAACGCCAGATCGAGCTTGCCGACCCGGTCGAGAACCTCGGCATAGACGTCCTGCGCCATGAAGGTGTCGCGCGAGCGCTTGCTGCTGGCGTAGATCGGCGCGGCCAGATAGCTGCATTTGGCGTGCAGCCGGCGCGCCAGCTCGCCCGCGATCTCGAACGTGTTGAGCTCGAGCCCGCGCGACAGGCCGCCCATCATCGAGACGACCCAGAGATCCGAATACTCTGCCGGGGTGACGTGACGAATCGTTTCGCGCAGGGTCGCGCCCCAGCCGATGCCGATGTTGCGCGGGCGCTTCTCTTCCAGGAACTTTGACAAGTAATTCCCGGCGGCCATGCCGATCAGGCTTGCCACGAGCTCGGGATTTTCCGGGCTCGGGATCACCACCGCATCATCCAGCCCGCATCGCTCGCGCAGCTGGTGCTCCAGCTCGGTGCAGCTCGCGAACTCCGAATTCAGGCGGATGCTGACGATGCCGGAGTGCCGGGCCTCCGACAGCATGCGATTGACCCGCGCGCGGGTCAGCCCGAGCCGCTCGCCGATCTCGGCCTGGGTCAAGTTCTCCATGTAATAGAGCCAGGCAATCCGCAAAGTGGTCTGGTCACTCAAAGGGCAATCTCCCGGAGCAATGTCAGAAGCTCGTCGTGGATGTGACCATTTGTGGCAATCTTCTGCAAATCGTCAAACTGCGAGTCGACGCCTTCGAGCGTCGTCACGCGCCCGTTCGCCGCACGCACCAAGGGCATGGCCGCGGCATGCGAGACGAGGTCGGCCTTGACCGAGACAAAGGCGTCGAGCTGCCCCGCCGCGATCCAGGCCATTTCGAGTGCGCCTGACACGACGATGCGGACGCCCCGCGCCACCAGGCCGAGCCGCTCGATGATGGCCGCGGCCATCCGCACCTCATCGGGCTGGAAATGCGAGGTCAGAATCACCGACACGACCGCATCCGACAGCGAGCGTGTCTCCGACACTCTGACCGGTTCGCCATTGATGGTCGCAAGCCCGCCGCGGACGTAGCGGCCGCTGATGTGCGACAGCGGCGACTCGACCAGACCGATCAGCGCCTCGCCGCCGTCGTGATAGGCTGCACTGACCGAGAACCACGGCAGGCCGGCCGCGTAGTTCACGGTGCCGTCGAGCGGATCGATGATCCAGCGCGGCGCAGTCGAGGTGCCGCTGAAGCCCGCCTCCTCCGACAGGATCGCGGCGCCAGGCGTCAGCGCCGTCAACCCATCGATCACGATCCTTTCTGCCGCAAGGTCGGCGTCGGTGACGATGTCGCGCAGCTCCTTGCGCGTGGTCGCGCGCGGGGCGCGCTGCATCTCGACCAACGTGGCGGCCGCACGGGCGACGACCGGCTCGGCTTTGCGCATTAGCGCCAGCAATTCCGTGTCGGTCGGCATGTCAGATCGCCTTTGGTCCGCGCGTGCCGTCCTCGACCACGAAGGTCGCAAGACGTCGCACATTGCTCTTGATGTCCTTGACGTCGTCGACAGCCTCGAACCCGACGGTGCAGGTCCTGGCGTCGAGCGCGACGGTGGCATAGCCGCGCTTGTCGCCACGGGCAAAGGCGAGATGCGGATTGTCGGCGCGTGCCTTGCGCGTCGATGCCTCGCCCGGACCGTCCGAGGTGATGGAGGTGCCGACGAATTCGGTGGCGACGGTCGGTTCGTCCGGCTTCGCAAAATCGCGCTTCAGGTTGCCGGCGAAGAAGGCGTGACGATCGCCGCCGATCACGACCGGGTTGCGCGTCTTGTGCGCAACGAGCGCGTCGAGCAGGCGGCGGCGGGCATTGGGGTAGCCGTCCCAGCCGTCCATCCAATAACGGTCGCCATCATCGGCCTCGCGGCGGTCCTGCGCCATCAGGGTCTGCTGCGCGACGATGGTCCAGCGCGCCCGGCAATCGGAGAGGCGATCGTCGAACCATTTTTCCTGCGCGCGGCCCAGCATCGTACGCGCCTCCTCGGTCCGCTCGGCGCAAGGGACGATCCAGGTCGGACGTGCCCCATTCACGCAGGCTGAGGCCGAGCGATACTGCCGATCATCGAGCAGCAGCACGTCCATCACGTCGCCGAAGCGATAGTGTTCGTAGATCGTCGCATCCGGCCCGCGCGGCCGTGCCGATGCCGGCAAGGGCATGTGCTCGTAATAGGCCTGGTAGGCGGCGGCACGGATCTTCAGGAACTGCTCGGCGTCGCGCACCGTGTAGGAGCGGTCGTTGGCGTAATCGTCGGTGACCTCGTGATCGTCCCAGATCGACAGAAAGGGAAAGGCGGCGTGGGCCGCCTGCAGATCGGCATCGCCCTTATAGAGCGCATAGCGGTTGCGATATTCGGCCAGTGTTGTCGGAATGCCGACGCCGTGCTTGCGCACGTGACGCGATCCCCAGGAGCGCTCGTAGATGTAGTCGCCGAGATGCACGACCAAATCGAGGTCGCGCGTGGCCATGTCACGATAGGCGCTGAAGAAGCCCTGCTCATATTGCTGGCATGAGGCGAAGGCGAAACGGACCCGCGCCTTGGCACCATCAGGTGCGGTACGTGTGCGCCCGACCGGGCTCACCGCTGATCCGGCACGGAAGCGATACCAGTAGATGCGATCCGGCTGCAGGCCCCTCGCCTCGGCGTGCACGGAATGGGCAAGCCCGGAGGTCGCGCGCTCGGTGCCGTGGGCCACGATGCGCGCAAACTTCTCGTCCTCGGCGACCTGCCATTCGACGTCGACCATCTCGTCCGGCATGCCGCCGTCTTCGAGCGGTTGCGGCGCAAGGCGCGTCCACAGGATGACGCGGTCCGCCCGCGGACAGCCGGAGGCAACCCCGAGCGTAAACGGATCGGAGCTGAAGCTGACGGGCGCGCCGCGCACGATGCCGAAGGGTGCGGCGAGCGCAGCGCTCGCCAGCGATCCCATCAGAAAGTGCCGGCGCGGCAATCCCCTCATGTGGTAGCCGGCACCGCCGCGCGCTTGCGCCTGATCTCGACGGCGAGATCGGGCCGGTCGGTCGTGATCTGCCGTACCGGCTGCGCCAGCCAGTAGTCGATATCCTCGGGCGTGTTGGTGACCCAGACGCCGAGCCGCGCCGTGCCGAGAATGTCCAGCGCCAGCGGGAACGCCAGCGGCAGCAGCGCCTTCTCGATCGCCACGATGCAATCGCGGATCTTGGCCATTCGTTCCAGCGCCGGTCTGATGCCGCCCATCATCTCCGCCGAGCGGCGGTCGAGGGAGATCAGCACGCGCGCGTCAGGCGACAGCCGCCGCACGGTCTCGACCACTTCTGGGACGAAACAGGTGATGACCGCGCGCCGCTCCAGCCCGCGCCGCCGGACCTCCTCGACGATCTTTGCTTCCAGCCCCTGATAGGCCCGGCCGAGCGCATCGGTCTTGATCTCGATATGCAGCTCCAGCGAAGTCGAGGCGTAGACATCGAGCACCGACGACAGCGTCGGAATGCACTCGTCGCCGGCATCGCGGAGCCGCGTCGAGGTCAGCTGCTGCAGGGTGCGATCGCCGACCGGGCCAGACCCGTGAGCGGTGCGGTCGAGCAAGGGATCGTGGATCACGACCACCCCGCCGTCCGAGCTCTGGTGCACGTCGAACTCGACCGCGTCGACGTCAAGCTCGAGCAGCTTGCGGAAGCCGAGCAGGCTGTTCTCGGGCCAAAGATCGCGGCCGCCCCGATGTCCGGCAATGAAAACCATTTCAATTCCTCACTTGCTGCTATCGACGAGGCCCTTCAGGAACCAGCGCTGCAACAGCAGGATCACGAGCGTCGGCGGCAGCATGGTCAGGAGCGCGCCGCTCATGGCGACGTTCCAGGCTGGCTCGCTGTCCGCGCGCGGGATCAGGTTCTTCAGGGCAATGACGGCCGTTGCCATGTCCTTGTCGGTCGTGAACAGCAGCGGCCAAAGATACTGATTCCAGCCGAACAGGAACAGGATGATCGCGAGCGCCACCATGTTCGGCACCGACAGCGGCAGCAGGATGCTCCAGAAGAAGCGCAGCGGCGAAGCGCCGTCGAGCCGCGCCGCTTCACAGAGCTCATCCGGCACGGTCAGGAAGAACTGGCGGAACAGGAAAGTCGCCGTGGCCGAGGCCATCAGCGGCATGATCAGGCCCGGATAGGTGTTGACCATGTTCCATTCGAGCGCGATCGTGATTTCGTGGCCGCTGATCGCGCGCCAGAGATCGGCAAGGTGCAGGATGTCGGCGAGCCATTGCAGCGGCAGCGCCGCATTGGCCACCGCCTCGAAGGTCGGCACGATCCGCACCTCGATCGGCAGCATCAGCGAGACGAAGATCAGCCAGAACGCCAGCATCCGGTAGCGGAAGCGGAAATAGGTGATGGCGAAAGCCGAGAGCAAGGACACCGCGATCTTGCCGGCGGTGATGCCGAGCGCGACCACGACCGAGTTGACGAAGGTGCGGCTGAAATTTGCCTTGACCCAGGCCGCCTGCAGATTGGCGAAGAACTGGTCGCCCGGCAGCCAGGGCAGCGGCACCTTCTGCACCTCCGCGATGGTGAGCGAACCCGCGACGAAGGCGAAATAAAGCGGCACGCAGACGGCGAGCGCGCCAGCGATCAGGATCGCGTGGCAGACGAAGTTCAGGACGGGTGCGCGCTCGACCATCTCAGACCCCGTAATTGACCTTGCGGTCGACATAGCGGAACTGCAGCAGCGTGCAGAGCAACGCAAAGCTCATCAACAGCACCGACTGCGCAGCGGAAGAGCCGAGGTCGAGATTGACGAAGCCGTCGACATAGACCTTGTAGACCAGAATGTTGGTGGCGCCGGCCGGCCCGCCCTTGGTGACGGCGTCGATGATCGCAAAGGTTTCGAAGAAGCCGTAGATGAAGTTCATCACGGCGAGGAAGAACACGGTCGGGCCCAGCATCGGCAGGCCGATCGAGACGAAGCGACGGATCGGCCCGGCGCCGTCGACCGCGGCCGCCTCCATCAGCGACACCGGCACGGCAAGCAAGCCTACCACCAGGAAGATGTAATCGTAGCAGATATGCTTCCAGGAGGCGGCGAAGGTCACGAGGATGAGCGCGTGGTTCGGATTGAGGTTCGGATCCCAGGGAATGCCGAGCGAATGCAGCATCTGCGCAAGCGGCCCGACCGCAGGGTTGAACAGGAACGCCCACAGGATTCCGGCGATCGCCGGTGCGATGGCATAAGGCAGCAGGATGATGGTGCGATAGACGGAGCGGCCGCGCACGATTCGGTCGGTGGCAAAGGCCAGCACAAGCGCAGCCCCCAGGGTGATGACGTTCTGCCCGACCGTAAACAGCAGCGTCACCCACATCGAATGACGGTATTCATCGCTGGCGAACAGCGCCGTGAAATTGTCGAACCAGACGAAATGGACGGTGGTGCCGAACGGATCGGACAGCAGCACCGACTGCGTCAGCGCCCGCAGCGACGGAATGAAGAAGAAGAACAGCAGGATCAGGAATTGCGGCAGCAAGAGCAGGGTCGCAAGGCCCGGCCCGTCGCCAAAATTCGCCCGCTTCAGCCCGGGCTCGTGCGCCGGCCGCGCCTTCTTCCGAGGCGCAGCCGCCCGGCCCTCGCTGCGCGCGGCCGGCTCGGCAGGCGTT
>JAEWBW010000186.1 GCA_023390955.1 Pseudomonadota bacterium
TAGGAAGGCCGAGCGGATAGATCTTTTGACGGCAGTACAGCATCGTATCGGCAAGACCGGCCCCGCCGAGGAACATGCCGATCACGGGCCGCTCCTCGCCATTCTCGCCGCGACGAAGCGCGATCAGCTCACGCGGGACAATGTGCGGCGACAAGTCGCCTTGCGCCATCTCAACCAGGCGCTCCAGCGCCTCGATCGGATTGCCCTGCGCACCGAGGTCGAGCGCGATCAGGTTGGTCTTGCCGTTGGGCAGAACCGCGACGGGGGGTACCTCGCCGCCGAAATGGCCGCCGTTGTGCATTTCGGTCAATGCAGCCTGAACCGTGCCGTCACCGCCGTTGATGATCAGCATCTTCGGGCGAACGCGCGCGATCGTGCGAAGCGCGTCGCCGATCTGCTCGGCGCGTTCGACCTCATAGTGGAAGATGTCCGGGTGGCCGTCGCAATAGTCGCGGATGCGCGACAGTTGCGCGATATTCCCGGTGGACTTCGGGTTCGACAAAAGGGCGATGCGGGGACGCAGCATCTACGCTCGAACTCCACTCGACGGCCTGGAGACAGCATTCCGCGATTTCAGCATGAATTCAGTCCATCGTCCGCTATAGGCTTTTGCCTGACCTGGTCCGCCGCGACAGTTGCAACGGTCCATGTCGCTCTTTGCTCTGGCTTTGCGGCCAAATGATGGTGTTGGGACGACAATAAGGTGCGCTCTTGTCGCTGATCGATCGCTACATGGCGCGCAGCATCGCGGTGCCGCTGATCGGCACCCTAATCCTCGCCTCGATGCTATTCGTGCTCGAAAAGATGCTGCGCCTGTTCGATTTTGTCGTGAACGCGGGCGGGCCGGTCAGCGTGGTGTGGCGGATGCTCGCCAATCTGCTGCCGGAATATTTCTCACTGGGCATCCCGATCGGCCTGCTGCTCGGCATCCTGCTCGCCTTTCGCAAGCTGGCCCTGTCGTCGGAGCTCGATACGCTTCGGGGGATCGGGGTCGGCTACGGCCGGCTGCTGCGCATCCCCTACGTCTACACCGTGTGCCTGCTCGTGCTGAACCTGTTCATCGTCGGCTGGCTCGAGCCGTGGACCCACTATGGGTACGAGCGCCTTCGCTTCGACCTGCGCTCGGGCGCGCTCGGCGCGTCGATCAAGGTCGGGGAGTTCAACAATCTCGGCCGCCGGATGACGCTGCGCATCGACAAGAGCGAGCATCGCGGCACGCAGCTGCACGGCATCTTCATCGCCGTCGAGGACAAGTCTGGAACGAGTGTCGCAGCAACCGCCCAGCAGGGCCGCTTCCTCTCGACCGACGACCCCGACACGATCCTGTTCCGGCTGGAAAAGGGCAAGCTGGTCCAGGATTCGCCCAAGTTCGCGACGCCGCGGACCCTGTCCTTCGACCTCTATGACCTTCCGATCCCGGTCCCGCAGGTGGATCCGTTCCGCCAGCGCGGGCATGAAGAGCTGGAAGAGCTGACCCTGCCCGAGCTGTTCCGCGTCGCTTATTTCAGCAACGCGCCGCCCGACGACAAGCTGGGCGCGGCGGCCAACTTCCACTTCCGCGTCGCCGAGATCGTGATGATGCTGATGCTTCCGCTGCTCGCGGTCGCGCTGGCGGTGCCGCCGAAGCGCAGCAGCTCGGCGCTCGGCATCTTCCTCGGCATCGTGATCATCGTCGCCTACCACAAGGTGAACCAGTACGCCGAGCACGCGGCCGCGCAGGGCCGGATGGAGCCGATCCTTGCGCTATGGGTGCCGCTGCTGCTTCTCGCAGCAATGATCTACTGGATGTACCATGTGCTTGCGCACCGCCCGGGCGGACAGCCGATCGGCGCGCTCGAAAAGGCGTTCAGCAAGGTTGCAGGCTCGATCCGGCGCCTGCTTCCGAGGGCGCAGCGCGCATGATCAACCTGCATTTCTTCCCCTCGCGCCGGGTCGCGCTCTACACCGTCAAGCTGTTCCTGACGCGCAGCCTGGCGGTGCTGGTGGCGCTCGTGCTCGTGTTGATGACCCTCGACCTGCTGGGCGAGTCCGGAAAGATCCTTGCCGTCCAGGGCAACAGCGATTCCGACCTGTGGCATTATGTCGCGCTTCGCCTGCCCATCCTGACCTCGCGCTTCCTGCCGTTCTCGGTGCTGCTCGGCACGTTGATTGCCTTCACCGGACTCAACCAGCACAGCGAGGTGGTGGCCATGAAGGCGGCCGGCATTTCGGCGCACCAGATGCTGGCGCCGCTGATCCTTGCGAGCCTGGTGATGGCGGGCGCCTTGTTCGCCTTTAACGAGAAGGTCGTGGTCAATTCGAACCGCGCGGTCACTGCGTGGAGCGACAACGACTACAAGCCGGTCCCACCGGAATCGGGCATCGTGTCCAACGTCTGGATGCTGCACGGCAACGATTTGATCCAGGCGCGCTATGTCGGCGGCTACGGGCCGCGCTTCCACGCGCAGGGCCTGACCATCTACGATCGCGAGAATGGCGTGTTGAACGGGATTCTGCGCGCCGAGCGGGCCGATCCGGCCCCCGGTGGCGCGTGGAAGCTGACCAACGTGCGCGTGTACGATTCATCGATGAACGTGGTGCGCTCGGTGAAAGAGATGACCGGCCTTCAGGGCCTTCGTCCCGAGCAGCTCCGCCTCGCAAAGGTCGATCCGGACCAGCTCGATTTCTGGACCTTGAAGGACCGAATCCAGCAGTTGGAGCGCGCCGGACGGCCGAGCGACGAGGCCAAGGCGGGTCTGTGGCACAAGATTTCCGGTCCGATTTCGACCCTTCTCATGCCCTTGCTGGCAGCGACCGCGGCCTTCGGGTTGGCGCGATCCGGGCAAGTGCTGATGCGCGCCACGATCGGCATGGCTCTGGGCTTCGCCTACTTCGTCGCTGACAATTTCAGTCTGGCGATGGGCAATGTCGGTGCTTACCCGCCGCTCCTCGCCGCCTGGGCGCCGTTCCTGTTGTTCCTACTGATCGGCGAGACAGTTCTCATCCGAAGCGAAGAATAGTCCGAAGCGGACGCTTGCGCAGGCCACGCTTAAGGACGGGCTGCGGAATGCTGGGCGATGCTGTTCGCCCTGCTCGCCGCCACTGCACAATTCACGCAAGCACGCGCTACCGTGCGCATCCTGCCGGCCGCGCGGATCAGCCACGACGAGTGGAAGAGCGCGCCGCGACGCAGGGAGATAGTGGTGGAGGAAAAGGGCCGGCGAGTGACCGTCCGGCTAGTCGAGTTCGAGTAGCCTAGTTACCCGAGCGCCAGCTGCTCGCCGCGAGGCGGCCGACCAGCATCGACAGATGCCGATGCGAAGAGTCGTGATAGACGGAGTTCTCGTCCAGCGCGGCGCAGAGACGGCGGTGCGCCTCGCCCAGCGCATGATACGGCAGGCCCGGCAGAAGATGATGGAGCGCGTGATAGCGCAGGCCGACCGGCGCCCACAGCACCGGCAAGGTTGCCGGCGGGGGCACGTTGACGCTGTCGAGGAACTGCGCGGTGACGCTCATCGGCTCGCCATCATTCTCCCAAAGATGGGCAACAAGCGTGCGGACCTGGTTGAGGAACATGACGCCCGCGGCAACGGCGAGGAAGATCAGGAACGCGCGAAGCGGGATCACGCCCGTCGCAACCATTGTCAGCAGGCTGATCGCCCACACGCTGCAGGCGGCCTCCATCGCATGCCACTGCCGGCGAAACTCGCCTTCGGGCTGCGGGCGGCGGAAGTGCGGGTTGATCTGGAGCCCTGAATATTTGGCGACGACCGTGTCGCGCAGCTTCGGCGAGAGCAGGGACAGCGGCGCGAGGATGCCGAAGCGGATCAGCATGCCGATCGGCGCAAGCGCGGCGACAACCAGAAACACCGGCAGCGTCCACGGCTTCATCAGAGCGAGCGGCAGATATTCGGGATCGTTGACGGTCCCGTAATAACGCTTGGCGTGATGTTGATTGTGGACGCCCTCGTAGAGGAAGCTGGGCACCAGCGTCGGGATGCCGAACAGCAGGTTCCAGGCCAGGCGAAAGCCGGGCACCGCATTCGGCTTGATGTGCGTCAGCTCGTGAATGAAGCTGCCGGCGCGATAGAGCGCCAGGACCGCGACGATGCCGGCGACAATGCCGAACGCCGTCCCGCCCACGAAGATCGCTGCAAACAAAGCGCCATACCCGACAGCGGCCGAACCGATCAGGTCGGCCCAATAGATGCGGGGATCGGCGCGATTGAGGTCGCGCGTCAGGTCGGCCGCAGCCTTGAGCATGGCCTTGTCGTCGGCGCGCACGCCAACGGCCTGCTTCACAGCAGGGCGGGTCGCCGTGCGTTCGAGGATTGCCGTAGTGCTCATATTGCGTAGCCGATCAGGACCGACTGGCAGGAGATAGTGGCGGCATAATGGCGCTTCAATGAACGCTGCTGGCGGTTCGGCCACAGTCGCGCTAGCCAACGCCGATGACCTCCGCCGCAATCACCGTCCGTCCGGTCGCGACCAAGGCCGACCGCAAGGCTTTCGTCGATTTCGCGTGGGAGGGTTACAAGGACGACCCGGCCTGGATCCCGCCGTTGAAGGACGAGGTCCACGGGTTGCTGAACCCGAAGAAGAACCCCTGGTTCGAGCATGCCAGGGCGCAACTCTGGCTGGCCGAGCGAGGCGGCAAGGTCGTCGGGAGGATCAGCGCCCAGGTCGATGAGCTCGTGCTGGAGCATATGGGCGCGGGCACCGGGCAGTGGGGCTTCTTCGATGCCCTGGATGACGAGGCGGCTGCTGCGCTGATTGCGACGGCGGAGGATTGGCTCCGCGCGCAGGGCATGAC
>JAEWBW010000278.1 GCA_023390955.1 Pseudomonadota bacterium
ATGGGCCTCTTGCGCGGCGACAAGATCACGATGCGCTACCGTCGGCTCAACATGGAATGCACCCGCACCAAGACGGAAGCCTCGATCGCGATCACGCGCGGCAAGGACGAGTAGGCGGCGCTCGCGCCTGAGCGCGATAGCTTTCGCGGCACTCTCACCATGAGCGCCGTCATTGCGAGCGGAGTGAAGCAATCCAGAATCCCTCTGTGGGAAACGACTGGATTGCTTCGCTGCGCTCGCAATGACGAGGAGTGAGCGGTCGCGCCTCGCCCCTCCTCACACGCACGGCAGCACACCGCGCAAAACTCCCTCGCATTTTAACGATTCGTTTCACGGAAGCTTCGCATCCCGCAGGCCAGTCTTGCGTGTTTCAATCTGTGAGGATTTGCGAGATGAATGTTTCCACCGTTGCGCCGCCGCCGATCGCGGTCGTGGTGCCGAACTACGATCAGGCCAAGCCGCAGAACGACCAGGCCAAGAAGGACGCCGAGCAGGCCTACAAGCCGCAGCCGCCCGCCCCGCTGCCGCCGGGCCAGGGCACGCGGATCGACCAGATCGCCTGAGGCGGACTTTTCTGCCGTAACAAGCCCGATCGCATCGATCGGGCCGCTGCCGTTTCAGCCGTATCTTCGCCGGAGTGCGGCGTTAGCGTAATGCGCAGGTCCAACGGAGCCGCGCATGGTCGCAAGGCTGCTCGCGCAAAACACCATCTATGTCGTCCTGATAGGCGCGCTGCTGTTCGCAGCTGCCGGCACACTGCATTGGCCGGGCGCGTGGGTGTTCCTGATTGCTTCTGCTGTGCTCGGCCCGCTCTGCGGCTGGTGGCTTCACCGCATCGATCCCGCTCTGCTCGCCGAGCGGCTAAGGCCGGTGATCCAGAAGGAGCAGCCGTTCGCCGACAAGGTGTTCGTGGTTGCGCTGCTGCTCGCGATCGTGATCTGGCTGATCGCAATCGGCCTCGACCGCCGGCACCTTGCCTCCGATGTACCGCTCGTGCTGCAGGCGCTGGGGCTCCTGCTCTACGCGCTCTCGATGATTTTCATCCTCTGGGTATTCCGCGAGAACTCGTTCGCGGCGCCAGTGGTGAAGCTACAATCTGAACGCGCGCAGCACGTGGTCTCGACCGGACCCTACGCTTATGTGCGCCACCCCATGTACAGCGGCATGATCCCGTTCTTCGCCGGCGTGCCGCTGCTGCTCGGGTCGTGGTGGGGCCTTGCGCTGGCGCCGCTGGTCCTGCTGCTGTTCGTGGCCCGCATCCGCATCGAGGAGCGCGCACTGAGCGAAGGACTGCCCGGATATGCCGAGTATGCGCAGCGCGTGCGCTACCGCCTCGTGCCGGGCCTCTGGTAGTCTACACGTCGAGCTCCTTGTATCGGCGGAAGATGCCCTGCTCGTTGAAGGGAATGCGGCGCTCGCTGTCCAGGTAAGCCCTGATGTTCGGCCGCGCGGCGACGCGATCGCGCAAGCCGACGAGGCCCGGAATCTTCTTCTCGAATTTTTTCATCCGCTTCGGGAAGGCATAGCGCAGGCCGTCAACGATCTGGAACAGCGAGAGATCGACATAGGTGAGCCGGCGGCCGGTGACGTAGACGCCGCCATTGCCGTCGAGCAGCTGTTCGAAATAGCCGAGATATTTCGGCACACGCTCGTCCCAGAATTCCGCGGTGCGCTTCTTCGCCGCCGGGCGCGCGTCCTCGTAATAGAGCGAGGGGCCGAGCGGATGATGGGTATCGTGGATCTCCAGCACGAGATCGGCGATGGTGAGCTGAAGCTGGTGCACCCAGAGTTTGCCGGCTTCCGTCTTCGGCGCGAGTCCATGGCGACTGCCGAGATAGAGCAGGATGTTGGCGGTCTGGCCGATCACGAGCTTGCCGGCCTTGAGGAACGGCGGCGCGAAGGGCGGCGTGCCCTTGTGTGCGTCCATCATCTTCATCATGGCGCTGGAGCCTCGGGCCCCGCGCGCGACATCGACATAGTCAGCTCCCGCCTCCTCCAGCGCGAGCCGCACATATTCGCCACGACCCTGGATCTCGGGCCAGTAGTAGAGCTCGTATTTCATGAGAGCAGTCCTCTGAGACGCGTGCCGGGACAAGCCTAGCACGCAGCGCAAGTTCCGCCGCCATGAGATGGAATGCTGTCACCACACGTCATTGCGAGCGCAAGCGAAGCAATCCAGATGGTCACCACGGAGGGACATTGGATTGCTTCGCTGCGCTCGCAATGACGATGCGGAGAGAGCCCGCGCCTCAATTCGACGCGAAGCAATAAAACAGCCCGTCGCCGCCGGTGCTCTTCAGGTCGGCCTGCGAGCAACCGCCCTCCGAGCCGCGCGAGGGATGCGAGCTGTTCCAGGACTTTGACGGCTCGTCGTCGCGCAGGCCCTGGCGGTCGGCATGGCCGACGACCGCGGCGCCTTGCGTGCTCGACGTCCAGTTCCGGCAGGTCTTGTCCTCGCCGGCGGCAAAGGCGGTGCCGTCGGGCTGAGAGCCCGTGAGGATGTCATGCCGGTTCGGCGTGTCGCCGCGTCCGTTGGTGATCTCGCCCTTTTCGCTGAGCGCCGTCTGCTTGGTGAGATTGTTGGACGCACCATGCAGGTCGGCAACGTCCTTGGCGATCACGGCGCCCTTGGCGTTCTGCCACGGCCCCTTGCCGATACGGTCGCGTGCGTTCACGGCCGGCTTGCCGTCAGCGGCCTGGGTCGAGAGATAGGCACGCCAGGTCTTCGCCCCTGCCCCGCCCGCCTGCGCGAGCTTCTGGCACAGCGCGTCGGCGCCATCGAGGCCGCCGAGATCAGCGCCCTTCCCAGGCCCGGCCGAGGTCACGAAGAAGCTCATCTCCGCGGACTGTGCCTGCGCCGGTGGCGCCGCGAGCGCTGCAAGCGCTGCCACGGCACATGCGAGACCTGAAAATTCCATGGACGTCTTGAGACGGGTCATCCTGTTCCTCCATTTGTGTTTGTCGTTGGCCGCCGCCTGTCTTCAACCCGAGGCAGGCCTTGTTATTCCGCCGTCGTCAGAGCGTTCGCCCAAAAGAAAAAGGCGCCGTGCAGGGCACGACGCCTTTGGTCTTCATGCGCGAGCGATCAGTTGGTCTGCTGGATCGCCGAGAGCTCCCAGTCGCCGCCGGGACGGCGCGCGAAGGTCCAGATTTCGGTCGCCTCGATCGCCTGATCGCTGCCGGCAAGGATGGCGCCGGTGTTGCGATCGGTCGTCTTGTCGGTCAGCGCGAACCGAAGCGCCACGGTGGCATAATCGGTATCGCCCTCGCGCCAGGCTTCCGCGAGGTCGCCCTGCAGCAGCTTGACGTTCGTGACCTTGTTGACGGCGTTGCGCGCGCGGTTGTCGGCGAGGTCCTTCTCGAAATAGGAGACCATCTCCGGCGTGGCGAGCGTGTGCAGCTTGGCGACGTCCTCGTTCGACCACGCGCCCTGGACTTCACCAAGGAGGCGCTCGAACGTCTCATAGTCGGCCGGCTGGATCTCGAGCGGCGGCGTGTTGGCGCCGAAGCCGAAGCCACCAAGCCCGCTGCGATTGGTCGGCTGCGGGCCGGCGCTGGGGCCGTTGGCGGGACCGGCATAGGCCGCCTGCGGCGCGTGGCGGCGCTGCCACCAGGACATCGCGAGGCGAACCACGAGCACCACCAGGGCGATCTGGATCAGCAGGCCGATGATCGACGACAGGCCACCGAGGCCGCCGAACAGGCCGCCACCGAACAGCATGCCAAGCAGGCCTGCGCCGAGGAAGCCGGCCGCGAGGCCGCCCATGAAGCCGCCGGCGCGGCCGAACATGCCGCCACGCGCGGGCGCGGCTGCGGTCGAATTCATGCCTGCGCCCGGCTGGGTGTAGGTGCGGTTGAACTGCGAAGCCGAGCCCGGCGCGGTCGTGGTCGACGGCGGCGCCGAATAGGTG
>JAEWBW010000312.1 GCA_023390955.1 Pseudomonadota bacterium
TACCCGGCTCGAACGTCATCTGCTCGGAGGGAACGGAGATCACGCTTCGGCCGAACAGGATCTGCGGGCGTGGCACTTGCTGATGCGCGGCGACGGTGAGGCGCAGCCCCTGCCCCTTGCTGAACACCAGGCCCATGGGCCAGATCGGGAATTCGACCGGCACGATTTGCTTCGGCGCCAGCAGCTGTTCCGATCGATGCAGCAGGCGGGGCTGCGATGCTGTCGAATTCTCTACATCGAGCTCGCGCTGGGACACGCGCAGCCAGCCGCGCGCCGGAATGGCGTCGAACGCCTTGCCGTCAGCGCCGATCTTCTGCACCAGCGCCACGATCTCCATGTCATCGGAACCTTCGGCTTCGAGCCAGAGCTTCAGCTTCATGTGGCCGACGATCTCGACATTCCTGTCGAACATCATCTCGAACTCGACGCGGCCGTCCGTCGCCGCATAGCGCCGCGAACCGGGCTCTTCCGGGCACTTCTGCGAGAGCCGCCCGGCCGCATCGAGGTAGAGCGGAACGCTGCGGGCCCGCGACGGCGGAAAGGCGTCCTCGACACGGTCGACGACGTCCTCGCCGCCGGAATTGAGCACGGAGACACGCACGCGCGGTGTATCCGTCCAGCCGTTGGCCTCGCCCTTCAGATAGTGATCGAAGAATTTCGCGAGGTCGTTGCCGTAGCGGTCGTTGTGAAAATCCGTCCACTCATGCGTGTTGTGGATGCGCAGCCACTTGTCCCTGGACGCCAGACCTTGATAGGCCGTGAAGGTGCCCTGCGTGTGTGCGCCGTTGGTGTAGCTCGCGACGACATAGGCCGGGATGTGGATCCGGTCGAGCCGCGCGATCTTGTCCGTCCAGTAGTCGTCGATCAGTTGGTGATCCACGATCATCCGCGCGCGGTCCTCGATCATGCCGAGGCCCGCAAAGGTCTGCGCCAGGGACTCCGAAAACTGCGGATCGGGGATGCCGCCCTTGTTGCCGGAATCGCGGAAGTGATCGCACCAGCCTTCCCACGGCGCGATCGCCGCCAGATGCGGCGGTTGCTCGGCCGCGATGAACCATTGCGAGATCGCCAGATAGCTGTTGCCGGCCATGCCGAGCTTGCCGTTCGACCAGGGCTGCGCGGCGGCCCATTCGATGAAGTCGTAGCCGTCCTCGGCGAGCTGCCGGCCCCAGTGAACGAGCTCGCCTTCGGAGCTGTAGGCGCCGCGCGTGTCCGGATTGATCACGGCGTAGCCGCGCGGGATCCAGAACGCGGGGTCCGGCGCCTCGAACTTCTGCAGCTCGGACACGCTCGAAAGCGGCACATGCGCACGATGCGTGACATCGTCGAGCCACTGGCCGCCGAACTGCTTGCCGTACGGGCTCCATGCCACCAGCCCCGGGTAACGACCGCCACCGGTCGGGAGATAGACATCGGTGTAGATCGTCGTGCCGTCGCGCAGCCTGACAGCCACGTCGCGATCGAGGATCATGTCGCACGGCAGCGGCAGCGCGCCTTCGCGGCGGATCGTGCCTTTCTGCAGCACCACGCGGCCCGGCTTGAAGCCGGTGTAACGTGCCCGCGGCGCATCCAGCGGCAGCGCCTTGCGGAATGCCACGGGAAAGCTGTCATTGCCGTAGATACGCATCGGCAGCTTCGGCATCAGCCGGGCTCCCCGGCGAATGCGCGAACCGTGATCTCGTCGGCCTCCGCCGGCGACATGCCGAGCACGCGCAGGATCGCGGCCGTCCCGGTCCGTCCCTCGTCCGCCTTTTTCTTCTTGGTCAGCTGCGCGTGGATGGCGAGCTTGATGATCGCGAGGATGGCATTGAGCAGATATTCATCGGGTACGACGCTGAAGCGCTTCTGCTCGATGCCGAGCTTGATGTCGCGCTCGATATGTCGCTTGCTGGTCCGCTTCACCGCCTTGGGGTGGTAGAAGGTGTGAATGTAGAGCCAGCCCCATTTCGGCTGGCTCACGGCGATCTGGATGAAGCGCTGGGTGGCGTAAGCAACGCGATAGGCGGCGTCCTTGAAATCCACGCTGCCCTCGTCCATGTGCCGCGCCAGATCGGTCGCGATGCCATGGCTGATCGCGGCGACGATCTCCTCCTTGTCGCGGAAGTGCGAATAGAACGTGCCGTTGGCGACGTCGGCTTCGCTCGCGATGTCCTGTACCGACGCCAGGTCGAGCCCGCGGCTGGCGATCACGGTCACCGCGGCGTCCATCAGCTTGGCGCGCGTGCGGACCTTCTTTTTTCCCTCGCGCGCCGAATCGGCAAACGTCTCGAGCTTCGCCATCGTCATCTCCGCAATCGAGCCAGGGGCAATATTTGACACACACCCCATAATTGGGAATACTCTCAATTATGCAGATGTCAACCGGAACGTCCGCCGAAACAATCGTGCTGATCGTCGGCGGCGGTCCGGTCGGGCTGATCGCAGCATTGCTGCTCGCACAGCAGGGCATCGGCTCCGTCGTTGTGGAGCGGCGGCAGTCGCGCCTGACCGCACCGAAGGCGCACGCGCTCAATCCGCGCTCGCTGGAAATCTGCCGGTCGCTCGGCATTCCCCGCGCCGAGTTCGAGGCGCAGGCGACGCCGGCACACCAGGGCGGGCGGGTGCGCTTCCTGACCACGCTCAGCGGCATCGAAATCGGGTCGCTGCCCTATGAGCGGCAGGATGCGGCCGTGCTCGATCTCACGCCGACGCCGCTCCTGAACATCTCACAGCCAAGACTCGAGGAGATCCTGCTGGCGCGCTGCCAGCGCGAGCGGTTGATCGAGATCCGCACGGGCCATCGCTGGATCAGCGCGACGCAGGATGATTGCGCGGCGTCGGTGATATCGACCGATGCGGGTGAATACATTCTCCGCAGCAAATACGTCATCGCCGCCGACGGCGCCGGCAGCACGGTCCGGCAGCATCTCTCCATCGATATGGACGGTCCGCGCGAGCTCGATCACCGCCTGATGATCCACTTTGGCGCGGATCTGCGTCCCCTGCTGGCGGACCGGCCCGCCATCCTCTACTGGACGCTGGAGCCCTCCGCCTCAGGCACTTTCATCGCCTACGACATCTCCTCCACCTTCGTCTTCATGCTGCGCTACGACCCGCGGACCGAAAGCGCCGTCGACTTCGATGCTGCGCGCTGCAAGCGCATCGTCGCGGCGGCGATCGGCGATTCCGCGGCGGAGATCGAGATCCGCCACGTCCTGCCATGGACGATGAGCGCGCAGGTCGCGCAGGCGTACCGCCGGGAACGCATCTTCCTCGCCGGCGACGCCGCGCACCGCTTTCCGCCGTCGGGCGGGCTCGGCCTCAATACCGGGCTGCAGGATGCGCACAATCTCGCCTGGAAGATCGCCGCGGTCGAACATGGCCGGGCCAGCGCCGATCTCCTCGACTCCTACGAGCGGGAGCGGCGGCCCGTGGCCGTGCAAAACTCCGATCAGAGCAAGGACAACGCGATCAAGATTCGCTCGCTCTATGACGCGATCCATCGCGCCGCCGCCCCGCATCCGGCCGGTCTCGCGGGGCACCTCGCCGCGCCCGGCGCGCGCGAGGCTTTCATGCGTATGATCGACGAGCGGCAGGAGCATTTCGACAGCCTCCGCCTGCAGCTCGGCTTCGTCTACGGCGAGAGCGAGGATACCGGTCAACCGGTCGACCAGTTCGATCCCATCGCCTGTCCCGGCGCGCGGTTGCCGCATGGCTGGATCACGATCGCAGGCCAACGCGCCTCGTCGCTCGATCTCGTTCACCCAACATCGTTCACCCTCATCGTGGGCAAGGACGGCGATCACTGGCAGACCTCCCTGCCCGCACGTGACGACATCGTCAGGCTGGTCCGCGATAGCGTCGACTTCAACGATGACAGCGGCACCTGGCGCACGCTCGTCAATCTCAGCGACCGCGCCGCCATTCTGGTGCGCCCGGACGGGCACATCCTCGCCATCGCGCCCGACGACACGCCGGATTCGGTCGCGCGGCTTCAGCACGATCTGACGGCCTATCTCGGGACCGGCGCGCGGATCAGCCGCGAACTTCGCTGACGTAACACACGACGGCGACACCGCCGGCACCAGGGGAACGACGAGGGGCAATCCGCATGAGCATTCCGAAGCCGAACTTCAAGCCGCCGTTCAACCTGACGCGCGCGAGCCATGTCGTGCTCGGAGTTCGCGATCTCGGCGCCAGCCGCGCCTTCTATGCCGACGCCCTCGGCTTCCTCATCAGCGACGAAGATTCCGGGGCGCTTTACCTGCGCGGACTTGAGGAAGCCTGCCACCACAGCCTCGTCTTACGGAAATCGCCGGAACCGACTTGCACGCGGGTCGCCTACCGTGTCCTGACCGAGGACGATCTCGAAATCGCATTCAGGCATTTCCGCGATGCCGGCCAGCCGACGCAATGGGTCGACGTCGCGCACCAGGCGCGGACGTTTCACACCACCGATCCCGTCGGCACGCCGCTCGAGATCTGCGCCAGCATGGAGACACGGAAGCGCCAGATCCTGACGGCCTCGAAATTCGTCGGCGCCTGCCCGCAGCGGCTCGACCATTTCCAGATCGTCACGCCGCGCGTGCCGGACGCGATGCGTTTCTACATGGATATGGGCTTTCGTCTCTCCGAATACATCACGCAGGACGATTCGGAGGTGCCGTCGCTTGCGTTCCTGCAGCGCAAGGGCAATCCGCACGACGTGGTGTTCGCCCACGGCGCGGGCCCCCGCCTTCACCATGTCGCCTTCACGATCCCGGAATCCTATCACCTGCTGTTCCTGTGCGACCGGCTGGCCGAGTGCGACCTCGGCGACAATGTCGAGTTCGGCCCCAACCGCCACTACGGGCCGGGCTATGCCCGCTTCGTTTATCTCAGGGATCCCGACGGCCACCGCGTCGAGTTCTTCACCACGCACTATCAGACCATCGACGCCGAGGATGAGCCGATCAAATTCACCTTCTCGGAGCTGTTCAACAGCGGCTGGGGCGCCTCGCCCCCGCAATCATGGCTGACCCAGGCGATGCACTTTTCCGGAACGCAGATCGTGGAGCCGACCGGAGGTCAAAGCATGAAGCAGCATCTCGACACCACGACGAGATAGCGGGAGAGCGCCATGCCAATGCGCGAGAGCATCTATATCGACGGCTTCCAGCACAAGAATCCCGTTCCGCATGCCTGCCGCATCGGCGACATGCTGATGACGGGCGTGATCGCCGGTCCAGATCCCGCCACCGGCGCCTATTCCGGCTCCGTCGCCGAACAATGTGCCAATGTGTTCGCGAACGTGCGCCAGATCCTGGCGAAGGCCGGCTTCACCACCGACGACATCATCAAGATGCATTTCTGGCTGCGCGATCCCTCGGACCGCGCCGCACTCAATGCCGAATGGCTGCAGATGTTCGGTGATCCAGCGTCGCGGCCGGCGCGGCAAGTGCTGAAGAAGATGGACGACGGCGACGCCTCCATCATCTGCGATCTCGTCGCGATCCGCTGATCCTTCGAGCTGCCCGCTACGAATAAGGAATCGCGTGATAGCGGCGCGAGCAATAGAACAAGGCTTCGGAAGCCTGCCCGCGCGCGACCGCCAGGACCTCGCAGAAGAACACATCATGCGTGCCGACCGCATTCACCGACCTCACCACGCAGTCGAACGAGACGGCTGCGTCGTCGAGGATCGGCGCGCCCGTTGTGCCGGCATGCCATGACGCCGCGGCAAAACGCGTCGGCATCGGCGTCTTGCCGCCGAATATCCGCGACAAATCTTCGTGGCGGCTCGCCAGGGTGTTGACGCAGACGGCGCTGTTGCGCGTGAAGGCCGGATAGGCCGAGGATCCGCGGTTGAGGCACACCAGCAGCATCGGCGGCGTATCCGTGACGCTGCAGACCGCGGAGGCGGTGAAACCCGCCGGTCCGCCCGGGCCGTCCGTGGTGATGATGTTGACGGCTGCACCCAGGCGCGCCATCGCGTCGCGATAGTCGCCGGTGCTGAGCAATGCAGGCGAGCCCGCGGACGCCATTTCATTCATCATGGTCACCTCTCCTTTGCGTCGTCGTCTTTGCACCGCCATCATGCGAGGCGGCAGGCCTCCTCGAAGGAGAGCCGCGGCAGCCGTTCGAACGTCTTGGACGGATCGGCATAGCCGAGATTGATCAGGAGATCGGCGTGCCAATGCGTGTCCGCAAAAAACGCCTGATCGACACGCGCGCGATCGAACCCGGACATCGGCCCGACATCGAGGCCGAGCGCACGCGCCATCAGGATAAGATAGCCGCTTTGTAAGCAGCCATTACGGAAGGCCGTCTCGGCGGCATGCGCCGTGGAGCTCGTGAACCACGCTTTCGCATCGGCATGGGGGAACAGGCGCGGCAGCGCATCGTGGAAATTGGCGTCATGGGCAACGATCACGGTCACCGGCGCCGTGCGCGTCTTCTCCCGGTTTCCGCTCGACAAGGCCAGCGCGAGCCTGGCCTTGCCCTCGGCGGACCTGACGAAGACGAAACGCGCCGGCGAGCAATTCGCCGATGTCGGCCCGAGCCGGACGAGCTCGTAGAGCCGGTGCAGCAGGGCGTCGTCCACGGCGCGCGGCTGCCAGGCATTCGCCGTCCGCGCGTCGGTGATCAGGGCGGACAGGGCCCGCTCGTCGAGAGGTTCAGCCATGCGCGGCAGACCGCAGGCCGGCCTTCTCCAGCAGAGGCAAAACGCGATCGACGAAGAAGCCGAGCTCGTCGCCGAAATTGAGGAAGATCAGCGCCGCGCCCTGGAAGCCCGCGCTCTGGAGATCCTTGAGTCCTTCGGCGACATCCTCCGGGCTGCCGACCAGCGGATAGCCGCCGTTTCCGGCCGCCATGCGGATGCGCAGCTCGTTGTAGAAAGCTTCGGGCAGCGCCGCCTGCCCTTTCCGGCTCGAGATGTAATAGTCGACGCCGGCGTGGTCGGCGTTGTCCAGCGCGTAGTATCTGTGGAACGCCTCGGCCTCCTCGCGGGTCTCGCGACACACCACATAGGCAACCGCGATGCAGCCGGGTGGCGTCTCGCGCCCGGACTCGGCAGACTTCTTGTTGAGCGCGTCGACCTCGGCACGGCCGGTCTCGACGCTCTCGACCACCGTCAGAAGGTAATCGGACGTCCGGATCGCGAAGTCGCGGCCGGCGGGCGAATAGGCCGCCGAGAACACGACCGGCCCCGGCGATTGCAGCGAGCCGGGCATGCCGGTGATGCCGACGCGATCGGGAAAATGCTTGCCGTCATAGTCGAACGGCTCCGGCGAGCCGCTGAGCAGACGCGACCAGATATCGAACCATTCCTGGCCCTGCACGTAGCGTTCGTCGTGCGGAAGCTCGGGGATGCCGAACATCGCGAAGTCGGGCTTGTTCCACCCGCACACGATGTTGATGCCGGACCGGCCGCCGCTGACGTGGTCGATCGTCGCCATCGCCTTCGCCGCGACGATCGGGGGAATGATCGGCGTGTGCACCGTCGAGAACACCCCGATCCGTTCGGTGATGGCGGCGGTCGCCGCCGCGAGCGTGAGGGTCTCGAACGACCAGAGACGGTTGTTCAGCGCACCCGGAATGCCCCGCCAGCGCGCCGGCGGCAGCAGGAAGTCGAGCCCGCTGCGATCGGCAAGCTGCACGACGTCCTTGATGTCGGGCCAGCGGCAGGACCAGCGTTCGGGAACGGTGGTGATCGCGTTTCCGCCTTCATAGCTGTAGGCGAATACGCCAAGCTTGAAACCGTTGTCCTCGCGCATGGGGTTGCTGGCTTGCGTCATCGAACTGTTCTCCTTCAACAAGGCTGGTCTCATCTCAGTCGATCTGGCGGCCGTTGGTCTCTTCGAGAAGCCACATCGCGACGACCGAGATCGCGTTCGCGAGAATGAGGTAATAGGCCGGGGACAGCGGATCGCCGGTCACGCCGATCAGCCAGGTCAGGATGACCTGCGTCGAGCCGCCGAACACGCAGACGCCGACGGCGTAGATCACGGCGAAGCCGGTGGTCCGCACCGCGCGCGGCAGCAGCTCCGGCAGCGCGACGAACATCAGGCCGCCGCTCAGGGAGTGCAGGCCCATGATCACGCAGGTCATGAGAACCAGCGAGGTCGCGCTCGGCTGCGCCGTCAGATAGAGGAAGGCGGGATAGGCGGCGAGGACGAGCGCAACGCGCGGCCAGATCAGGATCGGCTTGCGGCCGATGCGATCCGACAGCCAGCCTCCGATCAGCGACGGAATGACGACACTGACACCAGCTGCGAACGGCACCAGAAGCGCGGCGCTCGTCGACAGCTTGAGCGTCGTGATGGCGTAGCTCGTCATGTAGGTGGACACGAAGAACGAGACGGTGCCGCCGAGGATGGTCAGGATGCCCAGGATCACCGTGCGGCGCTGACGCGTCACGATCTCCTTCAGAATCGTTCCGGCGCTGCCGTGGACCGTCGCACTCTCGACGGTTTCCGGAATGTGCCGGCGCACATAGAGGCCGACGGGAACGATGATGAGGCCGACCGCGAACGCGACCCGCCATCCCCAGGCCTCGACATCGGCCTGCGGCAGCACGGCCGACAGGGTCATGGCGATGATGCCCGCGAGGATGAGGGCCATGCCCTGGCCCGCATTGGTCCAGCTGCCGAGGTAACCGCGCTCATGCGCCGGCGCGACCTCGATCATGTAGGCCGCGGCGCTGCCGATCTCTCCGCCGGCGGCAAAGCCCTGAAGGAGGCGGCCCGCGACGAGCAGAAGCGGAGCCGCGATGCCGAGCGTGGCGTATCCCGGCGTGAAGGCAATGATGGCCGTGCCGAGCGCCATCAGGATGATGCTGAGATTGAGCGCCGCGCGGCGGCCCTTGCGATCGGCAATGGCGCCGATGACCAGCGCGCCGACGGGCCGCGTGAGAAAGCCGACACCGAACGTCGCGACCGCCAGCAACAGGCTCGCCAGCGCGCTGCCGGTCGGGAAGAACTGCCGTCCGATCATGACGGCGAAGAAGGTGTAAACGGTGAAGTCGTAGTATTCGATGGTATTGCCGATGGTGACGGCGAAGATGCCCTTGGTGCGACTGATGCTCGTACCAAGGATGGAAGAGCTGGCCATTCGGTCGGCGGTGACACTCGGGTCTGACATGCGCTCGCTCCTGATCTAAAAGTGCTGTTGCTAAAGGATTGTCTGAAGTCTCTGCCGCGCGATCTCGACGAACATCGCAGCCCCGACAGCCATGATGTCTTCGTCGAAATCGTAAGAGGGGTGATGGCAGCCATAGCCGCCTTGTCCGATGAAAAAGAACGCGCCGGGGACGCGCTCGAGCAGGAAGGCGAAATCTTCCGACGCCATCACCGGCTTGCAGTTGCGATCCAGAAGCTCCGGACCGACAACGTGATGCGCGGCGGCCTCGACAGCGGCCGCCTGCTCGGGGTGATTGATCGTCGGCGGACAGCCGGCGGCGATGTCGCACTCGATCGTGGTGCAGAAGGCGGTGGCAAGGCCAGTGCAGATCTCGCGGACCCGGCGCGCCAGCAGGCTTCGCCCGGACGTCGTCGTCGAGCGGATCGTTCCGGTCAGGACGACTTCATCGGGAATGATGTTGCCGACCGTTCCGCCCTGGATGGCGCCGATCGTGACGACGCCGGCATCGAGAGGATCGAGCGCGCGGCTGACCGTGGTTTGCAGCAGGCCGACCAGCTCGGCTGCGATCACGATCGGATCGACGCCTTGATGCGGTTCGGCGCCATGCGCGCCGACGCCGCGCACCACGATCTTGAGACCATCAGCGCCGGACAGGATCGGGCCGGACCGCACGCCGACGGAACCCACCGCACGCTGCGGCATGTTGTGGAGCGCGTAGACCTCGTCCATCGGCGCCGTCGTCAGCAGCCCGTCCTCCAGCATCGCGACGCTGCCGCGCAGCGTTTCTTCCGCGGGCTGGAAGAGGAAGTGCACCGTGCCCGCGAGGTCGCGGCGATCAGCCAGATATTTTGCGGCGCCGAGCAGCGTTGCGGCATGGCCGTCATGGCCGCAGCCGTGAAACACGCCGTCGATGGTGGAGCGATAAGGAAGATTGGTCTTCTCCTGCATCGGCAGGGCGTCCATCTCGGCCCGGAAGCCGATCGCGCGCGAGGTGCTGCCGGATCCGCGCAGCGTGCCGACGACGCCTGTGCCGCCCACGCCGGTCCTGACCGACAATCCCCAGCGGCTCAGCAGTTCGGCGATGCGCGACGCCGTCCGATGCTCCTCGAAGCCGAGCTCGGGATGGCTGTGAAAGTCGCGTCGCCACTCCCGCATGGAAGGCAGGTCGCGTTGAAGGTGCTCAAGAACCGTCATGTCGCCTCGCTTCAAGACACAGACGTCCCCGGGGGACTTGCCGGAGACGTCGGTGTCTCTCATAGAGAGGAGATCATGGATATTCTCAACTTGCAACTATCTTCATATGAGATTTTTTGAGGCGCATGTGCCGAAACAACCCAAAGCTGCCGCGGAACGCTATCTCACCTATCGCCTCGACGTGCTCAGCACCGGCGCCATCCGCATGGCGAATGAAGTGTACGAGGCGCAATGCGGGCTCACCGTCCGCGACCTGCGCATCCTCCGTCTCGTCGACGACAATCCCGACATCACATTCAGCGACCTGACCGAGCAGACGCGCTTCGAACGCAGCCTCGCCTCACGACTGCTCCAGGGATTGATCCAGGCCGGCCTGATCGAGCGCACCAACAGCGCGAGCGATGCCCGCGTGTTTCACCTGCAGACGACGGACGCCGGCAAGGAACGGCGACGCCTCGCGGCACGCGTCGGCGCCAAGCTCGAGACGCATCTCTTGAAGCCGCTGAACGACACGCAGCGCGCGCAACTGTTCGAGCTGATCGAAATGCTGACCGAGTGGGTTTACGGCGATGCCACGACCAAGCTGGACGCCGATCTCACAGGGCGGGATGGGTGAGCATCCCGGCGCCTTCGCATTGACGCTCGAGGACTGGGCATCAACACATCAAGAATGGGAAATCCCGCAGGCGGGGCTTCATTCCATGCCGAGGAAGTACCGCCATTCAGCGCCCATATTGTCGTCGGTCACGAGCGTCTGGTTTGCGGTGGCGGCCAGGACTTGCGGACACGGTTCGACCGACGGGCCATCCTGGCGATAGTCGGCGATCAGCGAGTCGAGCCGCGCGCGATCGGCATCATCGGCGGCAAACTCGGGCTTGCCATCGATGGCGTAGGTTTCCAGCGTCTGCCGCCAGCGCGCATAGTTCCAGGCGATCGGTGTCTGCGAAACCACCATGTGGTTGAGGAAACGGGCGCCATGGGCGAAGGCCGCGCAGCCCGTCCGCTGGGCGCGCCGCGAGTTCGTGGTGTTGTAGAAGAAGATGCCGCCGTCCTTCAGGTGCTGCTTCACCAGGTCCAGGAATTCGAACGACAGCAGGTTGGTGACGTTGGCGCGGAAATGCCATGTCGTGTTGGAGACGACCGCGTCGAACCGGACGTCGGGATTATGGCCCAGCCAGCGGCGTCCGTCGTCTTCGACGATTTTGACCTTGGAATTTTGCAGCAGCGATTTGACGTCGTCGTGTCGCGAGATCAGTTCGAGATATCCCCGATTGATCTCCACGATCGTGAGCGAGGCAACGTCGGGATTGTTGGCGATGACCTGGGCCCACGAGCCCGAAGCGAGCCCGATCATCAGCACGTCCCGGGGCGCGGGATGGAACAGGCTCAGGGCGTAGGGCCGGATGATGCCGTTGCGGTCGGACTTGAGGTCGGTGTTGAAGCGACCGTCATACATTCCGTTGCCGAAGACGGTGCCGTCGATATCGACGGTGATGATACCGCTGTGGTTCTCGATCACCTCGGCGAAGCTGTGATCGGAGACTGTCTTCGCCTGAAGATTCTCCAGCAGCCGCTGGCTGAGGAGGCTGATCGCGCCGATCCCGAAGACGAGCACGGCAACGGCGAGACCGCCGAGGCGAAGCCTTTCCTTCGTCTCCCGGCCGGCGACGATCAACCCGGCTGCGCACAGCGTGCCGCAAACGAGCAGGATCATCGCGATCGGCCGCAGCCCGAAATGATCGGTCAGGATGAAGCCGGTCAGAACGGCGCCGGTGGCACAGCCAATGATATTCGAGAAGTAGAGCAGCGCGGTCCGCGAACCAATTCGTTCATCCGCCGCGATTCCAAACTGCGAGAGGAAGGGTAGCAACGCGCCCCATTGCCGGGCGATCAGATAGATCATGATCACCGCGACGGCCAGCAGGCCAATGCCGGTCCACGCCAGTTGCGTCATTAACGGCAGGAACAGCGCGCCGAACAGATTCGCCAAAATCAGGTCGCACACGGCCATACGCAGCGCATCGCCGGGGGCGAGCGTTGTGCAAGCTTGTCCGGCACGCTGGGCACCGACCGCGATGCCGACGAGAAAGGCGCAGAGCGTGATCGCGAAAGCCAGCGAGCTCGATCCCGAGGCGAACGACACCACACGAAACAGGAAGATTTCGTAGGACAGCGAAACGAATCCTCCCGCTGCCGCAAGCAGGCAGACGAGGCCTATGCCGAGGATAGGCTGTTCGCCTCGCATCGCGACGAATGCCGGCGATGCCTCCGTCGGTGACGGCCTGAATGCGTGTGCCGCGATGGCGCCGAGACCAACCGAGATATTGATGCCAGCCGCGATCATGATGGCGGCATGCATGCCGAAATGCGGAAATATCAGCACCGCGCACACCAGACATGCCGCGCCGGCGCCGAGGGTGTTGACGAAATACAGCGTGCCGACGGCGTTGCCGATCTGTCCGGACATCCGCGCCAGGTAGGCGACCAGGATCGGCAGCGTCGCGCCCATCAGCAGGGTCGGAACGAGCACGAGGACGAGGTTGATGAAAGCCAGCGCGGACAGTGGCACCTCGCCGGTGAGCGCGCCAACCGCTTCGAAGATCTGAAGCGAGACCAGTCCGAAGGCGGCGGTCGCAAGCTCGATCACGCCGAGGAGCAGCAGCGGCTTGACGCTGCCCCGCCGCGATATCCAGCCGCCGCACAGGCTTCCCAAACCGAGGCCCAGCATGAAGGCGGTGACGACGATGGTCACGGATTCCGAATTGACGCCGAAGATCCGGAACAGGCTGCGCTGCCAGGTGAGTTGGTAGATGAGCGCGGGAAACCCGGAAAAGAAGAACAGGACATAGAGGCTTCGAATGTACGGCCGAGACGCGGCATGGGCCGGCGACGATGCGGGCAGTTCGATGGTCGTCATGTGCGGGGAACCTGTGCTTCTCGGCCGCATAACCTAGAGACAATGGGTAACTAATGATTGGAACGACTGCGAAAATGTTGCGGGATCACCGTTTCGTTTCGTGCGCGCGGTGCACAGAGTTAAGCAGCGGTTTATGGCGACGGCCTCGCGAGAAGACCTGACTCGATCCGAGACCCGATCGCGATCGCGCGCAGGCGCACAGGATCGTGCGCCCCGTCATGCCTTCGCGATTTGTGAGGATACCCGGATCTCCGTCGGCGCGCGCGAGCGCAGCCTGGCGACCGGGGACGTCAAGGCGATGGCAAGGCCAGCGACAAACACGCCGGCGAATATGTCGACGAAATAGTGCCCGCCCAGCAAGGGCGTCGCCGCCAACATGGCGATGCACATCATCAAGGCCCAGGGACGCATCCACCATACGCCCCACCAGGCCCAGAGCGCGAGAATTGCCGCGGCGGCATGGAAGCTCGGGAAGGTGACTATGCCACCGATCTGGGAGATGTTGAGGACGTGCAGATCGCCGCTGCGGATCACCGGCAGCCGGGCGAGCTGGATCAGATAGCCGGTCGCCTCATATCCCGCGAACCCGGTCGGCAGATCGTAGATCCAGTAGGTGCCGATTGCGGGTACGAGGGCGGACAGGATTGCGACGGTGAAGAGCGTCAGCAGCGTCGCCATGACGAAGCGCTGCAAGCGAACATGATCTCCCGAGAGTCCCAGCAGGAGAGGAACTGCAAAGGGAGGCATGGCAATCGCGGCATAGGACATATAGGCGTAGGGAAGCAGCTCAGGGTGGGCTGTCACGAACCGATAGTAGGCGGGCCAGTCCAGTCCGAGTGCCCGATCCCACCGGTTGAGCGCCGCGTCCTGAAGCGGAAAGCTTGCGGACGCCGCGATGTAGGTGAGGAGCGCAGCCAGCATCGAGAGCAGACCGAGCTGCGCGACCGACAGAACGACATATGCCAGGCGTGTGCAATTGCGCAGCAGCAGGACGTGGCCAGCTGCGATCAGGGTGCCGGACAGGAAGAGCGCGCCCCACGCTTCGCGGTCTAGCTCGGCGATGAAGCCGGCGACGGGAAGCAGGACGGAAACGAACGCGGCCAGCGCAGACAAGGCCAACCAATTGGCCAAATACAGGCCGTAGGCTGTCCGTTCCCCCTCTGTCTTTCCCGGCTGTCCCGGCATTCCAATTCCAATCCCAGGTCGCGACGGCAATCACTGGAAAAATTACGCAACCAACAGACGAGCGTGATCGATCGCGCAGATCTGCCTGAAGATGTCTGCAACGGCACCGAAAGTGATTCTCTAGAATTTTCCCCGGAAAACGACGCAATGCTCGTTTAAGCGACGGCTAAGCTTGCTTCGACCCCGAACCAACCCATAGTTGTACGTAATCATGGGTTGTACAAGTGGAACCCACACTTACGAGGAGTTCCCGGTTAAGAGCGGGTAAATTCGAGGTGGCCTTCTCGTTCGGCGGGTGGTTGCCATTTGGAAGGAAAATGGTCCCCAAGGGGGCAGACCGATCGGACGGGAGGCGTTTTTGCAATTGGCGCTGAGTGGAATGGCGCCCAACACCAAAGCTCGCCTCTGACGCAGCTCCGGCGCACGGCATCATCATGGGGGCGCATAGCACCCCAAAATCAGACGAACCGGGAATCGAACTCAGGGAGGGGGCATGGTGCCCAGGGGCGGAATCGAACCACCGACACTGCGATTTTCAGTCGCATGCTCTACCAACTGAGCTACCTGGGCGTGCCGAGCGAAGGACCCAAGGCCCATCGAGCGGGCGGTTTATAGTGGGATGAAGGCGGCCTGTCCACCCACGCTTCGTCAATGACTTCGCGGGGCGCGGCCCGGGTGTGCACAACGTCGGGCGACATAGAGGGTGCGGCCACGCCGACTACGCAAGCAATTGATATTATTAATTATTCTACGTCATCCACGTCATCGTCGCGACCGGGGATGACGTAACCGCCCTTCAGCCAGCGGTTCAGGTCGACGTCGCGGCAGCGCGAGGAGCAGAACGGACGGGTGGCGTGTTCGGCCGGCTTGCCGCAGATCGGGCAGGCCTTGAGCTTGGGAAGCGGCTTTTTCGCTTGGTCGTCCATGGTAGCGGCAGCGTACACGAAGTTTGGGGTTCAAGCGCCCGGCGGGCCGACGGGTTCCAGCCGGCGGCCGAAGCGCGGCGGCCGTCTACTGTGCATGGGGTTGTTTTCGAACTTTGTCTGGTGCTCAGACGCTGACGGCGTTGAGCCAGCCGAAGCGGGTCGGGAAGCCTTCGCCGCCAAGCAGCGTGGTGGTCTCGTAGAGCGGCAGGCCGACGACGTTGGTGTAGGAGCCGACCATCTTGACCACGAACGAGCCGGCGATGCCCTGCACGGCGTAGCCGCCGGCTTTGCCGCGCCATTCGCCGGAGCCGATATAGGCCTGGATGTCGTCCTCCGACAGCCGCTTGAAGCGCACGCGGGTCTCGACCAGGCGCTGGCGGAAGGCTTCGCGCGGCGTCACCAGGCAGATCGCGGTGTAGACGCGATGGTTGCGGCCCGACAGCAGCCGCAGGCATTGCGCGGCTTCATCGACGAGATTGGCCTTGGGCAGGATGCGGCGTCCGACTGCGACCACGGTGTCGGCAGAGAGGATGAAGGCGCCGCGCAGATCGTCGTCGAGCTGCACGGACTTCAGCGCCGCATCGGCCTTGGCGCGGGCGAGACGGTTGGCGCAGGCGCGCGGCAGCTCGCCCCGCTTCGGGGTCTCATCGACGTCGGCGGGCCGAAGCGCGTCGGGCTCGATGCCGGCCTGGTTGAGCAACGACAGGCGCCGCGGCGAACCGGAGGCAAGTACGAATTTGGGGCGGCCAAGCATCAGATGCGATGAGCGATTTTTCGGGGGTGAAGCAGGGGGTGAATTGCGCGCGGAACCTATCGGAAGGGGGCCGGATTCACAACCGGGAACCCGGGCTTAGCTGATTCGAAGGCGTTGGGATGCGTGTGCCTGCGGTCTGTGACGCCGGTGTTACGGCCTATCCGCTCGCAGCACCGGCCTTGGCGAAGCGCCGGCGGATGCGCATCAGCAGCTGGTCGCAGACCTCGCGATAGGCGGCGAGCTTCTGCTCACGGCTGCCTTCGGTGCCGGTCGGATCCTGGGTCGGCCAGTACTCGACATCGGCGGCGAGCGTGCGGGTCAGCTCCAGCGCCTTGTGGTGGGCCTCCGGCGACAGCGTGATGATGAGGTCGAAATTGAGCCCCTCCCAGTCCTCCAGCTCCTCGAACGTCATCGGCTTGTGCGCGGAGATGTCCTGGCCGAGCGCGGCCATCACGGCGACCGCGAACGGATCCGCCTCGCCCTTCCGCACGCCGGCCGATTTGACGTAGAGGCCCTGCGGAAACATGTGCTGCAGCAGGCTCTCGGCCATCGGCGAGCGCACGCTGTTCATCGCGCAGGCGAACAGCACGGATTGCGGATTGCGTGCGCGTGGCGGCGCCGCGTCCATCCGCTTTTATCCTTTCCAGTGAAGGACAGTGATGAGCGTGAACAGCCGGCGCGAGGTCTCGAAATCGACCCGCACCTTGCCCTTCAGGCGCTCCTGCAGCGTGCGCGATCCCTCGTCATGGATGCCGCGACGGCCCATGTCGATGGCCTCGATCTTGTCCGGCGTAGCTGTTCGGATCGCCTGGTAGTAGCTGTCGCAGATCATGAAATAGTCTTTCACGATCCTGCGGAACGGCGTCAGCGACAACAGATGCGCGACCACGGGCGAGCCGTCCTCGCGACGGATGTCGAACATCAGCCGGCTGCCCGTGATGCCGATATGCAGCGTGAACGGGCCCTGCCCCTGCATGCCTTCCGGCGCGAACAGATTCTGCTCGATCAGGTCGTAGATCGCGATCGCGCGCTCATGCTCGATGTCGGGTCCTGAACGGCCGATCGAGTCCTCGTCGAGCGTGATGCCGACGATGCGGTTCTGCGAGTCGTCCTGTTCGGGCAGCTCTGTCATGGCAGATTGAGGCGCAATCCAATCGAGCGCGAATGGGCATCCAACCCCTCCGCTTGTCCCAGCGTCATCGCGGCCGGTCCCAGCGCACGCAGCTGGTCGGGGCCGCATTTCAGGATCGAGGTGCGCTTCATGAAGTCGGCGACCCCGAGCCCTGAGGAAAATCGCGCCGAGCGCGCCGTCGGCAGCACGTGGTTGGAGCCGCCGACATAGTCGCCGATCGCCTCCGGCGTATGCGCGCCGAGGAACACGGCACCGGCATTGCGGATCTTGGCAGCGAGCGCGTCCGCGTCCGTCGTCATGATCTCGAGATGCTCGGCCGCAATGGCGTCCGCGAGCGGAATCGCGTCGGCCAGGTTTTTCACCATGATGATGGCGCCGAAATCGGCCCAGGAGCGGCCTGCGATCTCGGCGCGCGGCAGCGTCTTCAGCTGCGCCTCGACGGCCTTCTCGACATCGGCGGCAAGCCGCGCGGAATCGGTGATCAGGATCGACTGCGCGCTCGCGTCATGCTCGGCCTGCGCCAGGAGGTCGGCGGCGATCCAGTCGGCATTGCCGGTGTCGTCGGCGATGACCAGCACCTCGGAGGGGCCGGCGATCATGTCGATGCCGACCTTGCCGAACACCAGCCGCTTCGCCGCAGCAACAAAGGCGTTGCCCGGACCGACGATCTTTGCGACCGGCGCGATCGTCGCGGTGCCATAGGCGAGCGCGGCCACCGCCTGCGCACCACCGACACGGTAGATTTCGCTGACGCCGCCGAGGGACGCCGCCGCCAGCACCAGCGGGTTGAGCTTGCCGTCGGGCGAAGGCACCACCATGACGAGGCGCGAGACACCGGCGACCTTGGCCGGCACCGCATTCATCAGCACCGAGGACGGATAGGCCGCGGTGCCGCCGGGCACGTAGAGGCCGGCCGATTCGATCGCGGTGTAGCGCCAACCGAGCTCGACGCCGAGCGGATCGACGAAGCGTTCGTCCTTCGGCAGCTGGCGCGCGTGATAGGTCTCGATGCGGTCGCGGGCGAGCTTCAGCGCATCCAGCGTCTTGGCATCGCAGGCCTTCACGGCCGTGGAAATCTCGTCGGCGGTGACGCGCAGGACGCTCGCATCCAGCGACAGCCGGTCGAATTTTTTGGTCGCTTCAAGCAGGGCGGCATCGCCCCGCCTGGCGACGTCATCGACGATCGCGCGCGCAGCGGCCTCGACGTCGGCCGACACCTCGCGCTTGGCGGCGAGGAAGGCTGCGAATCGCTGGTCGAAATCGGCGCTGCTGCGGTCGAGGCGAACGGGCATCTGCTGGGTCTTCGAGGCTGGTCTTGTGGCCTGTTTCGAGCGGCCGGGTCCCCTGCTCAATGGCGCGGGCCGGAAGCGGCGTCAACCCTCGCCGCAACCGCCTGGCCTTGGCATGCCACCTCACCCCTCGACGTCCAGCCCGTCCCCGATTCCCAGCTCATCCGCTCCAAGGTCGGTCAGCTCACATTCCAGGCACTCGACGTCGAGCCGGATGGCGCCGCCATGGGCAAACAGCAGCATCACGCTGCCGCCGGGGGCCTCCTCGCCGTGGAATTCGATGCCGACGAGGTCCAGCACCTGTTCCGGCGCGGCGAGATCGATATTGCGCGATTTGCAGGCGAGCACGCGGTCGAAACGGAGCGCGGCCACCAGCCGGCGCGGCTCGGTCTCGCCGGCCAGCGTCTGCTCCCAGTCCAGCCGGTTCATGCCGACCACCAGCCGTTTCTCGCCCAGCCGCCAGATAATGTCCGAGGTCTGCACCCGCGCGTCCTGCACATGGGTGGAGATGACCGCGAGGTCATCGGCATCAAGCGCGATCAGTTTGAGCTGGGGAGGCATTGGCGGCTGGTCTCCTTCGCGGACGGATACAGCTCAACGCGGGCAAGCGCAAAAATTTCCTCGGACCAGCCGCGCCCGGGTCCGTCCCTCCCGGTGGGGGGAGGGACGGAGGTGGCCAACCTCAGCTCTTGATGAAGGCCAGCAGGTCGTTGTTGATGGTCTCGGCTTCCGTCGTCGGCATGCCGTGCGGGAAACCCTTGTAGGTCTTCAGCACGCCGTTCTTCAGGAGCTTCGCCGCCAGCGGCGCGGAATCGGCATAGGGGACGATCTGGTCGTCGTCGCCATGCATCACCAGCACCGGCACGTTGATCTTCTTGAGGTCCTCGGTGAAGTCGGTCTGCGAGAAGGCGACGATGCCATCGTAATGCGCCTTCGCACCGCCCATCATGCCCTGACGCCACCAGTTCTGGATCACGGCTTCCGACGGCTTTGCGCCGGGACGGTTGTAGCCGTAGAACGGACCCGCGGCGATGTCGCGATAGAATTGCGAGCGACCGGCGGCGAGCGCAGCCTGGAAACCGTCGAACACGTCCTTCGGCAAGCCGCCGGGATTGGCCTCGGTCTTCACCATCAGGGGCGGCACGGCGGAGAGGATCGCGGCCTTCGCCACGCGGCTCTCACCGTGGCGGGCGATGTAATGCACGACTTCGCCGCCGCCGGTGGAGTGGCCGACATGGACGGCCTGCTTGAGATCGAGGTGCGCGGTCACCGCCGCCAAATCGTCGGCATAATGATCCATGTCGTGACCATCGGCGACCTGCGCGGAACGGCCATGGCCGCGGCGGTCATGCGCGATGACGCGATAGCCGCGCGTCACGAAAAACATCATCTGCGCGTCCCAATCGTCCGACGACAGCGGCCAGCCATGGCTGAACACGATCGGCTGGCCCTTGCCCCAATCCTTGAAAAAGATCTCGACGCCGTCCTTGGTGGTGATGGTGGGCATGGGGGGCTCCTAAGTAATGGAAAAGTCGTTCCGGGCACGCCATGCGTGATCCCGAAATTTGGAGAGACCGGGCTCGATGCTTCGCATCGTCCCGGTATGACGGTGATTAGACGATCAGGCGAACGCCAGCGGCTTGAAACGGCGCCAGATGCCGATGATCACGATCGCGAAAAACACCAGCACGATGCCCTGCACCGCGCCGAACACCGGTCCGGACGGCGGCACGCTGGGCGCCAATGCGTGCAAGGCCGGGACCTTCAGGAACGACTGGATCACCAGCACGAAGACGTTGAGATAGAGCGAGATCATCGCGGTGACGACGTAGACGGGACGCCAGACGCCCGACAGCTTCTGGCCGTAAAGCGCAAAGCACGCGATCGCAAGCAGCACCAGCGAAATGATGCCGACCACATGCGAGGGCAACAGTTCCGTGAACGGGAACATGAAGCCGGTGACGCTGGTGAGGATCGTGAACAGCAGGAAGATCGCGGTGAGGCCCGGCAGCGCCTTGGAGCCGAGCATTCCGAACATCACGACGAGACCGGCCGCAATCGCGATCAGGCTGATGACGACGTGGAGCAACGTAAACGCGGGCAGACTCAATCCAAGCATCATCACACTCTCTCCGTCGAAAAACGCCGCGATGGTATTACGCCCCTCATTGGATGACCACATGCGGCAATGTCACAGGCTCGTGCAAAGCCATGCAGCATCGTGCGAATAGACAAAGACCTGCTCGTATTTTTTGCACCCTTGTCACAAAGGACGGCAGGCTTTCGACGAAAGTTGAATCGAAACGCCGGCCCGCGAAGAGCGGGCCGGCGCAAAAATTTGTTCTTCAGACTTCCTTGGTCTCGAAGATCAAGAGGTCGGCACCGCCGCTGGCGAATTTCGGCACGTCGCCCGCCGCCGCCTTGCCCTCGTCGCTGCCGAACGCGGCCTGGATGTCGGCCACGCTGCCAAAGGTGAGGATGGCGACGAGATGGATTCCGGACGGGCCGGCGGGGGAGCCGACCGGCCCCTTGCTGACGGCGTATTTCTTCAGGCCCGGAAGTTTTTTGGCGAGCGGAATGTGGGTCTCGGCATAATGCTTGTCGAAGGCGGCAGCGTCTTTGGGCGTCTTATAGAGCACGACGAGTTCAGCCATTTAGTCCTCCCAGTAAGCGTGTTGTTGTTCGATCCCGATGGCGAGGGAAGTGTCCCGCATCACACGGCAAAATGGCAAGTCACATTCCGCTTGCCGTTTGCTTGTCTTGTCCTTGACTAAGGCGCGACGTGCTCTAAAGCGCCGGTTTCGCGGCATCGCCGAGATAACCGTGCAGGGACGCGACCACCTGGGCGCCCTCGCCGATCGCGCCGCCGACGCGCTTGACCGAGCCGGAGCGGACGTCGCCGACGGCGTAGACGCCGGGCACGGAGGTTTCCAGCGGTGCGACGAGCCGGCCCTGGTTCAACTCAGACTGCGCGCCGGTGACGACGAAGCCGCCGCGGTCGAGCGTGACACCGCAGCCGTCGAGCCAGCTGGTGGCGGGATCGGCGCCGACGAACAGGAAGAGGTTGCGGATCTCGGCCGTGTCTTCATCAGGCGACAGCCTGCTTCGCCACCTGATGCTCTTTAGCGAGGCCTCGTCGCCCTCGAGGCAGACGATTTCGGTATTGAACAGCAATTCGATGTTGGGTGTCGCTTCGATACGCTCGATCAGATAGCGCGACATGCTGGCGCCCAGGCCGCCGCCGCGGATGATCATCAGCACCTTCTTGGCATGGCCCGACAGGAACACGGCCGCCTGCCCCGCCGAATTGCCGGCGCCGACCAGCGCCACCTCCTCGCCGGCACAGAGCTTTGCTTCCACCGGAGAGGCCCAGTACCAGACGCCGCGGCCCTCGAATTTTGCGAGATGGTCCATCTCGGGGCGGCGATAGCGCGCGCCGCTGGCGACCACGACCGAGCGCGAGCGCAAGGCCTCGCCGCCATCGATCGCCAGTTCGAACGCGCCATCACGGCGCGTGCAATCGAGCGAGCCGACCGTCACCGGGATCATGATGTCGGCGCCGAATTTTTGCGCCTGGGTGAAGGCGCGCGCGGTGAGCGCCTGGCCGGAGATGCCGGTGGGGAATCCCAGATAGTTTTCGATGCGCGCGCTGGCGCCGGCCTGGCCGCCGAACGCTCGCGTGTCGAGCACCGCGACGGAGAGACCTTCGGACGCCGCATACACCGCGGTCGCAAGCCCCGCCGGGCCGCAGCCGACCACGGCGACGTCGTAGATGCGGTCGTTGCCGGGACCACCGATCATGCCGATCGCGCGGGCAAGCTCGGTTTCGCTGGGGTTGCGCAGCACGGTGCCGTCGGTGGCAACGACCAGCGGCCAATCGCCGGGGTTCGGCGAATAGCGCGCGATCACTTCGGCGGCGTCATGATCGCGGTCGGGATCGAGCAGATGATGCGGCTGGCCGTTGCGGGTGAGGAAGCCCTGCAGGCGGACCACCCCGACCGAATGCGAGGGGCCGATCAGCACGGGACCGCCGATGCCGTCCCGGATCAGGTTGACGCGGCGCAGGATCAGCGCGCGCATGATGCGCTCGCCGAGCTCGGCCTCGGCGACCAGCAGCGCGCGCAGGCGATCCGGCGGCAGCAGCAGCGTCTCGACATCGCCCTCGGCGGTGCCGTCGACCAACGCCGGCCGGCCCGAGAGCTGGCTGAGCTCGGCGAGAAACTGGCCCGGGCCCTGATCGATGATCGGCGTGACGTGGCCGAGCCCGTCACGCTCGGTGATGGCGACGTGGCCCGACAGCACCACGAACATGCCCGGCCCGATCTTGCCGGTCTCGAACAGTTTTTCGCCGTGCTTGAATCGCCTGATCTCGCCGAAATGGCGCATCCGCGCGATCTCGGCCGGCGTCAGCGCGGGAAAGGTCTGCTCGGGGCGGGAGAATCGCCCCATCTGCGCGTCCATGTCAGCTCGTCCCGCGTCGTCGCCCTGTATTGTCATCACTCTCTCACTCATTCCTACTCAAAGTCAGCTGCAGCAGTTGAAGCGCTAGCGTAACCGCGGTCTCGTTCAACCTCTCCCGCTTGCGGGGGAGGTCGGCGCGAAGCGCCGGGTGGGGGCTCTCTCACACGTCGGGAGTCTCGCGTGTGGAGACACCCCCACCCCAACCCTCCCCCGCAAGCGGGAGAGGGAGCACACCGTCCTTGTGGCAGCTCTCGTGCCAAACCCAGTCACGCCTTTAGTCGCGAGCCTTGCCGGCGGTCCCCTCGTCATCTTGCGAGGGCTCGGCCGTGGTGGCGCGCTCGCGTGCCTGGACCTTTCGCCGCTTCAGGTTTTCGCGCAGCGCCGATTTCAGCCGGTCTTGCCTGGTGTCGCGGCCTTTGCCGGCAGTCTTGTCGGTCTCGTCAGTCATCAGGCGTCCATCAAGGAGTTCGGCGACACCATTGCCACCGGATCGCGGCGGCTCAAGGGGGCTGGGCTCCCTGTGGCGTCAAAATCGTGCGAATTCAGCGCTGCGGCCGGCTGGGCGGTTCGCCAGGTGACTCCGGAACCGAAATCGGGCGGGAAGCCGCCGTTTGGGGCCGAAACACCCGTATTAAGCCCGTGTCCGGCCCGATTTTGTCGATTTCACGCGGCTACCGCGCTTGCACAGCGGGGGGGCATGTGGCAGATATCGCCCCGCTTGGGAGGCCCCTCGTGGCGGCCGATTCTTGATCCAGCATCTGCTGCCGTAGCTCAGTGGTAGAGCACTCCATTGGTAATGGAGAGGTCGACAGTTCAATCCTGTCTGGCAGCACCACCTCTTCCCCTGAAAGATCAATAGCCTACTGATAGGCTTGAGCTTTTTGCGTCGCTCCTGTTACACGGGGGTGTTGCACAGATGGTTTTGAGAATGGCGTCACTGACAAAGAGGAGCGGTTCAGACAACTGGTACTACCGCCGCACAATTCCCGCTGATGTTCAGCGGATACTTGCGAAGGTGCCCAACCGCCCGCGAACGAAGGGCTGGTACAAGACGCACATCATGATCACGACCGGCACCGCTGATCGCACCGCTGCGAAGGCGAAGGCTGCGGACATTGCCGCTGACATGGAGCGTCAGTTCAAGGCGCTGCGTGAAGGCCCCAAGCCGCTCACGGCCAAGCAGGTGTCGGCGCTGTCTGGCATCGTCTATCGAGCGTTCGCGGAAGGGCTGGAGGACAATCCCGCCCTGACATCGCAACAGTGGTTGAGTGTCGCTGACGCGAACAAGGCCGCGCAACGCGGGGAGTACAGCCTTGTCGCTCGTCTCGGCATCTTCAAGGATGAGGATGAGCGGCGCGATGCGGACATGGAGAAAAGGTTCGGTGCCATCGTTGACGGCATACTAACACGCGAGAACGTGTTCACCACTGAGGACAGCCGATGGTCGGTCATCGAGGGTGTCGCCCGCGATCTGACTAAAGGCGTGGAGAAGCTGGCGCGGAATGCTGACGGTGACTTCACCCCTGACACCTACGTCAATCGCTTTCCACCGCCGACTGCCCTGCACGTCAGCGTCCAGGCGGACAAATCGTTGACCGGGCTTGCCGACGCTTGGCACACCGCCGCTCTGGCCAGAGGAGTTCGTCCCCGTGATGCGAAGCGATGGAAGGCTGTCGTTCGCCGGTTCAAGGAGTGGCTGACCCATGACGATCTGAGCCGGGTTACACCGGAGAGGGTTCAGGCGTGGGGCGACGAACGTAGCGCGGCTGGCACCGCGCCCAAGACCATTAATGACACCGACTTCGCAGCACTGAGGGCCGTGTTCAAGTGGGGCAAGCAGCGCGGTTGGCTGTCAACCAATCCAGCAGCGGAAGCAAGGATAGAGGGGCGGGGAAAGAAGATCACCCGCGAGAAATGGTTCTTGGAAAGCGAGAGGGCGGCGATACTCAATGTCGCGCTGGCGGTTCAAGGCTCCAAGAGGGAGAGCCCCAAGACCACTGCCGCCAAGCGCTGGGTGCCGTGGCTCTGCGCCTACTCGGGGGCGCGGGTTGTTGAGATGATCCAGTTGCGCAAGGAGGACGTGAGGCGCGAACAGGGTGGATGGGTCATCCGCATCAATCCTGACGCTGGAGGCACCAAGACCAATGATTATCGGGATGTCCCCGTCCATGAGCATTTGATCGCGATTGGCTTCATAGAGTTCCTACAACAGTCTAAACCCGGCCACCTGTTCTGTGACCTTGGCGAAGATGGTACGACGAACGGCCCCGCTGAGGGCGTCTACAAGCGTATCCTGACCATGGTGCGCAGCGTCGTCGACGATAAGCGCGTCCAGCCCAACCACGCATGGCGGTACACCTTCAAGACCTACGGCCACGACGCCGGATTGAATGACCTGACGGTTGACGCGATCTGCGGACACGCCGCCCGGACGCAGGGCGAGGCGTACAGGGGCATCACCGTCAAGAAGCGGATGGAAGCGATGGCCGAGTTCCCGCGATACAAGCTGACCGACATAGGGCGAGCAGCAGCGGCGTAGGCCGGGAGCGCTGCGCGACGGCGACCACCTGTGATCACCTGACGCTGGCGATGCTGGCGCATCACTTCGCCCACGCGGATCACATGCGGCAGATTGAGTCACCCTCTCGTATTCGTCCGTGTTGACGCCTCACCGCCACCTTTGGCACATGCTGGGGGAAGTGATCCCCTGCCAATCGTAGAGTGACAGCGAATGGCAACCGTCAACTTGAACTTAATGACTACTTGGGGCCCACTGTGAACGACATCTTTGAGACAACAGTACCGAACCAGCCGACCACCACCCTCGGGCGCGTCGGCGCTGATCCTTCACGGCTCATGACCATCCGCGAATGGTGGTACGAGATGATGGACGAGCCGGTCGCGATCGCGATGCTGGCCGATCCACGAGCCACGTTCCGGGAAGACGAGCGCAACATGATCGAGCAGTGTCGGAGGGACGGGATCGCCTATCGCACGGCGTCGTCGGACGGCGGGCCCAATGCTTTCCCTGCGTGGCGGCTCGCGATGTTCTACGCCAACCCGTAGGCCGCAGGCTTGTATTGGGGAGTCACTGGCGCGTTCACTGGCGGGACCGGGGAAAACCAACCTGGGACACTCCAAGGCGCATCGGTGACTCTCTCTGAGTCATATAGGGGCATCCGTCCCCAAGGGGGTGCTACTCCCCCGCGCAGCCCTGCGAGCATGCCGGTGAGGCTGTAGGTTTGAGGATAGGTTGCACGTCTGCCCTATAGAACGCCTTTTCCCGGGGTACCTGTCCGAGCCTCTCGGCGGGCCCTGTGGGTTTGAATTAGGTTGCGCCTAAGCCCTAAAGAACGCCTTTCTGTAGGTTTGTGTCCCCTCGCCCTATAGAACGCCTTTCGGTTCCCTCTAAGGTTTCCCCTACACATCATCAGCCGCCCTGACAGCGCAGTCGGGTTGGTGGTGTGATTGGTTACTCCCCACTGATGATAGCTCTCGCCGGTTTGGTCTCCGGCTGATGACATCATCGGTGGGGGTAGCCCCAGTGCTCGTTAGCACTCGCCTTTCCGCGCTGACCCATCCGTCAAACGCTCACGTACACATGGTCCAAACCCCGGCGACGGGGTGCGGTGCTTGCGGCATCTTGCATGTGCACGTTGAGCGTTTGGCAGATCGGTCACCCGATCCTAAGCTGCCCGATAATGCTCAGGTCCAAGTTGAGCACAGTTCCATTTGGACCTGAACCTCCCAGACCCCTTATTTTATAGGGTTTTCTGAAAGGTTCTCTAAGGAGGGGATACTCCCTCTCTCGATTGGGGACCACCTCCCGGCCACTTCCGGCCACCCACCCACACCCCTTAGTTCCATCGTCCCGGCCTCCCAAGGCTGGGCTTGCCTACCTGTGAGAATGACCAACACTGCCGTTACCGTGATCGACGCCCCCTGCGGGGCTGGTAAGTCTACCTTCGCTATCAACTACCTCAACGAGGCTCACTCCAAGAACATCAACGACCAATTCGACGGTCTCCCCGGTGATCGTCGCTTCATCGTGGTCGCCCCGCTGCTCGTTGAGGCTGACCGCTTCACGACTGCCTGTCCCGACCTCCGCTTCAAAAACCCGCAGCCTCTGCAGGGAAGGAAGCTATGGGGTCTTAGGCAACTGATCGAGCGAGGCGAGAATGTCGCAACGACACACGCCCTGTTCTCAATGCTGTCCACCGACATCTATGAGCTACTGAAGCAACAGAACTACGAGCTGATCGTTGACGAGGCCCTGACCTGTGTCGAGCTGTTCAAGGACCTTCGTGGCCCCGACAAGCGCCTGTTGTTTGAACATCAGTACGTCATTGTTGGCGAGCGTGATAGGCTCCTCTGGAACGAGGGACGATACCCCGACTACAGCGATCCCAAACTCAGGTTCGCTGATGTCCGCAGCCTTTGCCTCAACGGCAATCTATCGGCCTACAGTCGCAATGGTGCAGACCCGACCGTCCTCATGTGGACGTTCCCTGCGGACTTCATCCGCTGCTTCCAGCGCGTCCATCTGCTGACCTACCTGTTCCACGGCTCGCCGATGTCGAACTACATCAAGTCTGAGGGCGTCCCATTCGACATGAAGACCATCGTCAATCATGAGCTGGTCGATTGGGCCGGGGGCAATGAGGCTCAATTCAAGGCCCGCATACGCCCCCTCATCTCGATCTACGAGGGGACCGCGAACAACGTCGGCAAGCCCCAGCTTGGTGGCCCCGGCCGTCCGGCTGATCCCCTCTCCAAGTCGTGGTTCAAAAGAGCGAGGCCCGAGGTTCTGAAGGCGATCAAATCGTCAACCGAGAACTTCTTCAAGAAGATCGCTCAGGCGTCCTCGAAGGACACTTCATGGACCACCTACAAGGACTTCGAGAACAGGCTTCGCGGCGCTCGCTACGGCACACGACCGTTGAAAGACAAGGACGAGCGATTGGCCCGAGACACCGAAGGCAACATCGTCGAGCCGGGCTCGTTCATCTCGCTTGGCACGAAGGCTGTGAACCACTTCCGCGGCAAGACCGCCATCGCCTATTTGGCATCGAACCACATGGACCCTGATGTCGTGGGGTTCTTCAAGCGTAGAGGCGTCATCGTCAACGAGAATGCCTACGCGCTGTCGGAGATTGTTCAGCTCGTGTGGCGCACCGCAATCCGAGACTTCAAACCGATCAGCATCTACGTCCCGAGCCAGCGAATGAGAGGGCTTCTACAGGCGTGGCTGGCATCTGACGATGCGTCCGAACTTATCGACCAACTGGCCGAACCCGGCCTCTAACAGAAAGACCAAAGACCAACATGAAACACCCGACCACCACCACCATTTCCAAGACCACCCAGAAGGGCCCGCCGCCCGATGAGGTGCGGATCGAGGCCCGCCCCGGTGAGCACGAACAGAAGCTGATTTCGATCACCCTGCCCAACGGCGAGGTGAAGATCATCAGCAAGACCGCCTAACCACCACCACCCAAGACCAACCCACTAACGAAAGACCAAAAGACCAATGTCTATTTCTGAAGACCGCTCAGAACTACAAGCCTCCGTCTCCACCTTCAATTCCCTAACCGGCACTCCGGGTTCGCGTGAACGCGCTGCGCTTGATGCACTGGACACGCATCAGCAGTCCCTGAAAGACTTGGCTGCAGCCACCCTCGCCGCCGAGCAGTCCGCCCGTCCATCGTCCGGTTCACTGATGCGGACCAACGCCGCGACGAACGCCAGCATTGTGATGCAGGGTGGCCGCGCTACGATCACCTCAGGCGCAACCTCGCACGGCAGCGCAGTGTCCTCGCCCCGTCCGGGCATGGTCACTGTAGGTGGAATGACCACGACCATCGAAGCTGCGAAGGCTGGCGGTCTCATACCCCAGGACTACGATCCGTCTTTTAGGGCAGGGGTCGCCGCTGCCCCTACGAGCAATCAGCAGCCCCAGGTTCAGCAGCAGCCACAGCAGCCTCAGAGCAACGACGAGAACACGATCAAAGCCACGGCAGAGCAAGCGAAGGCAATCAACGCTTCTACCGCTGCGATTGAGCAGGCCAACGAGGCTATCGGCGGCATCGCCGTATCGTCCTTGCTTGAAGACGCCGTCGTATCTGGCGAGCTGCCGCAGCACCTTCCTACTGGCATCGGCAACGAACAGGTCTCGGCTGTCGTCGCGGGCTACACTGCACAGGCTAACGCTGTCCTCGCTGACACTGGCGCGACCGTCGATCTACTCTCGGACATGCTCAACGAGAGCGAACTCCGGGCTGCACGCTTGGCAGTCTATCAGGGCAACGACGTTGAGCTGAAGGAATTGGGAGGCCGTGCAATGGCGCGG
>JAEWBW010000322.1 GCA_023390955.1 Pseudomonadota bacterium
CGGCTTCGTCCGCGGCTATGGCATCCAGTTCGGCCGCGGCGCCGGGCCGGTGTTCGAGGCTGTCGTCAGCGAGCAGAAGGGCATTCTGCCCTGGGGTGAGGATCATCACCGCGTCTTCCGCAAGCTCAATGGCCATCGTCTCGGCTTCTCCGCGATCTGCGAGGATCTTCCCGAAGAGCACAACCAGGTCACGCTCGATCCGGTGCTGAAGGACAGCCACGGCATTCCTGCGCCGAAGATCGACTACACCATCTCCGAGAACAGCCAGAAGATGATGGACCACGCGCTCGCCCGCGGCCGCGAGGTGCTGGAGATGGCGGGAGCCACCGACCTCTGTGTCAACTCGCCTATCCCATGGGGCGGCTGGCATCTGCTCGGCACCGCGCGGATGGGCACCGATCCGAGCCGCTCCGTCGTCAACGAGTGGGGGCGCACGCACGATGTGAAGAATCTCTTCATCGTCGACGGCAGCATTTTCGTCACCTCGGGCGGTGTGAATCCGACCTCCACCATCCAGGCCCTCGCGCTCTACATCGCCGACCAGATGAAGCAGCGCCTCGCCAATCTGTTCGACTGAGGGAATTCAATGTCCGATCAAATCGCCCTCACGCCGCGGCAGCGCCAGGATCTTCGCACGATCGCCGCGCTGATCATTCCGGCGAGCGCGGAATATCGCGTGCCCGGCGCCGATGACGAGGCCATCCAGGCCGACATTCTGGCAACACTCGGCCGCGACGCCAAACCCGTGGCGGCCGCGCTCGATGACCTTGCCAAGCTTGCCGGCATGCCGCTCGCCGACCTCGATGCTGCCGCGCGCGATGGCGTGATCAAGCAATTCCGCCAGAGCGGCGGCGGGCCGGCCGCGGTCCTCGTTCGCGTCGTACTGCAATGCTACTACCGCGACGAGCGCGTGCTGCGCTCCCTCGGTATCGAGATGCGTCCGCCATTCCCCAAGGGGCACGTGCTGCCCGAGGGCGACTGGGCGCTGCTCGACCCGGTCAAGGCGAGGGGTGGCACCCTGCGTCGCGCGTAGCGGCGTCGGCAGTCAAGAGCTGGCAGCCCAGCCCTGCGCCCAGCGGGGCATCTTGCGGTCGCGGGAGCAGGCCACCATCTGTGTGAGCCTCAAGGACTCTCGCCATGCTGGATTTCACCTCAGATATCGTCGATGACGCACCGTCATCGCGAACGACCGCCTCTGTGCCCGCTGATGACCGGGCCCCGCTGGACGCCTATTCCAATGCCGTGATCGACGTGACCGACCGCGTCGGTCCTGCCGTCGTGCGCGTCGAGACCGGGCCAAAGGTGCCAAACGGCCGCGAGCGCGGCGGGCTCGGTTCGGGCATCGTGATCTCGCCCGACGGGCTGGTGCTGACCAACAGCCATGTGGTCGGTTCATCGAAGGAGATCCGCCTGCGAGACGTCGAGGGTAACGTCGGTGACGCCCGGGTGCTGGGCGTCGATCCTGACACCGATCTGGCGCTGTTGCGCGCCAACGGCGTCCGCGACTTGCCCTATGCGGCGCTCGGCAACTCCAAGACGTTGAAGCGCGGCCAGCTCGTGATCGCGATCGGCAACCCGCTCGGCTTCGAGTCGACCGTGACCGCCGGCGTGGTCTCCGCGCTCGGCCGCTCGATCCGCTCGGTGAGCGGGCGGACCATCGAGGATGTGATCCAGACCGATGCGGCGCTCAATCCCGGTAATTCCGGCGGGCCGCTGGTGTCGTCGAATGGCGAAGTCATCGGGGTCAACACCGCCATCATCAGCGGCGCGCAGGGCATCTGTTTCGCGGTGGCGAGCAACACCGCGCAGTTCGTGCTGTCGGAGATCATTCGCCACGGCTATGTCCGCCGAGCCTATATCGGCGTCGCCGGCCAGACTGCGCCGATCCCGCGGCGGCACGCCGTGCTGGCAGGCGTCGACAACAAGATGGGTGCGCTGCTGGCCCAGATCGAGCCGGACGGCCCGGCGGCGAAGGCCGGGCTATTGTCTGGCGACGTCGTCATCAGCCTCGACGGCGTCGAGATCAACGGTGTCGATGATCTGATCCGGGTGCTTGACCGCGACCGGATCGGCCGGCGCTTGTCCATGGACGTGCTGCGGCGCGGCCAGTTGCGGGCGATCGACATCGATCCCGTCGAGCGCAAGCCGCAGCGCTAGCGCGCTGGTGCCCCGGCGGGGTATGACGGTGTCATGCCTCGTCCCGGGAACACCGCCGCATGATGCCGGCCCATGAGACCTACGACGTCATCGTGATTGGCGCCGGGGCCGGCGGCATGACGGCGGCGTCTGTCGCGGCTGCCGAAGGTCTGCGCGTACTTGTCATCGAGAAGACGGCGTTCGTCGGCGGCACCACCGCATGGTCGGGCGGCATGGTCTGGATCCCCGCCAACGCAAAAATGAAAGAAGCGGGCCTGACCGACAGCGTCACGGACGCCGTGCAATATCTTGCGGCCACCGTGCCTGAAGCGGCAAATGCCAGCCTGCGCGCCGCCTTTCTCGCGCGCGGGCCGGAGGCGGTGGCTTATCTCGAAGCCAATACCGAAGTGCGGCTGCAGCCCGTCAAAACCTATCCGGACTATTATCCCGAGCGCCTCGGCGCCACCGCCGGTGGCCGCGTGCTGGAGCCGGTCGCCTTCGATGGCACAAGGCTCGGCGCACATTTTGCGCGGCTGCGGGCGCCGTTGCCGGAGTTCACGTTGTTCGGCGGCATGATGGTCAACCGCCTCGACATTCCGCATCTGCGCAAGATCGGCAAGTCGCTGCGCTCGACCTTGCGTTCGCTGCGCCTGGTCTCGCAATACGCATTGCAGCGGTTGCGCAGTCCGCGCGGCACGACGCTGCATCTCGGCAACGCGCTCGCCGCGCGGCTCTATGCCTCGCTGCTGGCGCGGCAGGTCGAGATCCTCTTCAGTGCGGATGTCGAAGACCTCGTCATCGAGGGCGAGCGCGTGCGCGGCGTGACGATCCGCCATGGCGCGCGGGACCGTGTGATCGAGGCGCGCCGCGGCGTGGTGCTGGCCACCGGCGGCTTCTCGCATGATGCGCCCTTGCGAAAGCGCTTCTTCCCGCCGGCCGCCCGCGCCGTGTCAGCGACCTGCACCGCAGGCACCGGCGACGGCCTCCGCCTTGCGACTGCAAGCGGCGCCGCGCTGAATGCGGATGCGACCAGCCCGGCCTATTGGGTGCCGGCCTCGCTCTTCCTGCGCGACGACGGCAGCCGCGGTGTGTTCCCGCACACGGTCACCGACCGTGCCAAACCCGGCGTGATCGCGGTGAACGCAGCTGGCCGCCGCTTCGTCAACGAGGCGCTGTCCTACCACGAGTTCGTGCTGGCCATGCTGCGCGACGGCAATGGCGAGCCCGATCGTCCCTTCCATTTGATCTGCGACCGCAGCTTCCTCTGGAGCTATGGCCTCGGCCGCATCAAGCCATTTACGCGAAACTATCGGCGTTACGTGAAGAGTGGCGAGTTGGTCGAGGCCGGCAGCATCGAGGATCTCGCCGAGCGGATCGAGATCGAGCCATCCTCGCTGGCTGCGACGATCGCGAATTACAATGCGAGTGCGAAGGAGGGTAGCGATCCCGAATTCGGCCGCGGCAGCACTATCTACCAGCGCCATCTCGGCGACGCCGGACACAGGCCGAACCCCTGCGTCGCGCCGATCACGCGCGCGCCGTTCTTCGCGATGCGGATCTATCCCGCCGACCTCGGCACCGCAATCGGCATGAAGGTCGACGCTCAGGCGCGCGTGCTGCGCGAGGACGGCCGTCCGATCGCCGGCCTCTATGCCTGCGGCAACGACATGGGCTCGATCATGAACGGCAATTATCCGGGGCCGGGGATCACGCTGGGGCCCGCGCTGACGTTCGGATACATCGCGGGGCGGCATCTGGCCGAGGGCGCGGTGGCGGTGCCGATACCCGGGGCTGCAAGAGCCACTGTCTAACCACGCCCACCGCTGTCATGCTCCGCGAAGGCGGGGCATCCAGTATTCCAGAGGCCGCGAGGTCAACAACAACTGCCGCGGCGTACTGGATCGCCCGCCTTCGCGGGCGATGACAACGAGTGTGAGGGCGAGCGCAACTACTCCGCAGCCGCCACGAACCGGCTGTTCTCCAGCTCAGCTTCCAGCCGCGCCTGCTGCGCCTCGGCCTGCTTGATGTTGGCTTCCTTGACGTGGCCAAAACCGCGGATCGTCTCGGGCACGCGCGCGAGCTTGGCCAGAAGCGGAATCTGCGCGGCCTTCGCTCCGACCATCCGCTGATCGATCATGGCAAGATAATCCGCGATCAGCTTGCGCTCGGTCCTGCGCTCCTCGGTGCGGCCGAACGGATCGAACGCCCCGCCGCGCAAGAACTTCATTTTTGCCAGGATGCGGAAGGCACTCATCATCCAGGGGCCGAACTCCTGCTTTTGCAGGCGACCGGTCGCCTTGTCGCGCTTGGCGAAGATCGGTGGTGCAAGGTGGAATTTGAGCGTGAACTCGCCGTCGAACTTCTCGCCGACCTTCTTGGCGAAGCTCCCATCGGTGTAGAGCCGGGCGACCTCATACTCGTCCTTGTAGGCCATCAGCTTGAACAGGTTTTTCGCAACCGCCTCGGTCAGCTCGGTGGAGGCGGGCGAGGCCGCGCTCTCGGCCGTGCGCACCTTGGCCACCGCCGCGAGGTAGCGGTCTGCGTAAGCCTTGTCCTGATAGCTGGTTAAAAATTCCGCGCGCATCGCGATGACGTCGTCGAGTGATTTCACCGGCGCGCTCGCGCGGGTCTTGAACTGCAGAACGCTGCGGACACGCGAGATGTCGTGCGCGGCGAGGCGGCCCCAGGTGAAGGCGAGCTTGTTCATCTCGATCGCGGCGCCGTTGATCTCGATGGCGCGGAGCAGCGCTTCCAGAGACAGCGGGATCGCACCCTTCTGGAAGGCGAAGCCGAGCATGAAGGGATTGGTAGCGATGCTGTCGCCCATCAACGCGGCGGCAATGCCGGTGGCGTCGATGATCTCCAGGTTCTTGTCGCCGACGGCGTCGCGCAGCACGGTCTGCATCGCGCCCGCCTCGAAATCGAGGTCGGGGTTTTGCACGAAGCTTGCGGTCGGCTGCAGATCGGCGTTGACGAACGCCTTGGTCACGCCGCGCTCGGCGCGGATCAGCGCGCTCGGGCCGGCCGAGACGATCATGTCGCAGCCGAGGATGAGATCGGCGCCGCCATTGGTGATGCGGACGGCCGAAATGTCCTCCGGCTTGTTGGCGATGCGGACATGGCTCATCACCGCGCCGTTCTTCTGCGACAGGCCGGTGAAGTCCAATGCCGAGCAGCCGCGGCCGTCGACATGCGCGGCCATGCCGAGCAGGGCGCCGATGGTGATGACGCCGGTGCCGCCGATGCCGGTGACGAGGATGTTGTAGGGCACCTCCAGCTCGCGGGCCGCCGGCAGCGGCAAATCGGCGAACAGCTGGCCGGAATCGACCGCCGAGGTCTTCATCCGCTTCAGGCTGCCGCCATGCACGGTGACGAAGCTCGGGCAAAAACCCTCGACGCAGGAATAGTCCTTGTTGCAGTTCGACTGGTCGATCTGGCGCTTGCGGCCGAACTCGGACTCGAGCGGCTGCACCGAGACGCAGTTCGAGGTCTGCGAACAATCGCCGCAGCCCTCGCAGACAAGCTCGTTGATGAAGGCTCGCTTTGCCGGATCGGGATAGAGCCCGCGCTTGCGGCGGCGGCGCTTCTCGGCCGCGCAGGTCTGGTCGTAGATGATGACCGTGAGGCCCTTGATGTCGCGCATCTCGCGCTGCACGGCATCGAGCTCGCGGCGATGATGGATGGTCGCTGTCTTCGGGAAGTAGTCGCCTTCAGGGTATTTCGTCGGATCGTCGGAGACGATCGCAAGCCGCTTGACGCCCTCGGCCCAGACCTGGTGCGCGATCTGAGCGACGTTAAAACTGCCTTCGGCCGGCTGGCCGCCGGTCATCGCGACGGCGTCGTTGTAGAGGATCTTGTAGGTGATGCTGATGCCGGCAGCCGAGGCGGCGCGAAGCGCCAGCAGTCCAGAATGCGTGTAGGTGCCGTCGCCGAGGTTCTGGAAAATGTGCTGCTCGCTGGTGAAGGGCGCCTGGCCGATCCAGTTCACGCCCTCCGCGCCCATATGCGAGATCAGATCGGTGCGGCGGCTCGGCATGCTCAGGGCCATGCCGTGACAGCCGATGCCGGCCATGGCGCGGCTGCCTTCCGGCACCTTGGTCGAGGAGTTGTGCGGGCAGCCCGAGCAGAAGAACGGCGTGCGCGCGAGCTTGATCGGCGCGGTGCCGACGGCAGGCTTCTCGAACGCCTCGAGCCGCGCCAGCCGCTGCTCGAGCAGCGGGCTGTGATGCCCGATGCGGCGCAGCCGGGCGACCAGCGCGGACGCCACGATGGTCGGCGTCAGCTCGCCTTCGCTCGGCAGCAGCGGTGCGCCGGTCTCGTCACGCTTGCCGGTGACGGTCGGGCGCCTGGAGGCATCCACATTGTAGAGGATGCGCATCAGCTGGTCTTCGATGAAGCCGCGCTTCTCCTCGACGACGAGCACGTCCTGCAGGCCTTCGGCAAAGCGCCGCGCGCCGCTCTCTTCCAGCGGCCAGGTCATCGCGACCTTGTAGATGCGAAGGCCGAGGTCCTGCGCGTCGCTGTCGCTGATGCCGAGATCGGCCAGCGCCTGCCGCAGATCGAGATAGGCTTTTCCCGTTGCGAGAATGCCGAGCCGCGCCGGCTTGGAATCCAGCACGATACGGTCGAGCTGGTTGGCGCGGGCAAAGGCCTGCACCGCCGCCATCTTCGGTCCGAACAGGCGCTTCTCCGCCTCCAGCGGCGGATCTGGCCAGCGGATATTGAGGCCGCCCGGCGGCATCTCGAAATCGTCGGGGATCTTGATCTGGATGCGCGTGGGATCGCTGTAGATCGATGCCGAGCTTTCCACGGTCTCGCCGATCGCTTTGAAGCCGACCCAGCAGCCGGAGAAGCGCGACAGCGCGAAACCATAGAGGCCGAGGTCGAGATAGTCCTGCAGCGTCGACGGATTGATCACCGGAATGAGCGCAGCCGCGAACACCTGCTCGCTCTGATGCGCGAGCGTCGAGGACTGGCAGCCATGGTCGTCGCCGGCAAGCGCAAGCACGCCGCCATGCAGCGAGGTGCCGGCCGAGTTGGCGTGCTTGAGCGCATCGACGGAGCGGTCGACGCCGGGTCCCTTGCCGTACCACATGCCGAACACGCCATCGACCTTGGCGCCCGGAAACAACCCGACCTGCTGGCTGCCCCACACCGCCGTCGCGGCCAGATCCTCGTTCAGGCCGGGGACGAAGGCGATGTCGTGCTGCTGCAGGTGCGACTTTGCGCGCCACAGCGCGTGGTCGTACATGCCGAGCGGCGAGCCGCGATAGCCGGAGATGAAGCCGCCGGTGGTCAGGCCCTGGATCCGGTCCCGTTCGCGCTGCAACATCGGGAGGCGGACCAGCGCCTGCGTGCCGGACAGGTAGATCCGCTTCGATTCGAGCCGGTATTTGTCCTCCAGCTCGACCTGCAACAGCGTCATTTCGGGCGTCCTTGTCTCGTTCCGGCGAGGATTTTGCGCCGCGGGAAGGCTGCGGCTGGGCGAAGCGTGTTAGCGCAGTCAAAAGCATGGGTGGCCGAAGTCAATATGGCTGGCCGCATCCCTTTGGCTCCTGCTAGTCATGGCTGCGAGGAGACCACCATGGCCGCAAGTGCATTCGACACCGGGATTACAGAGACTGCCGAAACCCTGGTCGGGCCGTGGCGCCAGCCACGCCAGATGCTGCAGGCGCAGACCTACGACGCGCACGCCTCGATCCACGACGACGCGACCGCGCAGAAGCTCGGCTTCAAGGGCGGCACCATCGAGGGGCCGACGCATTTCAGCCAATTCGCTCCGCTCGGTGAGCGGCTGTGGGGGCAGGCCTGGTTCGAGACGGGCTGTCTCTCCGCGCATTATCGCGCCGTCTGTTACGAAGGCGAGGAGGTGCAGGCGATCGTGTCGAAACCTCTTCCCGGCACGCGGCAGACCACGATCCAGATGGTCAAGCGCGACGGCACCGAAGTGCTGCGCGGTACTGCATCGGTGGGCGAAGCGACCGCACCCACCGCGCTGGAAGCGCGCCTCGGCGAACTCAAGCCACTGGCCGATCCCGTCATCCTGCGCGATGTGAAGGTCGGCCAGACCGGCAAGCGCCAGGCCATCAAGATGGCGTTCGACCAGAACATGGGCGACCTCTATCCGTTCTCGCTGCGGCAGAAGCTCGCGGTCATCACCGAGAACTCGCCTTATTATTCGGGCTCGGACAACCCCTGGGGCAGGCCGATCATCCCGATGGAGATGCTGAGCGTGCTGTTCCAGTACCGCTCCAAGGACGATCCGCTGCCGGCCAAGGGCCCGGCGGTCGGCCTGTTCGCCGACCAGGAGATCAGGTTGGTGAAGGGACCGCTGTTCGTCGACGAGGCGTATGAAGTCGAGCGCGAGGTGGTCGCACTTTCCGGCAGCCGTCGCACCGAGAGCGCCTGGATGGTGACCCGCGTATTCGACAAGACGGGCGCTGTGGTCGCGACCATGCTGCTCAACATGGCGACGATGAAGGATTCCTATGCGCCGTATGAGAAGGAATATCGGGCGCTCTATGGAGTGGGGAGCAACTGACGATCGACGGGTTCGGCAATAGCGCTGCGACAGAGTTGACAATCCCGCTCGGATTTCGAAAGATCACAACCAGAGGGTGGGGAGAGTAGCCGTCTATTCGAGGGCGTGTTCTTGTGTGGGGTGGCGTGAGCAGTCAGCTGCCCGCGCGTGTTGCGCGCCAACGGAAGGAGTTTTCGAAGTTTCTTTCAGCCTTTTTACAAGCAGTTTTTTCAAGTCGGGCGAATTTAGCCCAGCCGTCCCAGGTCATCGTTTTCTAACCGTGCAGCGCCTCCTGACGAGCCGAAAATTTGCTGGCCGATGGGGTCGAAGGAAATGCGCCTCGTGAAAATCGCGACATGGTGGCGAAGGCAATCAACGATCTCGTGGAAGCGATTTGAGGAGGGACGTGATGGTAGCACTCGATCAATATTTCGGAACGCATGCAGGGGATCTGAAGATCTATGTGGGGCTCTTCAAGGTCGGGTCCGGCAGCTTTACCTCGTTCACCCCTACGCAGGCGGCGTTCTCCGGCTCGTATGAGGCATTTGGCAACAGTGGCAACTTCGCCATCGTCATCCAGCTTCTGAACGCCCAGAATGCAGCGCACGGGAGTTGCAAGGTGACGCTCAACAACAGCGTGGATGCCACTGCGACTTACGCGATCGCAGGAAGCAAGTTCTCGCTCCAGACCGGTCTCAATCCAACGCCGATCGTCATCTATAAGAGCCAGGGCGGAACACAGTTCGACGGCGTGTCGGGGCATAATCTCTGGATCGGTCAGTGGGGGTGAGGCAGCGGCGGCTGCCGAATGCCGCCCGCCCGATAGTTTCGCCGGCATCGTGGACGCAAACAAACTGCCCAAGGCTTGAGCAAATGCGTGTCGCGGAGTCGCCGCGTCAGCAATAGGCTGACGTCGGCGTCTCGCGTAAGCTTCTGAGCGAGCTACGAAACCCTTCGATGCCGCCGCGCCGGTGCAATTGCACACAATGGCACGGCACTTGCAGCACTTCGCGCCATCGTGGTTCTCGCGAAGGGGCGCGTCATGTTGAACGCAAGCAAGCCGGCATCGGGCGTCATCGCCGCCGAACCCGAGCCGATCACGCTCGACTGGTCAACGACGGCGCTTCTCATCATCGACATGCAGCGCGACTTCATGGAGCCCGGCGGCTTCGGCGAGACGCTCGGCAACGACGTCAGCCAGCTTGCGCGCGCGGTGAAGCCGATCGCCGCGCTGCTTGCCGCTGCGCGCGAGGCCGACATGCTGGTGATCCACACCCGCGAGGGGCATTTGCCTGATCTCTCCGATGCGCCGCCTGCGAAGGTCGAGCGTGGCGCACCATCCTTGCGCATCGGCGATCCCGGTCCGATGGGCCGCATCCTGATCCGCGGCGAAGCCGGTCACGACATCATTCCCGAACTCTATCCGCTCGACAGCGAGATCGTGATCGACAAGCCCGGCAAGGGCGCGTTCTACGCCACCGAGCTCACGGACGTGCTGGAGAAATACGGCGTCGAGAATTTGCTGGTGTGCGGTGTCACCACGGAGGTCTGCGTCAACACCACCGTGCGCGAGGCCAACGACCGCGGCTATCGCTGCGTCGTCATCGCAGACGGCTGCGCGTCCTACTTCCCCGAGTTTCACGAGATGGGCCTGAAGATGATCAAGGCCCAGGGCGGCATCTTCGGCTGGGTCGCGAACTCAGCCGCGGTTCTGGAGGCGATGAAGACCGCGGACTGAGTTATCCGCCCTTGACGGCCCCCGCTGTGAGCCCGGCGACGATCTGCCGCTGGGCGAGCACGGTGAGCAGCAGCACAGGGAAGGTGACGATGAGGGCGGCCGCCGCCAGCGGCCCCCAGCTCAGCTGGTCGAACGAGATCATGTTGTAGACGGCGACCGGCAGCGTGCGTGTCTCGCGTCCCGCCAGCACGATGCCGAACACAAAGTTGTTCCAGGAGAAGATCACGGCGAGGATGAAGGCGACCGCGATGCCTGGCCGCGCGATCGGAAGCGCAACGTGGCGAAACACCTGCCAGCGCCCTGCGCCGTCGATCAGCGCGGCTTCTTCCAGCTCCATCGGCGTGGTCTCGAAATAGCCGATCATGATCCAGATCACGATCGGCACCGTCACCACCAGATGGATGATGATCTGCGGCACCAGCGTGCCCAGCAATCCGAGCCACTGGAACAGCAAAAACAACGGGATCAGATAAGACAGGCCCGGTGTGATGCGGGCGATCAGGATCACGACCGCGGATTTGTGCGCGGACATCCGTGCGATGCCGTAGCCGGCGGGAACGCCGACGAGCAGCGCAAGCAGCGTGGCGCTGCCGGTCACGACCAGGCTGTTGATGAAATAGGTGACGAACCGATTGGAGTTCAGCACGTCGGCGTAGTTCTTCCACGCAAAGTGCTCGGGGATGAACACCGGCGGATAAGCGGCGTTGTCGACCTCGAACTTGAGCGACAGCGATGCCATCCAGAGGAAGAACAGGATCGCCGGCGACACGATGACGAACACCGAGAGCCACAGCCCGACCTTGCCCATGATCTGCCGCATGTTCATGCGTCACTCGCGATTTCGGTCCACACCATGCGCTGGCGGGCATAGAGCATGACGGCCGCCAGCGCGACGATCAGCAGGAAGAACACCACCGCGATCGCCGATCCGTAGCCGAGGTCGTAATAGACGAAGGCGACGCTGTAGAGGTAGATGTTGATGGTCTCTGAGGCCGAGCCCGGTCCACCCTGGGTGATCGCGAAGATGATGTCGAAGCTTTTGACCGCATCGATCATGCGGATCATGCCGGCGATGAACAGGAACGGCATGATCAGCGGCAGGGTGATGAAGCGGAACACCTGCCAGAAGCTGGCGCCGTCGATCTGTGCGCTCTCATAGGGCTCGGTCGGGATCGCGGCGAGGCCGCCGAGCACGATCAGCATGACCAGCGGGGTCCATTGCCAGGTCTCGACCAGCACCAGCGAGGGGATCACGGTCGCGGGATGAAACACCCAGAGCTGCGCCGGGATTCCGACCAGCGACAGCAGATAATTGAGCACGCCGAGTTGCGGGTGGAACATCATGGTCCAGACCAGCGCGATCGCCACGGGCGTTGCCATCATCGGCATGATGAAGATGCCGCGCAGGAAACCGCGTCCGGCAAATTTCTGGTGAAACACCACGGCCGCGAGCGTGCCGAGGATCAGCGGCAGTACCACCGAGAGCACGGTGTAGACCAGGGTGTGCACCACCGCTTCCGCAAAGCGGGGATCGGACGTCAGCCGCAGATAGTTGGAGATCCCGACGAAGGTGGTCGGCGAGCCGACCTTCCACTCGTTCAGGCTCATCCAGATCGTGAAGACCCACGGAAAGATGATGATCGCGAGCACGACGATCAGCGCCGGCAGCACGAACGGCCAGTAGGACGGCGGCCGCAATTGCTTCTCCGGCGCGGCCTCGGTCGAAGCCGCGGCCGGAGTCGATTGTGTCAACGCACTCACGCCTTTTCGCTGCGCTCCAGGATCGGCCGGAACTGCTCGTGGGCCTTCTTCAGCTCCGTGGCCGGATCGGTGCCCGTGATGGTCGAGGTGATTGCGGCGCCGACGAGATCGCGGAATTCGGCGACCGGGATGATCACAGGCAGGCCGAGCTTGCTGATCTTGGCGGAGTCGATCACCGACTGCAGCCACTCCTTCGGCATCTTCACGCCGCTCTGGACCTCGGCATCGTTCAGGATCGAGTTGCGGAACGGCACGCCGCCGCCGGCCTGCAGCAGCCGCGCGCCTTGCTTCTTCGACACCACCCACTGGCAGAGCAGGTAGGCGGCTTCCTTGTTCTTGCTGGCCGCAGCGATGCCGATGCCGTCGCCATAGGTCGCCGAAAACTGCCCCTTCGGCCCGGCGGGCACGACGGTGTAGCCGACCTTGCCGACGACGCGCGAAGCGGCCGGATCCTCCAGCGGCGGCGCCCAGCCGACGCCGTCGATCCACATCGCGGAGCGCCCTTGCGTGAACGAGGCCATCGACTCCATCCAGTTGAAGCCGACGACGCCGGGAGGCGCCACCTTCGTCAGAAGGGTCTGGTACATTTTCGTCGCTGCGATGGCCTCCGGACCGTCGGTCAGGATGTTGCCCTTGGCGTCGAGGAATTCACCGCCGTAGTTGAGGAAGAAGTTGGTCCACAGCGTCATGTTGGCGTTGCGCAGGCCGCGCCCGACGAAGCCGAAGGTGCCGTCCTTGGCGTCGGTGAGCTTTTCGGCCGCCGCGACCATCTCGTCGAAGGTCTTGGGGACCGCGACGCCCTTCTTCTGGAACAGCTCCTTGTTGTAGTAGAGGATGAAATAATCGACCGACCACGGCAGCGACAGCATCTGGCCCTTGTCGTTCTTGCAATATTGCAGGCCGGCGGCCGAGAAGTCGCTCTCGACGAGATCGGGCGCGGTCAGCGTCGGATCCTTCATGTAGGGCGTCATGTCGGCGAGCCAGCCGGCCTTCTCGAACTGCCGCTTCTGCACGTGATAGCTGAGATGAACGACATCGAAGCTGGGCCGGCCCGAGGTGAGCTCGATCACGACCTTCTGGCGCTGCTGCTGCTCGGGGATCTGCTCGGACT
>JAEWBW010000324.1 GCA_023390955.1 Pseudomonadota bacterium
AAATAGCCCAGCGCGCCGAACAGCAGCACGAAGACGAGGCCCGAGATCACCGGGCTGACCGAGAACGGCAGGTCGATCAGCGTGATCAGGAACGTCTTGCCCTTGAACTCGAACTTGGCGATGGCCCATGCGGCGACCTGGCCGAACACGAGATTGAGCCCGACCGAGATCGCCGCGACCAGCAGCGTCAGCCGGATCGCGGAGAGCGCCTCCGGCTCCGCCAGCGCAGCAAGATAAGCCGTGATGCCCTTTGCAAAGGCCTGCGCGAACACGACCACCAGCGGCAGCACCACGAAGATAGAGAGGAACAGGATGGCAGCCGAGATGATGGCGATGCGCACCGCCTTCGGCTCGGTGCGCAGGCTGCCGCGCGCGGCAGCGGCATGCGCGCGCGCCTTGGCATCGGACCGGACGATCGGGGCGGAATGTGTCATTTGCATCGTCATCGCATCCGGCCTCAATGCGCCGCCGGGATCCGGTCCTGCGCCCAGCGCTGCAACCGGTTCACCGCGAAGATGACGACAAAGGACACGACCAGCATGACGACCGCGATCGCGGTCGCATCGGCGTAACGGAATTCGGACAGCCGGATCACGATCAGGAGTGGCGCGATCTCGGAGACGTTCGGCAAATTGCCGGCGATGAAGATCACCGAACCGTATTCGCCGACGGCACGTGCAAAGGCGAGCGCGAGGCCCGTGAGCAAGGCCGGCGTCAGGCTGGGCAGGATCACGCGCGTGATGATCTGCCAGCGGCTGGCACCCAGGCTACCCGCGGCTTCCTCGATCTCGGGATCGAGATCCTGCAGCACCGGCTGAACGGTTCGCACCACGAAGGGAATGCCGATGAAGACCATGGCGACGAAGATGCCGAGCGGCGTGAAGGCGACCTTGATGCCGGCCGCGGCAAGCGGCGCGCCCAGCCAGCCCTTCTCGGCGAACAGCGAGGTCAGCGCCACGCCGGCCACCGCGGTCGGCAGTGCGAAGGGAATGTCCACGATGGCGTCGAACAGCCGCCGTCCCGGGAAGCGGTAGCGCACCAGCGCCCAGACGATGATGCTGCCCATCACCAGATTGACGCAGGCTGCGGCGAAGGCGAGTCCGAAGGACACGCGCAGCGCGTTGAGCGTGCGGCGGCTGGTGAGGATGTTCCAGAACTGCTCGGGGCTGAGCTCGAGCGATTTCAGGAACAGGCCGGCGAGCGGAATCAGGATGATGATCGACAGCCAGGAGAGCGTCAGTCCCATGGTGAGACCGAAGCCCGGCAATGTCCGTCGTCGCGTTGCGATTGCGCTCACCAGGCCCCCTGCTCAAGCCTCCACGGTCACGCCAATCAGTTCTTGTAGATCTGATCGAAGACGCCGCCGTCGGCAAAATGTTCCTTCTGCGCCTTGGTCCAGCCGCCGAACACATCGTCGATCGTGAACAGCTCGACCTTTGCAAAGGACTTTTCATACTTTTTAGCGATCTCGGCATCACGCGGACGATAGAAATTGCGCGCTGCGATCTCCTGGCCTTCCTTCGTGTACCAATACTGAAGGTAGGCATCGGCCACGTTTCGCGTGCCCTTTTTGTCGGCAACCTTGTCGACGATCGAGACCGGCGGCTCGGCCAGGATCGACAGCGGCGGCGCCACGATCTCGAATTTCTCCGGACCGAGTTCCTTGAGGGCGAGGAACGCCTCGTTCTCCCAGGCAAGCAGCACGTCGCCGACGCCGCGCTCGACGAAGGTCACAGTCGCGCCGCGCGCGCCGGTATCAAGCACCGGCACCTGCTGGAACAGCTTTCCAACGAATTCCTTGGCCTTGTCGGCCGAGCCGAACTTCTTCTGCGCAAAGCCCCAGGCCGCCAGGTAATTCCAGCGTGCGCCGCCCGAGGTCTTCGGGTTGGGCGTGATCACGGCAACGCCGGGCTTGATCAGATCATCCCAGTCCTTGATCGCCTTGGGATTACCCTTGCGCACCAGGAAAACAATGGTCGAGGTATAAGGTGATGAATTCTGCGGCAGCCGCTTCTGCCAGTCGGCCGCAATGAGGCCCTTGCTGGCGACGGCATCGATGTCGTAGGCGAGCGCGAGCGTCACCACGTCGGCCTGCAGTCCGTCGATCACCGCGCGCGCCTGCGATCCGCTACCGCCATGCGACTGCTTGATCTCGACACTCTTGCCAGTCTCCTTCTGATAGGCACCGGCGAACGCCTTGTTGAATTCGGCGTAGAGCTCGCGTGTCGGATCGTACGACACGTTCAGCAGATTGATGTCAGCAGCGAGAGCCGAGCTTGCCCAAAGCAGTCCAGCCGCGAGCGGAACGATACGGCGCAACATGTCCATCTCCATTCACTTCGACGACCTCGATGTCGTCCAAGGCATGCAGGCGAAACTCGTGGCGAAACGTACTCAAGTCAACGGAAGCGGATTTTCTTGTTCGCAGCGTGGCAGCTTAGCTGTGCTACGAAATCTTCATCGTGTGAATGCCGCATTCTGTCTTGCTGCGGCCGCGCCATCGACCGGCGCGCTCGTCCTCGCCGGCAGCCGTTCGGCTGGTGCACGGCATGCAGCCAACGGACAGAAAGCCTGACGCTTGCAGCGGGTGCTGCGGCAATTTGGCGCGCGCGTAGATTGCGGCGATGTCGTCGCGCGTGACGTTGGCGAACGGATTGAATTTCAGCCGCGCACCGTCCTGCTCGACCACCGGAATCTCGGCACGCGCGCCGCCCTGGAACTTCTTGCGGCCGTTGATCCATGCTGCGAACGGCTTGAGTGCGCGCGCGAGCGGCTCGACTTTGCGGATACGGCAACAGGCGTCGGGATCGGAGAACCAGAGTTCGCGGTCGGGATCCTCGCGCGTCAGCGTCTCCGCGAGCGGCTTGATCGAGCGCACGTCGGTGAGGCCCAGCGCTGCGATCAGCGTGTCGCGATAGACCAGCGTCTCCTCGAACAGCCAGCCGGTGTCGAGGAACACGACGGGAATCGCGGGATCGACGTCCGCCATCACACTCAGCAGCGCCGCCGATTCCGTACCGAACGACGATACGAGCGCAAGCTGATCGCGTCCGGCGGTATTCAGCGCCGTTGCAATGACCTCCCCGGGCGAAGCATCGCGCAAAGCGCGATCGAGATCCTCCGCCGAGGGCTGCACAGGAGCTGACGCTGAGGAAACCGGGGACGCAACTATGCTCACGTTCCGACACCCTCGGAGTGACGCAACTGCATGCGCCGGTGCAGCGCCGTGATCCGGCCATCGCCGGTCGGCTGGTAGAACACCGAGTAACGTTTCACGGTCTGCGCAAACGCTTCCGCGTCGGCCTGCTTCTTGACCTCAAAGCTGTCGAAGCCGGCACGCAGCATGAACACGAACTGGTCACGCAGCACCTGGCCGGTGGCGCGTATTTCGCCGCGATAATTGTAGCGCTCGCGAAGCAGCCGGGCCTGGCTGTAGGCGCGGCCGTCCCGGAAGCTCGGAAACAGCAGCGCGATCTCGGGCAGCTTGCCGAGATACGGCACCAGCTCGGCGATGTCGCGGTTGTTCGGCCAGATCACGCCGACCTTGCCGGCGCGCGCCAGCAGGGCGTCGGCCTCCTTCAGGAAGCGATCGGCCGGCACCAGGATGTCGCCGTCGGCCGGCAGCGGCGCATCGGCGTCGAGCTTGGCAAAACTGTCCTCGACGATTTTTCCGCCCTTAACGAGTGGCATAGACGCGCTCCTTGAAGGGTTCGACACCGAGCCGCTTCACCGTGTCGACGAACAGCTCCTCGGGGCGTTCGCGCAGCGCGAGATAGGCTTCCACGATATCTTCGATGACGTCGGCGACCTCGTCGAACTTGACGCCGGGTCCGATCAGATTGCCGAGCGCCGCACTTTCGTCGGCGCGGCCGCCAATGGTGATCTGGTAGACCTCCTCGCCGTTCTTCTCGACGCCGAGAATGCCGATGTGGCCGACATGGTGATGGCCACAGGCGTTGATACAGCCGGAGATGTTGATGTGCAGCCGGCCGATCAGGTTGGCGAGTTCGTGATCGGCAAAGCGCCGCGTCAGCTCCTGCGCGATCGGGATCGAACGTGCGTTCGCCAGCGAGCAATAGTCGAGCCCGGGGCAGGCGATGATGTCGGTGATCAAATTGACGTTCGGCGTTGCCAGCCCGAGCTTGTCGAGAGCCTTCCACAGCGCCGGCAGATCGCGCTTGGCGACATGCGGCAGCGCCAGGTTCTGCTCGTGGCCGACGCGAACCTCGCCGAACGAGAATTTGTCGGCGAGATCGGCGAGCGCGTCCATCTGGTCGGCAGTGGCATCGCCCGGAGGTCCACCGACCGGCTTCAGCGAGATCGTGACGATCGAGTAGCCCTGGACCTTGTGCGGCGCGACCGAGTTCTTGCGCCACGCCTCGAAGTCCGCATCGGCGGCGGCCTGGCGCAGCTCGTCGGGCATATGCGGCAGCTTCTCGTAGGCCGGATAGCTGAAGCGCGAACGGATGTCCTCGATCACGCTGTCGTCGAGCTGGAGCGAGGACTCGCGGATGTGCTGCCACTCCTCCTCGACCTCGCGCGAGAATTTCTCGATGCCGTGCTCGTGCACCAGGATCTTGATGCGGGCCTTGTAGATGTTGTCGCGGCGGCCGTACTGATTGTAGACGCGCAGGATCGCCTCGATATAGCTCAGGATATCCCGGCCGTGCACGAAGTGCTTGATGGTCTTGGCGATGAACGGTGTGCGGCCGAGACCGCCGCCGACCAGAACCTCGAAACCGGTCTCGCCCTTCTCGTTCTTGATCAGGCGCAGGCCGATGTCGTGGATCTTGATCGCGGCGCGGTCGTGGTCCGACGCGGTGATCGCGATCTTGA
>JAEWBW010000515.1 GCA_023390955.1 Pseudomonadota bacterium
GGAGATGCGCTCCCTCGCCCGTTCTTACGGGGAGAGGGTTGGGGTGAGGGGCCTCTCTCGGCGCATGCGACTATCGATGGAGCTGTACCCCCTCACCCGGATTGCATCTTCGATGCAATCCGACCTCTCCCCGCAAGCGGGGAGAGGTGACGGCCCCGGCAACTAGACGATCTTGATCGACATGTCCGGCAGGCCCTCGAGCTTGCACAGAAGCACGTCGCCCTTCACGACGGGGCCGACATTCTCCGGCGTGCCGGAATAGATGATGTCGCCGGCCTTGAGCTCGAACGCTTCGGAGAGCTTTGCGATCTGCTCGGCGACGCTCCAGATCATCTTGCTGAGATCGGAGTTCTGCTTCACCGTCCCGTTGATCGCGAGCGAAATCGCCCCCTTCTCGAAATGACCGGTCTTGCTGGCCGGGTGGATCGGGCCGATCACCGCGGCATGATCAAAGCTCTTGCCTATCTCCCACGGCTTCTTTTCCGCAGCCATGCCGTTCTGCAGATCGCGCCGGGTCATGTCGAGACCGAGCGCATAACCGTAGACATGCTCGAGCGCCTTATCAGCCGGGATGTTGGTCCCACCGGATTTCAACGCCGCAACCAGCTCGACCTCGTGATGATAGTTTTTCGTCAGCGACGGATAGGGATGATCCGCGACCTGGCCGATCGCAACATTCTGGATCGCGTCCGTCGGCTTCTGGAAGAAGAACGGCGGCTCGCGGTTCGGATCCGAGCCGCGCTCGATCGCATGCGCCGCATAGTTGCGGCCGATACAGTAGATGCGACGGACCTGGAACACGTCCTTCTCGCCGACGATCGGAATAGTGACCATCGGCACCGCAAAGATCGGCTTGGGGCCTGCCTGCGCTGAGGCCGGCACGACATCGGCCATGGTGGCAGCGGTGGCGACCGCGGCAGTTGCGAGCAGACCGCGTCGCGTGGGTGAGGAGGTGTTTTTCATGTGTTTTCTCCCTTGAGGGCAGCCTCGCGGGCGCCTGCCTCGCTGATAGTGGATTGCCCCTCCTCCGGCAACGCCTCACCAGCGCGTCAGGTTCTCAAGCGGTCGTGCGCCGTCTCGGGCGCCATCAGGGTCGCGATGATCGTGACGATCGAGAGGGCGATGATGTAGACCGACACCGCCCAATAGGATCCTGCCCAGGCCAGCAATGCGGTCGCGATCAGCGGCGAGAAGCCGCCGCTCAGGGCCGCCGCCACATTGGCGCCGAGCGAAGCGCCGCTGTAGCGCACCTGGGTGCGGAAAAGTTCCGGCATGAACGCCGCCTTCGGTCCGAACAGCAGCGCATGGGTCAGCGTCATGGTCACGACCAGCGCCAGCGTGATCAGCACAGGCTCCTTGGTGTCGAGGAACCAGAACAGCGGAAACGCGAGCGCCACCGAGAACACGCCGCCCGCGAGATACAGCGCCTTGCGGCCAAAGATGTCTGACAGCCATCCCGCTAAGGGCAGCGTCGCGAACTCGACGATCGCGGCATAGACGACCGCTTCCAAAATCACCTGCCGCGGCAAGCCGAGCTTTGTCGTGGCGTAGACCACGGTGAACACCGTGAGCAGATAGGCGAGGCCCACCTCGGAGACCGTGATGCCGATCGCGAGCAGGAAGCTGCGCCAGTCGCGACGCAGCACCTCGAACACCGGCTGCGCCAGAACCTCCTTGCGCTCGACCACTTCCTTGAAGTGCGGCGTCTCAACCAGCCGCATCCGCACAATGAAGCCGACGCCGACCAGCAGAATGCTGATCCAGAAAGGCACGCGCCAGCCCCAACTCAGGAAGTCGGCCTCGGGCAGCTTGGTCATCAAGGCAAAGATGCCGGTCGAGGCTGCGACGCCGACGGGAAAGCCGATCTGCACCAGGCTGCCGTAGAAGCCGCGGCGGTTGCCGGCGTGCTCGACCACCATGACGACCGCGCCGCTCCATTCGCCGCCGAGCCCGATGCCCTGCACGAAGCGCAGCACGATCAGCAGGATCGGCGCCCAGACGCCGATCTGCTCGTAGGTCGGCAGGCAACCGATCAGGAAGGTGCCGATCCCCATCGCGATCATGGTGAAGACCAGCATCGCCTTGCGCCCGAGCCGGTCGCCGAAATGGCCGATGATGGCGCCACCGATCGGACGCGCGACGAAGCCGACTGCATAGGTCGAGAACGCCGCGAGCGTGCCAACGAAGGGATCGAAGCTCGGGAAGAACAGCTTGTTGAGCACCAGCGCAGCCGCCGTGCCGTAGATCAGGAAGTCGTACCACTCGATCGCGGTGCCGAGCGCGCTCGCCCACACCACATGCGCCGTCGTCGATTTCTCCGTCGCGCCGGAGACCCCCGCTGCTGCCGTCATGCCCTGCCCCAGAATTTCCGGAACCATGATGGCCAATCGCAACGGGCGCTGCAACCTGCCCGCGTATTGCTGTCCACACTCTCGACGTCCTCTACGTTGTCGGTCTCTCCATCGTCGTCCTGGCGAAAGCCAGGACCCATAGCCACCGCTCCATGTTGTGACGCGCAGTGGCAGCCAGTCATCGCAAAACACCTCCCTGGGGTAATGGGTCCTGGCTTTCGCCAGGACGACCCGCTTATTCGTCATTGACAAACTAATTCGCCAATATCTAATCTCTCGCTCAATAACCCAGCCGCACTGCGGCCAAGAAAAGAGAGAGGAAACGACAATGAGAGGGCTTTTGGCCTGCGCCGCGCTCGCGGGCATGATGACGACGGCAATGACTTCAACGGCAACCGCGCAAGTCTCCGACGATGCCGTGCGGATCGGCGTGCTGACGGACCTGTCGAGCTGGGGCCGCGATAACAGCGGGCCCGGATCGGTCGAGGCGGCCAAGATGGCGGTCGAGGAGTTCGGGCCGACCGTGCTCGGCAAGCCGAACGAGATCATCAGCGCCGACCACCAGATGAAGATCGACGTCGGCGTGCAGATCGTCCGCGGCTGGTTCGACAACGGCAAGGTCGACGCCGTGGTCGACATCCCCAATTCCGGCATCGCGATCGCCGTGCACAATATGGTGCGCGAGCGCAACAAGATCGCCCTGCTCTCCGGCCCCGGCGCCAGCTCCCTGACTGACGAGCTGTGCAGCCCGAACACCGTGCATTTCACCTACGACACCTACGCGCTGTCCAAGGTGACCGCCTCCGCCGTGATCAAGGAAGGCGGCAAATCCTGGTACTTCATCACCGCCGACTACGCTTTCGGCCAGCAGCTCGAGAAGGACGCGACGCGCTTCATCAACGAGCTCGGCGGCAAGGTGCTCGGTGGTGTCAAGCATCCGACCAACACCGCGGACTTCTCCTCCTTCGCGCTGCAGGCGCAAAGCTCCAAGGCCGACGTGGTGGCGTTTGCCAATGCCGGCCAGGACACCGACAATGCGATCAAGCAGTCCGGCGAGTTCGGCCTGGTGCAGGGCGGCCAGAAGCTGGTCGGCCTGTTGATGTTCGACACCGACGTCCACGCCATCGGCCTGAAGGCCGCGCAGGGCACCTACATGACCACGGCGTCGTACTGGAGCATGGACGAGCACACCCGCGCCTGGTCGAAGAAGTTCTACGAGCGCACCAAGGTGATGCCGACCATGATCCAGACCGGCGTCTATGGCTCGGTGCTGCATTATCTGAAGGCGATCAAGGCCGCCGGCACCGACGATTCGGCCAAGGTGATGGCCAAGATGCGCGAGCTGCCGATCGAGGATACATTCGTTCATGGCGGCAAGCTGCGCGAGGACGGCCGCGTCATCCGCGACATGTATCTCGCCAAGGTGAAGTCGCCCGAGCAGTCCAAGGAGCCCTGGGACTATCTCGAGATCGTCAAGACGGTGAAGGGCGAGGATGCATTCCGTCCCGTGTCCGAATCCAAATGTCCGCTGCTGAAGAAGTGAGGTGAGGCATGGCCAGCAACGAGCACAACGCAGGCGAGACTTACGAGTGCGACGTGCTCGTGGCTGGATCAGGCGCGTCGGGAATGGCGGCCGCCATCACCGCGCGCGCCCGCGGACTGGACGTGCTGATCGTGGAGAAGGAGCCGCGCTTCGGCGGCACCACCGCCCGTTCCGGCGGCTGGCTCTGGATTCCCGGCACCTCACTCGCCCGCGCCTACGGCATCGAGGAGACGCCGGAGCAGGCGCGCACTTACCTGCGCCACGAGGCCGGCAATAATTTCGACGCCGCGCGCGTCGATGCCTTCCTCTCGGCCGGTCCTGAGGCGGTGGACTTCTTCACCACCAAGACGTCTCTGCGCTTCGACATGCCGCTGGTGTTTCCGGACTATCACGCGGAAGCGCCGGGCGGCACGCAAGGCGGCCGCTCGATGGTGACGCGCCCGTTCGACGGCCGCGAGCTCGGCGACCACATCAAGACACTGGGCATGCCGCTGCCCGAACTCACCGTGTTCGGCATGATGCTGGGCAGCGGCAAGGAGATCATCCATTTCATGCGCGCGACGAAATCGCTGACCTCGGCGGTGTATGTCGCCAAGCGGCTGTCGCGGCATCTCATGGACGTGATGCGCTACGGCCGCGGCATGACCCTGACCAACGGCAACGCGCTCGCCGGGCGTCTCGCCAAATCCGCGCTCGACCTGAAGATTCCGCTGTGGCTGTCCTCGCCGGTGCGCGAGCTTACGACCGAGAACGGCGCTGTCACCGGCGCGGTCGTCGTGCGCGAGGGGCGCAACGTCTGCATCCGCGCCAAGCATGGCGTGGTGCTCGCCTGCGGCGGCTTCCCGCACGATGTCGCCCGGCGCAAGCAGATGTTTCCGCACGCCCCGACCGGCAACGAGCATTATTCGCCGGGCCCGACCGGCAACACCGGGGACGGCCTCCGCCTTGCGGAGGCTGCCGGCGGCCATGTCGAGAACCGCCTGCCGAATGCGGCGGCCTGGGTGCCGGTGTCGCTGACGACGCGCAAGGACGGCTCGAAGGGCGTGATGCCCCACTTCATCGACCGCGCAAAGCCCGGCGTCATCGCCGTGATGCGCGATGGCAAGCGCTTTGCCAATGAAGGCAATTCCTATCACGACTTCGTCCAGGCCATGGTCAAGGCGGCCAAGCCCGGCGAGGAGATCGCGGCGTATCTCGTCTGCGATCACAAGACGCTGCGGAAGTACGGCCTCGGCTGCGTGCCGCCGTTCCCGATGCCGCTCGGCCATCATTTGAAGACCGGCTACCTCATGCGCGGCGATACGCTCGAAGCGCTGGCCGCGACGGCCGGCATCGACGCCGGGGCGTTTACCGATACCGTCGCGCAGTTCAACGCCACGGCCGCGCAGGGCCATGACGCCGCCTTCGGCAAGGGCTCAAAGGCCTATAACCGCTATCAGGGCGATGCGACGCACGGGCCCAACCCCTGCATCGCGCCGCTGCAGGACGGTCCCTACTACGCCATCAAGATGGTGGTCGGCGACCTCGGCACCTATGCCGGCATCGTCACCGACGAAAACGCCCGCGCGCTCGATTCGGAGGGGCGTGTCATCCCCGGGCTCTATGCCGCCGGCAACGACATGGCGAGCATCATGGGGGGCAACTATCCCGGCGCCGGCATCACGCTTGGGCCCGCGCTGACCTTCGGCTACATTGCCGGGCGTCATCTCGCCGAAAGCGCTGCGGAGCGCAGCGCGGCGTAACGCTACGAGACGGGGACATGAAGCGAGAGAGCCGCGGCATCCAGTCGATCGAGGTCGGCGGAGAACTGCTCCGCGCGCTCGCCAAAAGCGGCGAGCCGATGATGCTGCGCGATCTCGCCCGTGAGGCCGGCATGGCGCCGGCCAAGGCGCATCCCTATCTCGTCAGCTTTTCGCGGATCGGGCTGATCGAGCAGGACGAGACCACCGGCCGCTACGAGATCGGCGCACTGGCGCTGGAGCTCGGCCTGATCAGCCTGCGCCGCCTCTCCGCGGTGCGCATCGCGACGCCGCGGATCGCAACGCTCGCCGGCAGCATCAACCACGCGGTCTCGCTGGCGATCTGGGGCAGCAACGGACCGACCGTGGTGCAGATCGAGGAGCCGAGCCGCCCGGTGCACATCGCCATGCGGGTCGGCTCGGTGATGGCGCTGCTGGAGACCGCGACCGGCCGCGCATTCGCCGCCTTCATGCCGCCAAAAATCGTCAGCGCCGCGCTGGACGGCGGGCTCGACCGCTATGGCGTCGGCTACAATCCGAAGCGCGCGCCGAAATCACCGAAGACCGCCGAGATGCTGGCCGAGGTGCGCAAGCACGGCCTCGCCCGCGCGCTCGGCGATCCCCTCCCCGGCGTCAACGCCTTCGCCGCGCCGGTGTTCGACTATGCAGGCCACGTCGCGCTGGTGATCACGGCGATGGGCCCGGAGGCGTCGTTCGACGCCGGCTGGGACAGCGCGCTCGCGAACGAGCTGCGGGACTGCGCAAGCGGGATATCGAAGCGGCTGGGATATGGGACGGTAAGGGCGGCGGAGTGAGGGGTACGCTGCACCCTCCATCGTCATTGCGAGCGAAGCGAAGCAATCCAGAGTCTTTCCGTCGAGACAGTCTGGATTGCTTCGTCGCTTCGCTCCTCGCAATGACGAGCGTCCCCTACTTCTCCTTCACCGGCACTGTGTAGTTCAGGATCAACCGCCCGCCATCCGGATAGATCGTCTGCCCGGTGATATACGACGCATCGTCGCTCGCCAAAAACGCCACGACCGACGCAACCTCGCTCGGCTCACCACCGCGGCCGATCGGGGTGCGCGACAGCACGGTCTTGCGGGCATCTTCGGAGGTGTAGAT